>NZ_JBEXFB010000005.1:0-149617 GCF_040606575.1 Streptomyces sp. NPDC005402
GCCTTGACGAGGCGGTCGACGAGGTCCGCGAGGACAAGCGTCATCGACGCTCCCCGGCCCGGCGAAGTTGACCCGGGTCACCGACCGACAAAGCCCATGTGCTGCTCGTTGTAGCGGTCGCCGTGTACGCCGATGCGCGCCGCTGTCGCGTCCAGGTCCGCGACCTCGTCGGCGGACAGGGCGATTTGGGTCGCGCCGGCGTTCTCCTCCAGGCGCTCGACCCGGCGTGTGCCGGGAATCGGGGCGATCCACGGGTGCTGTGCGAGAAGCCAGGCCAGGGCGACCTGTCCTGGGCTGGCGCTCTTGGCCCGGGCCAGAGTGGCGACGTGGTCGACCAGTGCCTGGTTGGCGGCACGGTTCTCTTCGCCGAACCGGGGGATGGAGGCACGGATGTCACCGTCGGCGAACGAGGTCGTGGAGTCGACGGTGCCGGTGAGGAAGCCCTTGCCGAGCGGGCTGAACGGCACGAACCCGATACCGAGCTCGGCGAGGGTCGGCAGGACTTCGGGCTCGGGATCACGGGTCCACAGGGAGTACTCGCTCTGCACCGCGGTCACGGGGTGGACCGCGTGGGCCTTGCGGATCGTCGACGCCGCCGCCTCGGACAGGCCGAAGTGACGTACCTTGCCCGCCTGCACGAGTTCGGCGACCGCACCGGCGACCTCCTCGACGGGGACATCGGGATCGACCCGGTGCTGATAGAAGAGGTCGATCGTCTCGCTGCGCAGTCGGCTCAGCGAGGCGTCGGCGACCCGCTTGATCTGCTCCGGCCGGCTGTCCAGCCCGGTGACCTTCCCTCCTTCGATGCGCCAGCCGAACTTCGTGGCGAGGACGACCTGGTCCCGCACGGGGGCGAGCGCTTCGCCCACGAGTTCTTCGTTGACGTAGGGGCCGTAGACCTCGGCCGTGTCGAAGAACGTGATGCCGCGGTCGACGGCGGCGCGGATGACCCCGATCATGTCCTGCCGGTCGCCGGGGTTCGGCCCGTAGCCCTGGGACATGCCCATGCATCCCAGGCCGATGGCCGAGACCTGCAGGCCCTGACCGAGCGTACGCGTGTGCATCCTGTGTCCTCTCGGAGGTATTGGTATGGCGAGCGGGGCGGGCGACCGCCCTCTTCGCGCCTGCCGCGCAAGGCGCCTTTTCCGGCAATCTGCGACAACCAGGGCAGAGCCCGGACGTCCGGCCTGCTGTCACAACCGATAAGAACGCAGCTCACGAGGATGAGGGAGGGTCGCTTGTTCCGTGTACTGGCAGTACGCCCCTCGACTGTGTGGTCTGCCCGCCGGGAACCGTAGCCTCGACAGCGTGGACCAGCGCAGCGAGATCCGTGACTTCCTGAGCACCCGACGGGCGAAGATCACTCCCGAGCAGGCAGGGCTGCCGGTCAGGGGCGGGCATCGACGGGTGCCGGGGCTGCGCCGCGAGGAGGTCGCCCTCCTCGCGGGGATCAGCGTCGAGTACTACGCCCGCCTGGAACGCGGCAACCTCCAGGGCGCCTCCGACGCCGTCCTCAACGCCGTCGCCCGCGCGCTCCGGCTCGACGAGGCCGAACACGCTCACCTGCGCGACCTGGCCCGCACCGCTCGCCCCGGCGCCGACCGCCGCGTACCGCGTCGCAGCCGACCCCAGCCCCTGCGGCCCACCCTCCAGCACCTGCTCGACGCCATGACCGAAGCCCCCGCCTTCATCCGCAACGGCCGCCTGGACGTCCTCGCCATCAACCGCCTCGGACGCGCCCTGTACGCCCCGGCCTTTCTCGGCAGTGCCCGCCCGGCCAACCTTGCCCGGTTCCGTTTTCTCGATCCGGCCGCTGTCGACTTCTACGCCGACCTGGACAACACCGCCCACAGCACTGTCGCCTTGCTGCGCACCGAGGTGGGCCAGGACCCCCACAACCATGACCTGACCGACTTGATCGACGAACTGTCCACCCACAGTGCCGAATTCCGCCCCCTGTGGGCCACCCACGACGTTCGCCTGCACCGCACCGGCATCAAGACTTTCCACCACCCCACCGTCGGCACGCTCAGCCTCACCTACGAAGCCATGCCGCTGCCCACCGATCCGGGCCTTACCCTCACCGCGTACACGGCCGAACCCGGCACCGTCTCTCGTGAGCGCCTGGAACTCCTTGCCAGTTGGACCCCCACGCTCGACCGGCCCGATCTGCCCGAGCCAGGGTCGGCACCCCCTACACAAAGACGCACCGCATAGCGGCCCGAGCCCGGCGGGGGATCGACTCGACCAGTTCGGCGAGATGCCCGCCACCGGTCCCCCTTCGGCAGGGCACGTCGAGGCAGCCTGCGCCGCTCACCCCGCTGACCGGTACCCCGCAGCCACCGGTGCGGGGCTGCTGGAGGTCAGACAGGCGGCCGACCGGCTCTGGGACTGACCGCTGACCACGACGAACCGGCCCCGGCGCGCCCAACTGGCTTCAGGAACGGCGGCACCTCCGAGGCGGCGAGCGGACACCGTCGTTGTCAGTGCTGCCTGCGACGATCCCGCATGGTCCAGGAACACCACGGTAGGAGGGTTCATGTCCTTCGGTTTCAAGACATCATGGCTCGCGGTGCGTGACGCCGGGCCGGAAGAGGTGGCCGATGCCCTCGACCTGCGGCACCGACAGCGCATCGACTGGATGACCGGCACCGAACTCGCCTACCGACAAGGTGTCTTCGTGGCCAGACCCGTCCCGGAGTGGACACTCGCCCACGGCAGGATCCATCTGACGCACACGACCGACCCCACCCACCCGGACATTCCCGACTGGCTACGGACACTGCCCGCGCGCGTGGGCGACCTCCAGTACTTCGCCACCGACCGTATAGGCGAGTTCCACGCCTGGGCCAAGATCGAATCCGGTGAACTGACCCGCGCCTACTGCTACATCGGGATGACGGGTGACGTGCCCCTGCGCCGGGGAGAACCCACCGCCGTCGAAAGGGAACTCGGCGTCGGGCTGGTCGGACGCGAAGAGGTCCGGCGTGACTGGGGAGACGACGAATGGGACGCCTGGCACGACGCCATGCCGACGGAACATTCGGTGATGCGCATCGCCGCCGACTGGAGCGTCTGCCCTCCCCTGATCGACGACGACTCCGTCACCGCGCCCGGGATCCACGGCTTCCCCCCAGGCGTCGAGCCCGGACACGCATCCTGACGACCTGAAGCCCCTGCAGGACGCCTCTCGCATCTTCCAGCCTTACGCCCGGGCGGCGGCCGGCGATACCGTGCGGTGCCGTGATGGCGGGCGCTGATGAGACCCGACTGGTCAACCTGCGCGGCCACAGCGCTCTGCCGTACAAGCCGTACCACCCCAGGGTTCCGCCTGGATGTCCCCCGTGGCGAGGACGCGATGGCGTGCCGGTGAGCGAAGTCGCCCGGCGGATGCGGGTGGTGTCCGAGTCGGTCGGGTGGTGCGACGTCCGCGGGGCCGAGGGTGGGCCGGGAGACGACCCGGTAGCTGTCGCCCCGGCAGACGGAGTGGACGTATTCGAGCGGCTGTCCCCTGGTGCCATGGGTGAGCCGCCCGAAGAGCAGTGTCGGACACATCTCGGGCCCGTCGAGTAGTCCCGCTTCGGCGCGGGTAACAACGGCCGGCTCGTTCGCCTGCGCGGCCTCCCGGACATGCACGCCCTGCTACCGGCACAGGGCTCATAGAAGTCGCCGTCCCCAGTTGCTCCGCGGACAGGGTGCCCCCTCCGGAACGCATTCATCCCTTCGCGACCTCTCCTGCTTCGCCTACAACTTCTCAACTCAGCGATGCCAGGGCGGACTTCCCTGGTCTCACCTCTTGACGGCTTTGGTGTAGACCTTTAAGTTCACCAGCCAGCAGGCCTTCCATAGATGCATCCGTCGCACACATATGTGAACACCCGTGTTCACCTCTCACCGCCCTCATGTCGGTGGCGTCCACCCCCCACCCCTGGACGAAAGGCCCCTCGCCATGCAACGCCTCGCCCTGCGCTGCGCCCTCGCTCTCTCGCTCGGCCTCACCGCCGTAGGCACACTCGCAGCCCCCTCCGCCTCGGCGGCCACCGGCACGATCACCGGCCTGGCCGGCAAGTGCCTCGACGTGGCCGGCGCGAGTACGGCCGGCGGCACAGCCGTACAGATCTACGACTGCAACGGCACCGCCGCCCAGCAGTGGACGGTCGGTTCCGACGGCACCATCCGGGCCCTGGGCAAGTGCCTTGACGTCACCGGTAGTTCGACGGTCAACGGCGCCCTGCTCCAGCTCTGGACATGCAGCGGCGGCGCCAACCAGAAGTGGACGGTCAGCGCCGCGCGCGACATCGTCAACCCGGCCGCCAACAAGTGCCTGGACGTCACCGGCAACACCTCGGCCAACGGCACCCGCACCCAGATCTGGACCTGCACCGGAGCCGCCAACCAAAAGTGGAATGCGCCCGCCTCCGACGGCGGCACGACGCCGCCGGGGTCCGCGCCGATGGCCGTGGCGCCCTACCTCTACAACGGCTGGGGCAATCCGCCCAGCCCTACGAATGTCATGAACGCGACCGGCGTGAAGTGGTTCACGCTGGCGTTTGTCCTGAGCAACGGCTACTGCAACCCGCAGTGGGACGGCGGCCGGGCGCTGACAGGCGGAGTCGACCAGCAGACCATCAACACCGTGCGCGCGAACGGCGGCGATGTCATCCCGTCCTTCGGCGGATACAGCGGCAACAAGCTCGAGAGTTCTTGCTCCAGCGCCGGCGAGCTGGCGGCGGCGTACCAGAAGGTCGTCAACGCCTACTCGCTCAAGGCGATAGACATCGACCTCGAGGCCGACGCGTACAGCAACGGCACCGTGCAGCAACGGACCGTGGACGCACTCAAGACCGTCAAGGCCAACAACCCGGGCATCAAGGTGTACGTCACCATCGGCACCGGGCAGAGCGGTCCCGACACGAGTCTGATCAACCGGGCCGCGTCGTCCGGGCTGACCGTGGACGCCTGGACGATCATGCCGTTCGACTTCGGCGGCGCGGGCCAGAACATGGGCACCCTCACCCAGCGGGCGGCCGAGGGCCTGAAGACCGCGCTGAAGAACGCGTACGGCTACAGCGACGACGCGGCCTACCGCGACATGGGCATCTCGTCCATGAACGGCATCACCGACGACAACGAGACCGTCACCACCGCCGACTTCCAGAGCATCCTCTCCTACGCGCAGGCCCATCACCTGGCGCGGTTGACGTTCTGGTCCGCGAACCGTGACCGCCCCTGCCCGGGTGCCTACCCGAACGACGACACCTGCTCGGGCGTGAGCCAGAGCAACTGGCAGTTCACCAGCATCTTCGCCCGGTACACCGGCTGACGTACGCACCTCGCACCTGGACCCGGCCCCCGGCCCCCTCACCACGGGAGCATCCGCGCTCCCACGGAAGAGACCGACCAGCCGCCACCCCCTGCCGAGAACGCCCATGGCGGCGGTTGTCACCGGGTGAGGGGCAACCGGACATCGGCAAGCCATCCGACTACGGCAGTCGTCGCCCCCTATCGCCCCCTGAGCAACTACCCGTAGCCCTCACGGAAAGGATCGACCAGAAGATGAGCACCGCCCGATCCGGCTCCACCCGCGCACTCCTGCGGGTCCTGCTCCTGATGGCCACCCTGCTGGGCCTCGCGGCCGTACCGCCCGCCGCACAGGCGAGCACCACCGCGACCCCGTTCAAGGTCCTCGCCCTTTACAGCGGCACCTACGACGCGGCGCACATCGACTTCGACAAGGAGGCGAACGTCTGGTTCCCGCAGCAGGCGACCGCCAACGGCTTCACCTACACGGCGAGCACCAACTGGGACCTGCTCGCCAACGGCGGGGTCAACGCCTACCAAGTCGTCCTGTTCCTGGATGATCTGCCGCAGACGTCCGCCCAACGATCCGGTTTCGAGGCGTACATGAGAGGCGGAGGCGGCTTCATGGGCTTCCACGTCTCGGCGTTCACGACCGACGCGGCAAGCTGGTCCTGGTACCACAACACCTTCCTCGGCTCGGGCAACTTCGCGTCCAACACGTGGGGGCCGACCTCGGTGAACCTGAAGGTGGAGGACCACACGAGCCCGGCCACCGTGAACCTGCCGGCCACGTTCACCTCGTCGGTCAGTGAGTGGTACAGCTGGTCCAAGGACCTGCGGCAGAACCCGGACATCAAGATCCTGGCATCGATCGACCCCAGCAGTTTCCCGGTCGGCACGGACCCCAACCAGTCCTGGTACAGCGGCTATTACCCGATCCTGTGGACCAACACGAAGTACAGGATGCTGTACGCGAACTTCGGCCACAACGCGATGAACTACACGACCAACACCCGGCTCTCATCCACGTTCGCGAGCGCGACCCAGAACCGGTTCCTGCTGGCCGGGCTCAAGTGGCTGGGCGGAGGCGCCACCACGATCCCGCCGACCGGCGACCAGATCTCCGAGACTGTCTGGTACACCGTGCAGAACGGCGACAACGGGACATGCGTGGACGCCCGTTCGGCAGCCACCGCGAACGGGACGGCAGTCCAGCAGTACGCCTGCAACGGCACGACAGCGCAGCAGTACCAGTTCCGGAGCACCGACAGCGGGTACATGCAGATTACCGCCCGCGGCAACACCGCGCAGGTGATCGACGTGACCGACCGCTCGACGGCGGACAATGCGCCGTTGCAGCTGTGGGCCTACTCCGGCGGCACGAATCAGCAATGGCAGCCGGTACGTGAGACCAGCGGGCACTACCACTTCATCGCCCGGCACAGCGGCAAGTGTCTGACGGCCGCCGCGGCGGCGACGAACAGTGTCCAGCTCACCCAGCGGACCTGCGACGGTTCGGCCGCACAGTCCTTCCAGCTCACAGCACAGTCCTGAGCCACTGCACGGCGACACAAGGACGGCTTGCGCCCAGCCGTGTTCCGGGTTCCGCAGTCGAGGCGGCCCGCCCGCCTCCGTAGGCGTCCGCCCAGTGCAGCCGGCCGCTGAGATGACCTGCGGTCTGGCGAATTCACGGTCGGCTGCAGGCCCGCGACGCGCCGGAGCAGAGCCCGATCCAGCTGTCTTCGAACCGCCGTCAGCCTGGTTGTCTCTCTCTGTCGGACGCGGGCCACACGTAGGGGAGGTCGTCGGGTACGCCGGGGAAGAGCGCGCCGTACACCTCGGGGTCCTTGCGGACCAGCGCCGAGCGATGGCTTTCGTGGAAGCCCTCATCGCCGTGCCAGGGCGGCAGCTCGCCCGCGGCCGCCAGCGCCGACTGGTCGCGCACCGGGGTGCCAGGGTGCAAGGCAGCCAGCCCGGCCACCAGCGAGGCGGCGCAGCTGTCCTGGTGCCCCTGTTCGCGCCAGACCCGGCAGATCTCCAGGCCGTACCGTACGAGTGCCTCCTCGTACCCTGCCCACATCCTTACGGCCGGATGCCGACGCCAGCCGTATCCCGGCACCGTCAGACCGCGCAGGACCTGCAAGGCCTCGACTCTCTGCTTGCCCAGTCGTCGCCTGTCCAGCAACAGGGCTGTCTGCCGGAAGTCAGGGTGGGGCAGGAAGGTCTGCATCGGGGCCCGCTCACTTCTTGCGCAACGCGGACGGCTTGTGGACCGCCGTGCTGCCGGACTTGGTGCTGCGCACCTCGTACTGCGGTTCGTCCGGTGAGGCCTCCACGGTCCGGCCTGCGGCCTCGGTGCGCCGGGTGAGCTTGCGGACGACCGAACCTTCGGCGGTGCTGCCGTGGCTCCTCCAGGTGACCTCGTCGCCCCGGGTGAACTTCTCACTCTCGGCCTCGTTCTTCGCCTTCTTCGTCATCTCAGTTCCTCCGTTCCTCTCCGCCCAGGACGTGATCGTCCGGTGCGGCGCGCCCCGGTGCCAGGCACGCCGAGCGGTCTGGTGTGCTCAAGGGGATGCCCGGCCTCGACACGTGGCAGTGCGCGACGCGACACAGCACCGCGGGCGGCGGGGCCACACAACTCCGGGCCATCGACCAGGCGCCCGTAGTAGGTGACGCCCACGGCGACGCCCTGATGGGCCACCTCCGCCCGCAGAGCGTGCGCACAGGCCTCGGCCTCCGTCTTGGAGGCGCAGTAGGCGCTCAACAAAGGAGCGGCTCCGATCGACGCCAGGTAGGCGATCTGGAGAAAGGGAACCCGCCGTGTCGAGGAATTCGGGCAAGACCCGCTGGCACGTAGCCGGATCCGAGTCGACGTACGGGCGGACCTCCGCAATGCCCGGCATCGGCCCCGATTCTCATGGTCCAGCAGCGCAAACCCGCGCGTCGACTGTCGGTCCCACAAGCGGGCTGCTGCGCACACGATGACCTTCCCTTCCGCTTTTCGGATGCGGGTCCTGCACCATTACTTCGGCGCGGAAGCGGTACTCGGATGCGTTCCAGGTCCGCGAGGAGGCGGGCCCCCAGAGTGGTCGGGGTAGCCGTGGATACACCACGCTTCCGTCATCTCCGCCTCGTACTGGTGATCCGCGGCCGCGCGAGCTCCATACCCAGCATCGGCAGGACCGGCGCCTCATCGCCGGCGACCGCACCCGACTTAGTCGCAAAACCGGCATAGGCGGCGAGGTGGGCAGCCGGTGGGATGGAACGTCAGCCAGGTACTGCTCTCGCACAACGAGCCGGGCGCCGTCGAGGAAGCCAAGGAAGTTACGCTCTGGGCGTCGAGCACCAGCCGGCAGGCACCGGTGAAAATGAAGCCGCCGCGAATTCAGCGGGTACCGCTTGTCAGCACTGTCAGCGGACAGTCCGCTCGGTGCGTTTCCTGCGGCTGCTACCGCCCCATGGGCCCCTCCCTTCGCGGTGAAGGTGATGGCATCGGTGCCCATCGCCATCGGCAGTCCTGCACAGTGGGTCAGGCATCCGCGAACCATGAGCGGCCTTGGGACCAGTGGGTTGCCCATCCCGCGAAACCGGGCGTGCCCGGCATGAAGGAGGTGTCCGGCCGGGTGCCGAAGGGCATCGCGCCGTTCTCGTCGATCAGCCAGACATGACCGCGCTGCGCGCCGGTGACGATCAGGTGCCAGTACATGGCGCAGCCGTCAGTGCCCAGCAGCAGTGAGCCGTGGTCGAACACGGAATCCACCCGGGCCTCGAACTCCTGCTCAGGCACAGCCTCCTCGTCCTCCTCCCACAACCACGCCGCCCCGTAAGCGGAAAGGGCTCGGAAAGCAGGCGCTCGGGGCGGTCCGAGCCCCAGTCCGAGGGCGTTTGCGCGAAGGGCAGCAGACCGTAGTAGGGCGGTCCTGCGCGCAGCCCGTCGGAGACCTCCGCCACAAACGTGCGGTACGGCTCCGGGAGCACGACGCCGTTCTCGTCCTCGAAGGCCCGCACGGCCTTCCAACCGGCCGGCGACGTCGCCTCGGGACGGGAAGCGAAGACGTCGCGGAGGGCGGCCAACTCGACCGGGTCGCAGATTTCCGTGTTCATGCCAGTCATCACGCAAGATCCGCAAGCGTATTAGATCAAGAGGCCACCCTGCATCGTTCCACCATGCAGGCGCGACTCCGCGCCAGGGCGCCCGGGCAGCGGCCTGTCGGGGGCGGTCAGGCGATGTCTGTCGCAGCCGCGGCGGCGCCGAGCCACGATTCCCAGCACCGCACACCCGCGCCGGACGAGGAATAGTCAAGACCTGTGGATCGGTGTGCCACGCTCCTCTTCCCTCGCCGTGTCGCTGATCACGCTGCCCTTCGCCACCGTCTTGGCCGCGGTCAAGCCCTGGGGCCGCATCCAGGGTGGCCTGGCTCCGCAAGTCCAGCGGCGATGAGTTTCGTCGTCGTTCTCAGTCTGTCTCTTCACACGCGATCAACCGCACTCGAGGAGAGCATTGTGACCGCTACCTACACCTTCGACGTCTTTTCCACCCTCGACGGCTTTGGCGCCCACAGCGGCAGCTGGGGCGGCTACTGGGGCAAGCAAGGCCCCGAGCTGCTCGACCACCGCCTCGCCTTGTACGGCGAGGAGCAGCGGATGGTCTTCGGGGCCAACACGTATCGGGCACACGCGCAGATGCTGGCCTCGGGCATCGAGGAGTCCGAGCTGGGTGACCCATGGGTCACCCGGATGAGAAACATGCCGGCAACGGTGGTGTCGACCACGCTGAAAGAACCCCTCGACTGGCCGGACGCGACCGTCGCGAGCGGCGACCCCGTCGACATCGTCGCCCGGCTCAAGGAGGAATCAGAGGTGCCGTTGCGCTCGCACGGCAGCCTGTCGCTGAACCGGGCGCTGCTGGCCGCCGGTCTGGTCGACCGCGTCCAGGTGACGCTCTTCCCCGTGATCAACGGCCAGACCGGAGTAGACCCGATCTTCCAGGGTGCGGCCGACTTCGACCTCGAGCTGATCGAGAGCCGGACGCTCGACGGCCACACTCAAGAGCTCATCTACCGGCCCACCCTGCATGTCTGAGTCCACCCATGCACCAACCCTCTAAGCGGCCGAACCAAACCTGGAAGTTCCCTGTGACCGACATACCGACAGGTCGCAGGGCCGCCCTTGTCACGCGGCTTGCTGATCATCACCTGATTCGTCGGGTCGTTCGACGAGCTGGCCGTTCTCAAACCTCGCCTCGGCGCGGACCAGGGCGACCAGGTGCGCGCCGGTGCTCGCGCGCCAGCGGGCCTGGGCGGACTCGACCAGCTTGCACACCATCGCCAGCGCAGCCGCCGGGCTGCCGGCGCCGCGGGTGACCTTGGTGCGAAGCTTGACTGTGGAGAACGTGGACTCGATGGGGTTCGTGGTGCGCAGGTGGATCCAGTGCTCGGCCGGGAAGTCGTAGAACGCCAGCAGTTCCTCCCGGTCGTCGGTGATCTTCGTGACGGCCTTGGGCCACTTGGCGCCGTAGGTCGTCGTGAACGCTTTCGATCGCCTTCTCGGCGTGCGCGCAATCCTCGGCGTTGTAGATCTCCTGCATCGCCTTAGTTGCCCCCGCCTGCGCGGACTTCGGCAGGCAGTTGGTGACGTTGCGGGACTTGTGAACCCAGCACCTTTGCTGCCGCGCGGCGGGGAACACCTCGGCCAGCGCCTTCCACAGTCCCATCGCGCCGTCGCCGACCACCAGCTCCGGGTCACGCATGCCCCGCCGGCGGCAGTCGCGAAGCAGGTCGGCCCACGACTCCGTGGACTCGCGCAGCCCCTCCGCCAGGGCGATCAGTTCCTCGGTGCCGTCCACGCGCGCGCCGAGCAGGACCAGGACGCACCAACCGGGCCGCCCTCCCAGCCAACCCACAGTCTGACTGATCGCGTTGAGCATGAAGGCGCGGGCGGCGGGCGCCCCGACGGAGATCCACGCGTCGCTCGCAACGGATCCGCAACCGGAACAGGATCCGAAACCGCTTGAACTGGTGCAGCCAGGCAAAGGCGCGCTCAACCACCCAACGCACCTTGCCCAGTCCGGATCCGTGGGCGACGCCACGTCGGGCGATCACAGGGTCCGACACGCCGTGCGCACACGACACGCGTGCGATGTACGCCGCCACTGGGTGAGGCACAGCGTTCGCTCGCTGGCCTTCCGTAGCCCGGGCAGCGGTGTCGTACGGCCCCGGTGGGCGCCGTCGGCGCTTCGCCGTAGCCCTGCGGGCCGCTCGGATGGGCTCGAGCCGTCGCGTTGTGCTCCGCGTGCTGTGACGCACTTTCGGGTGAGCCTCTGGCCGGGGCTGGGGTGGCGCAGCGTGGCGATCAGGGCTGAGGGATCAGTGCCTGCACGGATTGTCGGGCAGCGGGGGCGTCAACCTGGCGCATTCGGCGCATGGATGGACGTTACAGGCGAGAGTTACGGCAATGTGGGCGAACGGTAACGGAGTGCGCGTATCGCGTTCACAACCTGCACGGGTTGGCCATGGTGTGGGTGTGCGGCCGACCGGCCGCCACCCGCACACCGCACCAGCCCGTCCCATCCGGCCCACTGCAAAGGGCCTCCGGGACGGTCGGTGCTCGTACACCTGGGGGCTTTGTGTCTTCTTCCACTGTGACCGCCCGTCGTCTCTCCTCCGCCGTCCTGGCGGCCGCCGCGATCGTCGGGGCGGTGGCGCTGCCGGCGTCGGCGGCCGACCACGCCCGGCCCGAGCGGGCGAGGGTGGAGATCAGCGCGGTGCAGTACGACTCGCCCGGCCCCGAGGACCGCTCGCGGCGCTCCCTGAACAAGGAGTGGGTGGAACTCACCAACACCAGCCGCCACACGGTCAACCTCGACGGCTGGACCCTGAGCAACGAGGACGGCCGCACCTACACCTTCGAGCACTACCGCCTGGAGGGCCGCGCCACGGTCCGTATCCACACCGGCCAGGGCCGCGACACCGACAACGACCTCTACATGGACCGCCACAACTACCTGTGGGACAACCACTCCGACACCGCCACCCTGCGCAACGACCACAGCCGCTTCATCGACGACGAGTCCTGGGGCAGCCGCCACCACCACGGCGGCGGTCACCACCACCGCTGATCCCCCTTCCCGTCTCCGCGGCTCCAGGTGATGCCGCGGGGCGGGGGACATGGCCCCGGCCGGCTCGTCCGGCCGGGGCCGTCCGGCGTCGAAGCGCGTCGAAACCCATGCGGTCACAGCACTCGGTCGCAGCACTAACTTCGGCTGCGCATCATCGACATCAGCATCCCGTGGGTCTCGTCGTCGGCGGCGACCACAAGCCCACGGCCTGTCTCACCGATCGGGGCACCGTCGATCCCGGTGACTACGCAGCCGGCAGCCCGGCACAGAGCGATACCCGCCGCGAAGTGCACGTTCCCGGAGAGGTCGCCGCCATCGGCGACATACGCGGCGCGCTTGCCGGCAGCGACCCAGGCCAGCGCCAGGGTGGTGGACACGACCCTGGGCCGGAAACGCTCGACGAACTCTGGGTGGGCCAGCAGATCCACGGCCCGGAATCCCGGCGCGCTCGGGAACGGCGGGTCCAGGTTGACGTCCACCAGCCGGGTAGCGGGCGTGGGCGTCAGCAGTGCGTCGTCGGCCCCCTCCTGCCGCAGCCAGGCGGTCTCCCCGTCGGTGAAGAAAACCTCTCCGCTGAACGGATCGGCTATCGCCGCCGCCCCGTCGCGCAGTGCCACGTTGACGGCCACCAGCATGTTGCCGACGGCGTAGTTCAGCGTGCCGCACAAGGGATCCACCAACCACTGGCGCACAGCGTCGGCGGCGCCCTGCTGCCCGCCTTCCTCGCCGAGCACCGCGTCATCGGGGCGTGCGGCACGGATGACGCCGAGGATCGCCTTCTCGGCCTCCATATCGGCGGCGGTGGCAAAGTCCCCGGCGCCCTTGTCGACGCGTTGGAGCCGCTGACCGTACATGGTGCGGACCACGTCCGCGCCGGCCCGCGCCCCGGCTATCGCGACGGCAGCATCATCTGAACTCACGTGTGAGTTGATCATGCCGGGCAGATTACCGAAGCGAAGCCACCGCCCCGGCGAACCTTCCCGGCCGGAGCAGTAGCGGTGTGGCTGCCCGTAATGCGTCAGTCGAACAGTCGGACAACAGCGGGCCGAGCGCGTGTACTTGGTCGCCGGCGTCGGCCAGAGAAACAGCACCTCCGCCAACCGTCGGCCGGCGGCCCCCGGAACCTTGAGGTGCCGCGTGTGCGGGAGTCACGGTCGACCCGACGTGGCACCGGCAGCGGGGTCCACGGTCTCGGCCCGGCGTTCGGTCACCGCGGTGCGTTGCCGCCGGTGCGTCACCAGTACGTAGGACAGCGCCACCATGGCGATGAACGGCACGCCCGCCTGCCAGGCCAGTGAGAAAGCGTCCACGAAACCGGTCAACACCAGGACGAGAAGGGTGAAGGTCATGGCAAGCGCCGTCGTGACCGGTGCCCCCGGCAGCCGAACCGTGGGTCTCCGCGTCGGATCCTCGGCTTGGGCGCGCCTGAAGGCGAAGTGCGTGGCGAAGATGAGCAGCCAGGTCACCATGCCGGTGAACAGAGCTGCGCCGAGGAGCACGGGAAACGCGGTGTCCGGTGACACGGCGGACACGACGGAGGCTGCTATCAGCCCGACTGCGGACGCCAGCACAGCAGGCAGCGGGATCTTGCGGTCGCTGGTGCGCCCGAGAGCGCGAGGCGCGTAGCCACTCAGCGAGAGGGAGTGCATCATGCGGGAGGCCACGTACAGGTTGATGTTGGCGGCGGACAACGCGGCCGTCAGCACCACGGCGTTCATGAGGTCGGCGGCCGCGGGGACGCCGATGAGGCTGAAGAGGCGGACGAAGGGGCTCTGCTGCACGCCGGAGACTTGCACGGTCTCGGTCCAGGGCATGATCGACACGATCACTGCGGTACCCAGGACATAGAACAGCAGCAGCCGCAGTACGGCCCCCCGCGCAGCCCGGGGCACGTCTCGACCGGGGTTCTTGGATTCGGCTGCTGTCATGGCCACGGCTTCGGTGCCGCCGTAGGCGAGCGTGGTGACCGTCAGCGCGAGCAGCATCCCCTTGAGGCCGTTGGGGGCGAAGCCGCCGTGCTCCGTCCAGCCCCCCAGACCTGCTGCGGGATGCTCGCCCGCGCCGAAGAAGATGAAGGTCACGCCGAAGCCGATGAACAGGACGACTGCAAGCACCTTGATGAGGGCGAACCAGTACTCGACCTCCCCGAACACGGACACCGCCGCACAGTTCACGAGGGTGATGAACACGGTGAAGATCACCACCGGTATCCACAGGGGAAGATCCGGCCACCAGAAGCGGAGGTAGATGCCGGCGGCCACGATCTCGCCCCCGATGGTGACGACCAGGCAACCCCAGTAGCACCATCTCTGCACGTAGCCGGCCAGCGGCCCGAGGTACCGGTCGGCAAGCCGGCCGAAGCCTCCGGCCTCCGGGTGCGCGGAGGTCATCTCAGCCAGGGCGTAGGCCAGTGCGATGGCGCACAACGCTCCGACGAGGTACAGGACCGTCACGGACGGACCTGCCATGGACATGGCCAGTGATGAGCCCAGAAAGAGCCCAGTGCCAAGGGCGCCGCCGACGGCCAGCATGGTGATCTGGCGACTGCCGAGCGACCGGTCGAGTCCTCCGCCGTCTCTGCCCGCTGCGTTGTCAGTCATGGTCGAGCGGCTCCTTCGCACGGGTCGCGTCGTCGGTTTGCAGTGCACTGCGCTCACGGATGGCCCGCCCGAGCGCCCACTGCCCAGCGGCCACCAGGACACAGACGCCGAAGCAGGTCGCCCACAGCGCCGTGGATCCCGCGTGGGCGTACAGCTGAGTACCTCCGGCCGGGGCAACCACGGCGGCCAGCGCGTAGGCCGCGCCGAAGAGTCCGTTGTAGCGTCCGCGCAGATGCTCGGGTGCCAGATCGGCGACGATGGTCTGCACGACGGCCGCGATGGCGATCTCACCTGCCGTCCAGATCACCACCGTGACGGCGTAGCCGGCGAGGCTGGACACGTAGGCGCCCAAACCGAAGCCGGTGCCCATCAGCAGGACACCGCAGGCGATGACAGCGCTGTGGTCCTTCTGACTGAGCCACTTGATGAGCAGGGGCTGTACGACGACGACGAGCACGCCGTTCACGGCGACGGCAAGCCCGTAATCGGCGGACGTCAGCCCGCTGTCCACCATGGCGAGCGGCAGGGTGGCACCGACCTGGAACTGTACGGACGCGTGCAGCAGGAGCAGCAGCGCGTAGGCGACCATGACGCGGTCCCGCAGTACCTCTCGATAGCTGCCCGAGGGCTGTTGCGCGCTCTGCGCGGGCCGCACGTCATCGGCCGGTAGCCGCCACCAGATGAGCAGGCCGAACAGCACGCAGGTGACGGCGTCGATCCAGAAGAGCCACATGAAGCCGCGCTGAGCCAGCACTCCGCCGAGCACGGAAGCGACGGAGAACCCGACGTTGACCGCCCAGTACAGAAGGCCATAGGCGCGAGGCCGGTCCTCCTTCGGCACGGCGTCGGCGACGATGGCCCCGGAGGCGGGCTGGTAGAGCTGGAGGCACAGACCCGCGAGGAAGGCCGTGGCGAGGATGGGCACCAGGCCACGGACGTAGCCGAGAGCCAGCAGGGCCGCACCCGCGGCGACAGGGCCGGTGGCGAAGGTAGCCCGGCGTCCCCACAGGTCGCTGAGGAAGCCCCCGACCAACTGGGAGCAGGTACTGCCCAAACCGAGTGCGGTGACGACGGCGCCGGCCCAGGTCACCGACATGGCGCGCTGATCGGTGAGGTAGAGGGTGAGGAAAGGGACCACCATGGTCCCGGCCCGGCTGACGAGGATGCCCGACCAGACCGCCCAGTAGACGGGCGGCAGCCCCCCGAAGTGTGAGCGCAGGAAGCCGACGACCCGTCCGGTCGGTGCGCTGCTCTCCGGGCTCTCCGGGCTCTCCGAACGGTCGCTCATCGGTTTCGTCACCAAGGAAGTTGCTCCGGCCGCGCATGGGTGAGCCGGGCATGGGACACCCTGACCGAATCCGGATCGAGGCACGACATGAAGGAGGCCGCTCGCGGATCCGTCCGGATCGATTCGGCGGCGGCCCGAGCGGCGGCCAGATCCTTCCACCACACCAGATCGACGCGGCTTCCATCGGTGTCGACGGTCAGCACCTGCCGGGACAGGAAGCCGGGCTGCTCCGCCAGGAAACCGTCCACGGACCGGACGGCCTCGTCGAATTGCTGCTCCAGCACCCCGTCGTGGGTGCGGAACGTCACGAGCTCAAGAATCACCGGCTTGCCTGCCAATCGTCTTCCATGAGGAACTTCTCCGCGGACCCGTGATCCGGTGCCGTGAAGAGAACGTGTCCGTGGCGCCGGTGGGGAAGTCTGATGTTGTCGAGCGCGTCAGGCTCTCGGCTGTCAGGTCCGGTGAGGACGACCTCCGCCTGGACGCCGGCAGGCAGAGCGGGCAGACGTCGTCCCATGCCGTCGGCGGGCCGGCCGAGGAATCGGACCCCCGCGATCCGGTGAGGGGCTGCGGGTGTCCGGGGCACTTCCCCCGACAGCAGCGCGTCGTAGAACTGACCGAACACCGTGATACCCAGGGCTCGTTCCATGAGGAGTGGGATGAGATCCCCGCCGAAGCGCGTGTGGATCTCGATGAGATCGATGGCCTCGTCCGTCACCTTCACCTCGGCGTGGATCGGGGCAGTGCCGATACCGAGGGCGCGCACGACGTCCTGGATGTACGACGCGAAGCGAGGGTCGTCCCGCTGAGCGCGGGCGGGCAGCACATGCCCGGTCTCGTAGAAGGAGGGAAAGCCACTGGTCTCCTTCTGCGTCACGGCGAGCAGATGGAAGGTCCCCGCCAGGCTGATGCCCTCCACGCTGTACTCGGTGCCGGGGACGAACTCCTCCAGCAGGAGGCGGCGCCCCCGGTCCTGTTCCGCGTGCGGGTCGTCGAAGAGGTCCGTGTAGGAGGAAATCTCCGTGCGATCCCGTACAGCGCGTACGCCGATGCTGCCGGTCATGTCGACCGGCTTCACGACGAACGGCACAGGGAACGTGTCTGCGGTACGCGGGAGGCCCGCCAGTGTTGTCACGGCGGACCGCACGGTGGACAGCCCGTGGTCGACGAGTTTTCGCCGGGTGGCGCCCTTGTCTCGTATCAGGTCCTCCACCGCGCTCTGCTCGCCAGGCAGGTCCAGTCGCTCCCGGACGCGCGCGGCGAGGCCGAGATGCAGCTCCGAGAAGGACAGAACATGCTCCGGACACACCGTGGCCACCGCGTCCGTCACGTGGTCCGGCGCCATGTCGGCGACCTCGATCAGCCGGGACACCGGAAGCGTGCCGGGAACGGCACCGAGACCCGCCGCCTGGTCGACGAGTGCCACCTCAAGGCCGCGCAACCGTGCCTGCACCACCGCTTCGTGCAGCGTGTACGCCGTGCGGGGAACCCCCACAAGCGCCAGGTACGTCATACGACCTCCTCCAGTTCCGCCTTGAGAACGCCTCTGATCCGCTCGGCGGTGGCCTCCACCGCGGACCGGCTCTCGCCCTCCACGAGGAAGGCCGCGATGTGGTAGTCGGTGCCTTCCGGAAGGGTGACGAGGACGTCTCCGGGTTTCTTGATGACGTCCAGGAGGAGAACTCCGGGCAGTTCACGAGCCGCTTCTTCGCCCGTGATGCAAACGACTCGGCCCGGGCGTTCCACGTTGACCGCGCCGTACAGGCAGGCCCGGTCGGCGGATACGGGGGGCACCTCCGGCAGGGTTCCCTCGACCATGAGCCGCGCCAGGGCAGCCAGCGGGTCCAGGCCGGTCAGGCGCTCCACTGCGAGTGGGGTGAGGAATCCCCCCGGTCGCAGCGCGCCTTCGATCACCACCGGCCCGCGGTCCCCGACGCGGAGTTCTATGTGCGCCGCTCCTCTGGTCGCGCCCAGGGCCCGTGCGGCCTGCACCGCGACATCGACGGCCCGGCCGACGTCGGCCGGGGAAAGGGAGACAGGATGGACGCTGTGCACCTCGCCGAAGGTGGGACCGGCGGCCGGGTGCTTCTCGAAGACGCCGAGGACGACGTGACTGTTCTCGGACAGCAGCAGATCGATGTTGAGTTCGGCACCGCTGACGTACTCCTGGGCGAGCACCATCGCTGTGTCGTCCGTGGGCGCGTAAAGGTCGGCGAGCCTGTTGTCCGACGCTTCGGCGCGGTAGAGCTGACGGATGACGGACATGGCCGCTTCGAGTTCGGATCGCGTGCGGACGAGCATGACCGACTGGCTGTTGGTGGACCGGGGGATCTTCACCACCATCCGACCGTCGACGCACTGCCCCAGCACCTCCACGCCGGCGCCCGGCGCGGTGGCGTCGAAGGTCCAGCTGCGGGGGTGGGGAACGCCGGCGCGCCGGAAGCAGGCGGAGGCGAGCGACTTGTCCCGTGCGGCGCGCGCGGCCTCCGGCGTGCAGCCGGGCAGCCCCAGCGCCTCGGTGATGAGAGCGGCGGTCTCCACCGCGCCTTCCCATACGGAGAAGGCGGCGTCCAAAGGAGCCTCCCGATGCAGCTTCCGCGCGAGCGCCACGGCCTCCAAGGGGCTGCCGTAGGTGTGCACTTCGACTCGATCGGCAAGGGCCGGTGGTGATGTCGGCGTCGAGCCCGGGGCGGCGGGGACGAGCAGGACGACCTCGTCCGCAGCAGCGAGCAGGGACTGCCTCAACCTCGGTGCGGCAAAGGAGTGCAGCACCAGGACTCGTGTGCTTCGAACCGTCATTGTCCTTCGCTTCCAGACACCGCGAGCCCGGCAGGAATGCAGCCGTCGAGCGATTCACAGGCCGCGGGCGCGAAGAACGCGCCCTGATGGACGTTGGCGACACCACCGGTTCCGGCGGGTACGCCGCGGGCCAGGAACCCCGCGAAGTGACCGTCCACGTAGAGACAGCCGATGCCCACTTCGAAGGGAGCGTGTCCGCCGGCAACGGGAAGATCGAGGCTGCTGGGAGCCACGTAGTCCTGCAGGACGTGCGGACGGGCAAGCGCGGCACGGAGCCGTTCGTCCCACACCTCAGCCGACACGGCACGCCCGATGACCACGCCCCGGCCTCCGTATCCGATGGCGGGCTTGAGCACGAGGCGCTCGCGTTCGGCGCGTGCCCGGGCAAGGGCAGCCGGAGTGACCAGACGGGTGGCTGCCACTCCCCCGGGCCCGTCAGCCGGCTGCTCGCCGTCCTCCATCGCGAGCATCGCCTTGTTGCCGAGCAGGCTGAAAACGGGTGGTGCCACATAGACCGGTCCGCCCCGCGCGTGGCATGCCAGGGCTGTGTCGACGAATGCCCGATAGCGGGGCGTGATGACCTCGTCGTAGGTGAAGCAGCCATAGACGAGGTCAACGCGTTGTTCGCCGACCGTGGCGCGGGAACCGTCGAAGGAGATGTCCGAGGTGCGGGCCACCGTCGCGTCGAAGCCCTGGGCGCTCAAGTAGTGAGCGGCGTCGTGAGGGATGGGGATGTCGGCCTCTTCGTCGGTGACGGCCAGTACGATCCGGGGGCGCGGTCCGCCCGCTGGCACGTCGGCGAGACGCCGCAGGGCGCGCCCCCACGGCCCTGCCGGCCTGGGCAGACGCACGCTCGGGGACGTCGAGCGGAACAGGTCGGCGGCACCCGGCAGATCGTCCACGACGTCGGCGTACCGGTCGAGGATGCCGATACCGCCGACGGTCGGGCCCACGTTGATCTCGACCAGGCGCGGCCCGTCGGGGCCCAGGACGAAGTCGGCCCGGGCGAAGGACCCGGCGATGTCCAGTGCCGCGGGCGTGTGGATCGACGCCAGCCATGACGCCTCATCAGGGGGATATCCCAGACCGTCGAGCGCGCTGCCGCAGCCGTCGGCAAGAACACGGGAGGCTCGGGCCCGCAGCCGTGCCAGACAGGTGCGCGTCGTGTCCCACATCTCCCGCGCCGCGTCGGGGGAGACAACCAGAGGCGTGAAGGCGGGCTTGATGCGGCGGTATCCCTCATGGTGCGCCGCGAAGCGTGCGGGCAGCTCGGTGCTGAGCCGGGTGAACGACGCGTCCCAGGCAGCGTCCGGGACCCGCAGGGCCGGTTCGTTGCTCCTCATGAGCCGGACGCCCCCCTGGCACCCGCCTCGTCTGCTCGCGGCGACTGCGCCCGCATGAAGTCGATGTTCTCCTGCACAGCACGGTGAACGGGGGCGCGGAACAGGGCTCGCCCAGCGCGCCAGTACATCAGACGCACGCCTTCGTAGGCGCACAGTTTGGGTTCGGCGCTCGCGTCGACCTCCAGTTGTACGACTGCCTCGGGGTGGGGGAAATCGTACGAAGCCCACCGGAAGGCCGATCCGACCGGAGCGCTGAAGAATCCGACGCCCCAGACGGCGTCCTGGCCCTCGCCGCTCGACGCAGGCCGCGTCCCGTTGAGCATCGCGTCGAAGTAGGCCTCGAAGGGCCGCACTCCACAGCTCTTCTCCAGGAGCCGCACGATGTCATCGCCGCCGTAGCGGGTGTGCAGCTCGATGACTTCGACAGCGTCGTCGGTCACCTTCAGTTCCGCATGCACCGGAGAGGTCACCACGCCGAGAGCCGTGACGCAGCGTTGCAGGTAGTCGTGTACTCGCGGCCCCCACTGCGCGCTGTGCGCACTGGGCATGAGGTGACCCACCTCCACATAGTGGGGGGATCCGGTGTTCACCTTGTCGGTCAGTGCGAACACGTGCAGTTCGCCGTCGACGACAAGGCCCTCCACACTGATCTCGACGCCAGGCACGTAGCTTTCGACGAGCAACCGGTGACGGTCGAAACGCTGTGCCGTGTCGTGCTGGTACTGCTCGATCAGATGTGCCACATCCGCGGGTGAGGCGACCAGCCGGACGCCGGCACTGCCCGTCAGTTGACGGGGCTTGACGACGACCGGCAGGTCGATGGCTGCGACGAGGTCGGCGACCTCGTCGAGCGTCGTCTCCCAGTGGTCGACCTGGGTCAAGCCGTGCTTCTGCAGCACCGCTCGGGTGCGGAACTTGTCGGCGACCGTCAGTTCGGCATCGGCGGACGTGCCGGGATGACCTACGGCCATGCGAACCCGGGCAGCGAGCTCCATGGTCAGCTCGGTGATCGACACGATGCAGTCGGGCCCGATCCTGTCGGCTGCCGCGACGAGTTCGGACTCGTTCAGCACGGGGACCGGGATCCGCTCATATGACGTGTCGTCACCGATGGAGCTCAGTGTGTCCGGGGTGTCGACCACATGCAGCCGAGCACCCAACCGCTCGGCGTCTCGTGCCGCCGGCACGAGCTCGTGGCTGCTCCACGGGACACCGACCACCATGATTCGCCTGGCCATACTCCACTTTCCGTTCACGCGGCGGAGGTCACAGGGTGACGCGATTCGAATAGTGCGACTCGAGTTCTTCGACCCAGCTGTCGTGGATCTCCCGTTGCGGGTCCTCGAAGAGGTCCACCGTGATGTTCGGGATCCATTCCTTGCCCTTGTCCGTGAGCCGCAGTTCACCGTCACCGATGATCGCGTATCCCTGCTCCACGAGGTTGTCGAGGAAGACTCGGGTCCGGGCGTCGTCGGGGATGCGGTCCAGTGCCGTGCGGAAGAACTTGGGGAAGAACACCATGCCACGGTTGCGGGGGTCCTCAAGGAGCGCCGACACCTTGTTCACCGGCAGCTTGCCCTCTTCGATCTGCTCCACGTACGGGTCGGGAGCGAGCGTGTTGGCGTAGCTGTAGCCGTTCAGGTAGCCACGGGCCGAGGCGCCGACGGCCAAGGTCTCGGCGCGGTGCTCACCGAACCCGCCACCCCACAGCAGGCGGTAGTACTCGGAGCCCTGGGGGTTCTTGGCGTACACGTGGTCGGTGACGTGGTGATAGCCGAGTTCCTTCATGCGACGCTGCACGAGCCGCCCCATCTGGGGGCGCATCTCCGCTGGCGGCCTGCGCGGGTACGTGCCCTTCTCCATGCCGAGGAACGTGCTCTTCGGCATGGCGTAGTAGGACATGTAGTAGTAGTCGACGCTGTCGAACCCGCAGTTGCCGAGTTCCTGCAGGTCGCGCTCCACCGCGGCCAGTGTCTGGCCGGGCATGTAGTACATCATGTCGACATTGATGTCCTCGAAGCCGAGCTTCTTCGCGCGCTCGTTGGCAGTGAGGGCATCCTGCACCGTCGCGGCGATGTTCATCGTCATCCGCAGCGGCTCGTCGAACGTCTGGATGCCATAGCTGAGCCGCTTGGTGCCCTGCGAGGCGAGCAACTCGAGCAGCTCCGGGTTGCACAGCCCGGCCGGCTCCCCTTCGAAGGTCCACTCGGCGTCGGCTTCGATGGCGAAATTGCGACGCAGCGCGTCGTACAGGCGCCCGATCTGCTCGACCGTCAGCAGCGAGGGGGATCCACCCCCGAAGTACACCGCGCGGAAGGTCATGCCCTGCACATAGGGAAGACGTCCCAGCATCTCGATCTCCCGCAGCAGCGCGACCACGTAGCGCTCGTACACGGAGACGTCGCGCTTGACGCGCACGTGGAAGGGGCAGAAGGTGCACCGCTTCTCGCAGTAAGGAATGTGCAGGTAGAGCAGATTGTCCGTTGCCTGGGGCTTGGGGTTGTCGAGCACCCGCAGGAAGTCGGAGAACGGAGCGCTCTCCGGGTCGGTGTGCCGCTGCAGCGGGTAGAAGTGGTGCGTCACCGGCACCAGCGATTCGTACACGGCCGTGCTTCCCCTCTTGTCGTGGCGTGGGGCGGATGGGAGCTGAGCTCGACGCTTTCGGGTACTACTCCGCTCCGTGGAGGGACCGCAGGTACCGGTGATTGTCGCCGAGTCCCTCGGCGTGCAGTTGCTGCTCCTTGCGGATCGCGCTGAAGAGCTGTTCGGCGCCGGCGACGGATTCGGGCCTGTGATCGAGGATCGGCAGGGGGTGATCGGGCATGAGGCCGAGGCCGGCGAAGATGCAGTAGTAGCTGCCGTTGGTCCAGAAGTTGCGGAACTCCGCCCCGGGATCTCCGTAGTAGGTCTCGGCGGCGGTGTAGGGCTGGTTGATGGGCAGACCGGCCTTGTACGCCTCGACCTTCTCCAGGATGTTGTCGGTGAGCTTCAACTCCTTGTTCGCGCGCCAGAATTCCGTGTCGTTGCGCGGCGAGAAGTAGAAGTGCGCCTGGATGAAGTCACGCGTGTCGTCGAACATGAACTCGATCTCGCGGTTGAACCCGTCGATGAGGGCCTGGTCGAACCGTCGGTCGGGGAAGTGCTTGACCAACTGGTAGATGGCCCCGTACGTGAAGTGGATGCCCGTCGACTCCAGCGGCTCCAGGAAGCAGGAGGCCAAGCCGACGCTCACGCAGTTGCGCACCCACGCGCGGCGGTTGCGCCCCACACGGAAGCGGATGCGGTTGACCTGCGTGGCGTCAGGATCCAGCCCCCACAGGCGGCACAGGTCTTCTGCGGCACGGTCATGGTCCGCGAACTGGCTCGAGAACACGTAGCCGCTGCCGAAGCGGCCGAGCAGCGGGATCTTCCACGTCCACCCGGACTCCATCGCGATGGCCGAGGTGTAGGGCTCGATGCCGTTCTTCTCGTCGTCGTGGGGAACCGAGGTGGCGACCGCGCTGTCGCACAACAGGTGGTCGCTCATGTCGATGAAGGGCTCCTCCATGGCCTGGTTGATCAGCAGGCCACGGAAGCCGGAGCAGTCGATGAACAGGTCCCCGGGCAGGGAGTGTCCGTTCTTCGTCCGCAGTTCGGTGAGGAACCCGCGCTCGTCCTTGAGGACCTCGGTCATCTCGTCCTGCACATGGACGACGCCCTGCTTGCTGGTCGCGTAACGACGAAGGTAGTCCGCGACGAGGTGGGCGTCGAAGTGCCAGGCGTAACGGGTGGCGGGGCCCCCGTCGGCCCACCGGGGCGCCCGCTTCGCGTCCATCATCGCCGGCTCCTTGAAGCAGGCGTAGTCGAACGGAAGGTCGGTCTCGCCCAGGGCACGCTTGCGGTACCAGTAGTGGGACAGCGGGATACCGTCGTGGTTCGGGAGAAGCCCGAACGGATGGTAGAAGTGGTCGCTGCGCCCCTCGTGGGTCCGGCCTTCGGCCTGCGCGGGGCCGGGTGTGCGCCAGTTGATGAACTTGACGGCTGTCTTGAAGGCGGCATTGCACTCGCGCATCCACTCGTCTTCGGGGATGCCGAGGTAGTTGAAGAAGGCGTTCTGCAGCAGGGGGATGGTGGCCTCACCCACACCGATCTTGGGTATGGAGGGCGCCTCCAGGACGGTGATGGTCGCCGTGCCCTGCAGCGCCTTGCCGAGGTACGCGGCGGTCATCCAACCGGCCGTTCCGCCGCCGAGGATGACAACGTTTCGTATCCTGTGGTCTTCCATTTTCTTTCCCATCGCCAATGAGTGGACATGAAAGAGTCGGATGATCGGGCGTAGCACCCGCGAATGATCGTTCAGTCCGCGCGACCCGGCCAAGAGGCGAACGTGCGCAGTCCGTACATCAGCGGCGAACCCTGCAACGTGCCGTCTATGCGAGTGATGCGTCCCAAAGTCAGGACGTGATCGCCGACTTCATGGGTCTCCGTCAGCGCGCATTCCGCCAATGCGAAGGAATCGTCCACCAACCACGGAATTCCGGACGCCCCTGAAGGTTCCCAGTTGATGCGGTCGAAGCGGTCAGGGATCGGAGTGGAGAATATCCGTGCTGCTCGCTCGCCGTGCTCGTGGAGCAGGTTGACGGCGAATGCCCGACTTCGGTGAATCGCGTCGAGCACGGGACTCTCGCTCTTCACGGACACCAGCAGCGTCGGGGGCTCCAAGGTGACACTGACGAGAGAAGAGCAGGTCAAGCCGTATGGCTGCCCTGATGCAGGGCAACGGGTGGTGATCACGGCAACGCCGGTGGGGAAGCCACTCATCAGGTCCGCACCGGCGCGCGGAGAAACAAATGAAACGCCAGCCGATGCCGAGCGACCTCCGGGCATCAACTCCCCCATTCTGTACGGCTGCGTCCTGGTAAAGGCTCGCCACGGCGCGGATATGGCGGATCGCTCGGGATGCTGATGCAGGGCCCCTTGCGGTGTCCGCAGATCGTTCGTGCGCCGTACAGTTTGGGGACTGTACATAGGCCTGGGCAACCCGCACAAGATCCGCTGTCATTGCGTCAGAGTTTGGCCGAAAGGCTTCGAGGATCGCCCAGGCCTGTGATGCGCCTGGTGTACTACGAGTTGCACCGGGGTAAGGTGCGTAGTTGCTGCTGGCGTATGCCACTCGCATGTCGGCGGTGAAGTGCTCGGGGGCGCCGGGACCGGACGGACTTCCCTTGTTGTCGCGCGCTCTGCGGGCTTTTCGCGTTGCCCAGCAAGTCGTCCAAGCCTGTTTGAGGAGTATGTTCCATGACGCAGCCTGGCGTGGGGCCCTCGGTGCCGACCTTGCTCGGGCGGCAGCCACGACCCCCGGCCCACACGGGTTTCGATCGAGTGGCGGTCGTCGTCGCGGCCCCCGACATGAAGCGTTTGGAGATCGCCGTTGCGGAGCAGCGGGAGGATCTCGCCAAGGCGACCGAGTACGCCCATGAGAACGCGAAGTGCTACGCGGACTGGTTCGCCCGGAACGGCCATGCCAGTCCCCTGTCCGGCCAGCTCGGAGCCGTCACCGACGGGCGACCCCTGCGTGGTCCCGCCCCCGTGCGGGCGCTGCTGCACTGCGAGCTGTCCCACGGCGTACTGATGGGTGTGCAGGACTTCGACGCGGTGCGCGGCGCGATGCGGGTGGAGTACGCCGCGGCAGGGGACGAATTCGCGGGCTTTCGGTCCACGGTGACGTGTCGTGCCGGGGAGCCGGTCCTCCGGGACGACGCCGGCATCTTCGCCTCGGTCTTCCAGGGGCCCGACGCCCGTACCGGAATCACGCGCAGAACCGAGCGGCTCCTGTTCCTGATCTTCGACGCGCCGGACCTGAGTCCCGAACGCTTCGAAAGAGCCGTGCACGGTGTCTCCGCACTGCTCGACGAGGCCGGCGGAACTCCTCACGTCGAAAGCTTCGACCTCACATGAGGGCAGACGGGACAACCCGTTCCGTCTGGGACGGACCACTGCCACCCTCGCATGAACGCCGAGTCCTCATCCACGTGTCCGACCGCGATCCGAAGCCTGACGTCGTTTCGGTTGCCCTTGACTGGCAGCAGGCCCGCATCGGGTCGGTATTCGTGTCCGTCGGAGCCGGGCACACAGGAACCGTCGATGACGCCGAACTGGTCCAATCCCTACTGAACATGGGGTACTTGCCGCAGCAGACCACGTTCTACGCGCCCCATGAGGTGCGTCGTCTCCCAGAGCTCGCCGACATAGTGAGAGAGCTGTGGCGGCGATCGGCGAACGACCGGAAGCCAGCTCTTCCCGACGAGCAGGCCCCCGCGGTCGCCGAACTCCTGGCGGTGGGCGCTACCGACACCTTCGGAATACCTCATTCCTTGGTGGACGCGGCCCGTCACACCGCAGCCGGCCTGAACCGACTCCTCGGCTCCAGCGAGCTACCGCTGGCGACCGCGAGATCCTTCTCCTCCTCCTCGACGGACTCGACTGCTGTCTCCGCTCCGGTGTCACTTCCCGGAACGGCGGACACCCGAGCGCGGCGCCCGGACGCCCGTCAGCTTCTCCGCACGGGAGGGGTCGCAGTGACCATGGAGTGTGACCAGTTAGTGAGTCTGCTCTGTGACATCTAGCAGGAGCGCGGCCGGAGGGGACCGGGCGCGCTTTCGCTGAGGCTCGTCGACAGCCCCCACCAGGACCTTTGGAACGCCACCTTCTTACTCCTGGAGTCCTTATGAAGGCACCGTCGGTCGTCCGTGCTGTTCTTGACTTCGATGTGGCGGAGTACGTCTCCACGACGCGCGCGGTAGGGAGGCATCACCTGGATCCCGAACTGCGCAACCGGATGGCAGAGCTGTATCTGGACCTGCGCGACGCACTTCACGGGTCCGACGCCGTGTTCGACCGTCAGGAGCTGCGCGTGCTCCGCTTCGCCGAACTGGCTCTGCAAAGCGAGTGGAAGCTCGCCGATCCTTCGGGCACCTCAGGCGACGCGGGATTGCTGAACACGGTGAGCGGCCCCCGGGGCAAGCGCTACCAGCCCTACGCGAACGTGCGCCTCCTCAATCAGGTACTCGGCACCCGACGGGGTTCCAGCGATGCGTCCATCGAGTATCGCTGCCGACAGACACTGCGCTTCCTCATCCGTTCCTGGCTGGAGTACGAACAGCGCTCGTCGAACGGCACAGAGGTGACGTGGGGGTGGCAACGCCCCCTGACACCGGACGCGATGAGCGAGCGCCTCGAGCGCCTCGAGCGGCTGCGGCAGGAGACCGCCGACTGGCCGACCCTGCCGCGACCCCACCCTGCTCCTCCCGCTCGTTGGCACGACTACGTGGGCGACGCGGGGCGCAGTGACACCCTTGAGTACCTGGTGAACCTGCCCCAGACTCAGCATCACGATGAGAACGCGTTCCTCCGGGTCATCCACCTGACCGAGGTGACGACGTCCGGCATTCTGGCCCGCGTGCTCGGAGCCAAAACGTGGCTGGAAACGGGAAAGCTCCGAGAAGCCGCGATGTGTCTGGAACGCGCCGCCGCCCTCGCGTCCCTGCAACTGGACGTCATGCGGGTGTTGCGCCGCACCATGTCGGTGGAGAACTTCCTCGGCTTCCGCAAGGAGACCGGAGACGCGAGCGCGGTTCAGATGACCTCCTCGCAGGCACTGCATGTCCACCTTCTCGGCGTCCACCCCCTCAAGGTGGAAGCACTTGAAGGAGTCCCCGAGAACGCCTTTCTGCTCTTCCACCTCAACGACCGCTTCCGACCGCTGCGCTCCCTCCTGCATGAACTCCCCGAAGACGCGGATGACTCCGCCCTGGTGCTCACTGCGGCGCGTGATCTCGACGAGGCACTGTATGCGTGGCGCCGACTGCACCTCGGGCTCGCTCATCGCTACCTGCCGAAGGACTCGATGGGCTCGGGAGGCACCTCCGGGGCGCCGTACCTGGCCGGCTTCTACCAGGACCGACTCTTCGACCACGCAGGCGAGTTGACCCCGCACCCGGTACCCGTCACCTCGCCGGCTCTCGACGGCCGACCGGTGTGGGCGCGTGCGATCTTCTCCCCCATGAACTGAACGGGCCAGTTGGCTCAGAGCACGAGGAGAACTTGTGTCCAACGCCGAACAGATAACCCGTCTTCTGGTCTCGCTGCCCGTAGTGATCCTGGCATGCCGTGCCGGGGCCGCGGTGTTGCGTCGCTTCCGACAGCCACCCGTCGTGGGAGAAATCGCGGTCGGGATCCTGCTGGGCCCTTCACTCCTTGGCCGGCTCTGGCCCCAGGGCCGCGGATACCTCTTCCCTCAGGGTGTCATCGACCACATCGAGGCACTGGGACAGCTGGGGCTGCTCGCGTTCATGTTCTTCGTCGGCCTGGAACTGGACCTGGGTCGCCTTCGTGGGAACGGGCGCGCTGCCATCGTCGTGAGCCAATGCAGCATCCTCGTGCCCTTGCTGCTGGGCGCGCTGCTGGCACTGGTCATGTACGGCTCACTGGCACCTCACGGCGTCAACAGGGGCGCGTTCGTCCTCTTCGTAGCTGTCGCTTTGAGTGTCACGGCGTTTCCTGTACTGGCCCGCATTCTCATCGACGACGGGCTCTACCACACACGGCTGGGCAGCTTGGCCATGACCTGCGCCGCCGCGAACGACGTCATGGCATGGTGTCTCCTCGCCGTGGTGGTCGCGGTCGCGACAGGCGGCACGTCACTTGCGTTCCTGATCACCCTGGCCCTGCTGGTCGGTTACTTCGGGGTGATGCTGCGGGTGGTACGTCCCGCACTCGCCCGGGCGAGCCGGCTCAGGCGGTTCACCGTGGGAGGAGAGAGCCAGGACGGCCTCGTTCTGGTGCTGCTGTTCAGCGGGCTGTGTCTGTCCGCGCTGGCCACCGACGCCATAGGGGTGCATGCCATCTTCGGCGCCTTCCTATTCGGTCTCGTCGTACCGCGCCGAACGGTTGTGGTGGAGCGGGCCGCGGCTCGGTTGCGCTCAGTCACCGAACCCCTGCTGCTCCCGCTGTTCTTCGTGACGACAGGTCTGCACACCGACGTCGGGCTGCTCGCCGCCGATCCGCAGCAGTGGCTGTGGTTGAGTGCCGTGCTCGTCGTGGCCGTGGTGGGCAAGTGGGGTGGCGGCGGGGCCGCCGCGCGTCTGAGCGGCATGTCGTGGCGAGAGTCCCTCGTTCTCGGCGCCCTGCTGAACTGTCGGGGGCTGACCGAGCTCATCGTCCTGAACGTCGGCCTCGATCTTGGGGTGATCTCCGGGAACTTGTTCACCATGCTGGTTCTTGTGGCCATGATCACTACCGCGGTCACCTCTCCGATCGTCAGAGCGCTCGGCGCAGGGGCGCCTACCGTGCACACGCACGAGGAAGAGCGGGTCACTGCGCAGGACATCCCTGAGCGTTCCCAGCCAGGATGATCGAGGAGTACGACCGAATGTCAGCCGTCCTGGTCCTCCGGCCGCAGAGCATGATCTTGCCGGCGGCCCTCGACAACCTACCGCAGGTCGGCTTCTCGAGTCCGGGCTGTCGGACGCGGTCCCTTCGGCGGTTGTAGCTCCGTGGGCTCGTCCAAGGGCACAGGCCGACCGGCACGGTCCCAGAAAAGGCGCCCGTGAAGTGCACACCCTCCGGTGACGACCTGCTCACCAACCCCGGCGCACTCCGGCACCTCGGCGAGCTCTGCCCCGACCCACGGGAACGGCTGCTCGCGATGTCGAGGGCGGGACACGCGAGTTCGGGCACCTGGTCGGCGAACTCGTCGAACTGACCCTGGTACAGAGGAGCGAGGAACCTGAAGAGCCGGTCGTGCTGGCCGAAGTAACAGGGAAGACGCCCAGACTGTCACCAACTGGCACGCGCGCCACCAAGACCAGTACTCCCCCGAACGCTGTGGGGAGTACTGGGCCTGTTTCACGCTTCAAGGTCTGGAGACGGCCCGTTGCTGCGCTTCTCTGGTCAGCTCATGCAGCAGAACCCTGTATCCGTCGCGATGCCTTTCACCGTCTCTCATCCGACCTGGCCCAGCCGCCGATCGAGGAGACGGGATCTAGCTGGGCGAACAGCCTCCTATGGACCAGGCGTTGTCGATTTCGTCCGTCGTGCCGAGATGGGTCTCGCCCGGCGGGACACACCTCTTGATGTCGGTCGGCCACCAGTCGATGTCGACCTTGATCATGACCCAACTGCTACCGCAGTGGCCGTAGTACGAATCCGTCTGCGTCTCGTAGTAGCCGCATGCCCTGACGCCCGTCTCTGCGGCCGATGCTGAACCCGGGAGTGCCACAGCCGCCAGCACGGTGGCGACGGCAGCGCCGAAGACCTTCAGATTGGTGTGCACGGGAAACCTCCTGGCCTTGGTGGAGCGTGGGAGTTTCGGTGATCGTATGGTTCGGCCTCAGCGTGGTCTGTGGGCCTGAGAGCAGGCCACACCTTTCGGTCAGCCCCGAAAGTCCCAGATACGGAGCCGGCTGTCGGCGAGAACAGGGCAAGGGCGACCACCAGGCGGGCCGACAGCAGGCGTCTGCGAAGCTCCTCACGACCCCAGGCAGCCACCACACGCTCTACCAACCCCGGGTCGATACACCCAGGTCAGCGGCTCCGGTCCCGATGACTCACCGACATCCGCAGGCACCCGAACCACCCGCGGCGAGCACTGCACGGGAGCGTACGCCGCAGGCTGAACAAGGGCATGGAGCGTTGATGCTGTAGCAGTGCGGGAGCAGCTCCCGTCGCACGATGGTGTGCACGAGGGTGTGCACGAGCGCGGGGCCGCCCACCTGGCGGCGTCGGAGTAGTCGGCTGCCTGCGGTGTGGGCAGTTTGGTCTTGTGCCGGGCAGCGGCGGCGACCAGAGCGACTCAGGCATGCCGAGCGTGCGCCGAATGTCGCTGCACACTCTCCGCGCTCCCGGACGACCGCGGCCGGCCGTCACCGCCGGACGGCGGGGGTGAGGAGTCGGCCAGGACGGGCGGACGCTGCGCCGGCAGATCGCCGCTCAGCAGTGCGGCGCCCAGCGGTGTCAGGGTGTGGACGACGTGGGTGCCGACGCGACGGCTGTGCGCAAGGTCCACCACCCGCAGGGCCGCGACGTGTTCGCTCGCCGAGGGGGCCGAGATGCCGAGACGTCGGGCGATTTCACCTGTGGTCGCGGTGGTGTCCAGGCAAGCCAGTACCCGGGCGCGGGTCCGGCCGATCAGAGTGGCCAAGGCCTCGGGGCGCCGGTCACGGGTGACCTCCGGCGCCCAGGTCGCGGGATGCGCGACGGGGTAGGCAAGGACCTGCGGCAGGGCGGGGTCGGCCAGCGCGATGGGCGTGTTCCAGCAGAAGTGCGAGGGGATCAGCCGCACACCGCGTCCGCCGAGGTGCAGATCGCGGTCCTCGGGGTAACGCACGTGCAGCACGGGAGGACGCCAGATCATCAGTGGACGGAAGGAGTCCAGCAGTCCATGGACCCCGCGATCGCGCAGAGTGCGCGTCCGCAGGGCTCGGTCGGCCTCGGTGGTCCTGGCCGTACCGGCCCAGTCCGGCGCCACGATCGTGCGGTGCACCAACCGGAACGCCGTCGCGACCTCCTCCATCACCGTCCGGTCCCCCACGCCGAGATCGTGCGCCCAGCGCGGCAGCGCGTGAGTGCCGGCCATCCGGTCCAGTTCCCGGCGCAGCCGTGATCGGGGGGTGGAGCGCAGTTCCTCCATCGCGGTCTCCAGGCCATCGGCCGAGGCGCCGGGTGTCAGGAAATCGGGCCAGTAGCTCGCCGAAGCCGGGGCGAGGACGGAGAGCAATTTGGCCGGTCCTGCCAGGCCCTTCGCGGCCAGTCCTGCCCGCGCGGTGCGCCGCCAGTGGGCGTAGACGGGCAGGCCTCGTCTCGGGGCGGTCAGCTGATGCAGGCTCAGCAGGGTCTCCCAGACCGGGTCCGGCTCACGCGCCAAGTGGACGCGAGCCAGGTCCGCGGCTGTGAAGTGAATACGCAGCATTGGTTCTCCCCCGTTGCCGTTGTCACCGCCTGCCGTGCCGGTGGTCAGTCCGGACGGTGCGGCGGTTTTCCAGGGTGGCACGGAGAAGATCCGTCCAACGGTGCGCCGGCGATGAGATTATGGGCCCAATCGATGCAGGGGCCGCTATGGCCGCAGGTTAAGGACGTGCGCGGTGCCTGAACCGGAGGGAACGGCGGAGCCGAGCCTGCATCAACTGCGGCTCTTCCTGGCGCTGGGCGAGGAGTTGCACTACGGCAGGGCCGCCGCTCGCTTGCACATAACCCAGCCGACGCTGAGCCGCCAGATCCAGGAACTGGAGAGGCGACTGGGTGTCCCGCTGTTCTCACGCGACAGCCGCAGTGTCACGCTCACCGACGCGGGCCGTGCCCTGTCGGAGGAGGCGCGGGCGACAGTGGAGTCGATGGGCCGGCTGCGCGCCCGTGCCGGCCAGTGGGCCCGCACACTCTCCGCACATGTGGTGGTCGGAACGGTCGGCGCCGAGGCCGCGATGCCCTACACCCACGCGGTCCTCGAGCACCTGCGCACCCTGCATCCGGCGCTCACGGTGGAAATCCGCACCCTCGGCTTCGCCGAGCACCTGGTCCAGTTGCTGTCCGGTGACATCGACGTCGCCTTCCTCCGGCCCCCTGTGCCCGCCGGAGTCGAACTGCTGGAACTGGCCACCGAGCCGCGCATCGCCTGCCTGCCCGCCAACGACCCGCTGACAAAACGGCCCGAGCTCTTCCTCGCCGACCTCGGCGAGCGGGTCTTCGTGGACGTCCCTCCTGAAGTGCCCCGCGTGTGGTGGGACTTCTGGGCGGTGGACCCGCGCCCGGACGGCAGGCGGGTGCGCTATGGCCCCGTCGTCTCCGACATGGAAGGGCTGCTGCACACGGTCGCCACGGGCCAGGGGATGTGCTTTCTGCCCGCGGCCGCCCGGGAGCTCTTCCCCCGCCCGGGAGTGCGCTACGTCGACGTGGTGGATCTGTCCCCCTCGGTGTCGGCCCTCGGCTGGACGGCCGAGCACCGCGACCGCCCGGCCGTGCGGGCCGTGCGCGAGGCCGCGACCGCCGCGATGGCCGCGGCCTGCTGGGAGCACGCGACGTCCCGCTGACTCGGCTCCCGGGCACGGCCCCGCCGCCGGACGCGGAGAGCGCCTTCGGACCACGAGCTCCGGACCACGGACTCAGGGCTGACTGCCACCGGCTTCGGTCCACGGGCGTCGGGGCACCGGCTTCGGTCCACGGGCGTCGGGGCACCGGCTTCGGACCACCGATTTCGGTCCAGACCGAAAAGGGGCGCGGATCTCTGCGCGGGTGGGCAGGCTGCAATACGGGCTCGGGAGGGAAGTGGAGCCCGCTACCCGCGTCCCTCACAACAGAAGAGACAACAGCTCGCACACGTGGATCGGGCCGAACCAGCGGTCCAGCATGTGGTGCAGGCCACCGGCACCTGGACCGGCCCCGTCTCCACCCGGTCCATCCAGTCCGATCTTCAAAAACGGCTACCGGGACGTCTTCTGCTTCGACACACCCCGGGGCCGGGACGGCACGAGGCGAATCCCGCCATCTGAACGGGGGTCGTCGAGGTCAGACGGCGCGGCGAGTGCCCCCAGCCCCGCCGCATGCCATTGGAACTCGGTACTCCGAACACCACGCCCGTCATGACAGGAAGGGAACCTGCTGTGCGCAAGCGCGCCATGAGCATCCTGGCCGGAGCCGCCGCCTTCGCGGCCACCGTCGTCACCGCTCCCACGGCCACCGCCGAGCCCAACCCGCCGGACTGTCCGAAGGGGTACTTCTGCGCCTACTCGGAGCCGGACCAGCGCGGCACACTGCTGCTGAAAACGGCAGGCAACTGGTCGGGCGAGATCCACAGCGTCGGCTCCGTGTTCAACAACGGATACGTAGCCCCGGGCGCCGACCACATCGAACTCCTCTACGGCTACACCACGTCGGTCCGCGTCATCTGCCTGCACTACAACCCCGGCCCGGGCCAATACAAGGCGAACATCATCTACGCCACGATCGGGAAGGCAACGTGGCGCGGCGAGTGCTGAGCGGTCGCGCCGCCACGGAGGCCACCTGAGCACCTGCCGATCGGCCGGAGCGTCCGCGAACTCGAGGAGACCAGCCGCCTTCTCTCGTCGGCCCCACGGTGAACGGAGGCGGGGCTCTGCTCAGTCGGCGGCCCAGCCCTGGGTGTACTACCTCTACTGCACGCCTCCTCAACTCGCCCGGCACAATCGCCCGTATCCACCGGCACCTCGACATCGGCCCGGGGCGAGGTCTGGTACTCCTTCGCCGGCACCCTGCGCGAACTGGACTACGACGGCGTCGCCACCGCCTGTGCCTGTGCCTGTGCCTGTGCCTGTGCCTGTGCCTGTGCCTGTGCCTGTGCCTGTGCCTGGGAGGAACGCGCCCGCGACTCCTCGGCGTTCATGCTCGACCGGATCACCAAGGAACTCGCCCTCTAATCCATCCGCTGGAGTCCGGCGGCGCCCGGTCCAGCGGCGTCGTCCGAAGAACTCGGCCCGGTCGTGGAAGCCCGGCGTGCGTCGCCAGTATGTCCCGGCACCCGGCACCCGGCACCCGGCAGCGAATGTTCGGCCGGGCAGGGCGGGCGCGGACCCGCGGTGTGCCACCAGCCGGATCGGTATGGCCTGCACGCTGACACATGCGGCTCGCCGATCAGACCGCGCCACCGTCGCCGATCCGGCGGCGCCGGACGCGACGCCGTCCCGCTCCCCGACCAAGGTGGCCCAGCGGGTGCAACCGCAAGGCCGGTGACGCGATGGAAGGCGCGTCACCGGCGGTAGGGCGGCCCTGTACGGGCCCGGGGCCGTTCTACGAGGGGACGATCACGTCCTGCTGGACCTTCCGGGACAGCCGATTGCGGATCAGTGCGAAGACCACCACACCTGCGGCCACCAGGGTGGACAGGACGACCTGGTCCCGGCCGCCGCCGGAGGCGGTGTCGGTGAGCATGTAGCCGAGCACGAACACGATCAGGGCGATGGTGGCCCAGGTCAGATACGGGAAGAGCCACATGCGTACGACGAGCTTCTCCGGGGACTCCGCCTGGATGATCCGGCGCATGCGCAGCTGCGAGAAGCAGATGACCAGCCAGACGAACAGGGCGATGGCGCCTGAGGAGTTGAGCAGGAACAGGAAGACGGTGTCGGGCCAGGCGTAGTTGAAGAACACCGCCACGAAGCCGAAGACGACCGAGGCGAGGATCGCGGTCTGCGGCACGCCCTGACGCTTGGTGCGGCCGAAGGCGGCCGGGGCGTCGCCGCGGCGGCCGAGGGAGAAGGCCATGCGGGAGGCGGTGTAGAGGCCGGAGTTCAGACAGGACAGCACGGAGGTGAGGACGATGAAGTTCATGACCTGCCCGGCGTGCGCGATGCCCAGGGAGTTCAGGGCGGCGACGTACGAGCCGTCCTTGGTGATGGCCGGGGAGTTCCAGGGCAGCAGCGTCAGCACGATGAAGATCGAGCCGAGGTAGAAGACGCCGATCCGCCAGATGACACTGTTGGTGGCCTTGGTGACCGCGCGCTGGGGGTCCTCCGACTCCCCGGCCGCCAGCGTGACGATCTCGCTGCCCATGAAGGAGAAGACCACCATCAGCACACCGGTGAGGATCTTGCCGGGTCCGTTGGGCAGGAAGCCGCCGTGCGCGGTGAGGTTGGACAGCCCCGCGGTGTCGCTGTGCGTGCCGGGCAGGATGCCGAAGACCGCCAGGAGGCCCACCCCGATGAACGCGGCGATCGCGACGACCTTGATCCCGGCGAACCAGAACTCGAACTCGCCGTAGGAGGCGACCGAGGCGAGGTTGGAAACGGTCAGCACGATCATCACGATCAGGGCCCAGGCCCACTGCGGTACGCCCGGGATCCAGCCTTCCAGGATCTTCGCGCCTGCGGTCGCCTCGACGGCGAGCACCACGACCCAGAAGAACCAGTACAGCCAGCCGATGGAGAAGCCGGCCCAGCGGCCGAGCGCCCGGTCGGCGTAGGCGGAGAAGGAGCCGGAGGTCGGGTTCGCGGCGGCCATCTCACCCAGCATGCGCATCACGAGCACGACCAGGGCGCCCACGAGTGCGTACGACACGAGGATGCCTGGTCCCGCGGCGGCGATGCCCGAGCCGGAGCCGACGAACAGGCCCGCTCCGATCACGCCGCCGATCGCGATCATCGACAGGTGACGGTTCTTCAGCCCGGCCTGCAGGCCGGATCCTGCTGGGGTGCCTTCGGTGGTGGTCACCTTGTCGGGGGCGGTAACAGGGGGACGTGTTGTCATCTCGACATCCAGGGGGCTGGCGGGGACAGGGGACGGTTCCGGCGAGATCGGGCGGGGGTGGCCGCATGGATTCCGCCGGGCGTGGCGTGCGGGGTTCCGGGTCAGGCGGTGGGGCCGGGTCGGGGGGTGGCGATCACGGTCGCGGGGAGGGCATGGTGAATCACTGCCGCCGACCGGGGTCCGCTGCATCGGTGTCCCGGTGACGCTCAGGAAAATAGTTCACGGCGATCAAAAAAAACAAGGGTCCGATCGACGGGCCGACGGCTTCCGTGCGCCAACCCCGGGGCGCCCGCGCCTCCCGGACACCCACCCGCGCCCGCATCGGCGTATCCCGCAGAGGCGTCCGACGAGACGCGAATCGCCTGCTCAGAGCGAGGACCGCCCGGCCACCGACCCGGGCCTCCCCTCCGCCCGGGAACCGGCCGCGGCGAGGTCTTGTTTAACTGTTCACCTTGCTCTAATTTTTCCTGCATCGCGGCCCGCCACTCCCCGCGGGACACCCGCGTCGGGCCCCGGCCCGGTTGTTCCGGGCTGCTTCGCACCCTCCGACGATCCCGCACACCTGGGAGCCCCTATGCACCACACCGTGGCGCCATCACGGGAACCACCGGCGCCCCCTCCCCCTCACCCGGAGCCCGCGCGAGCACGCCCCCGGTGGGACGGCCGTCGAGAAGCCGACACGGGACGCCGACCGACGTGAGACCGCCCCCGCCACACGGGGTCCGGCTCGACCGGTCGAGGTCATGTGCGCTACCCGAACCGACGCGCCGGACCGCGGCCATCGCGGGCCTCGACCCCGTACAGCGGGCCGTTAGGGTGGCGTCGTGGTGAATGCAGCGGGCAAGTTCGGGCCTTACAACCAGCCGGGCCCGGCTCGGACGACGCCGGTCACCGGCGTGGGACACGCCCGCGCCCTGCCCGGCGGGGGTCAGAACGGATCCGATCTCGTCCGGTCGAGAATCGCGCTGCGGGTACGCCTGCGCTCCGTGCAGCCCGGGGACCGGCTCCCCGATGCCGGAGTACTCGCCGAGGAACTGGGGATCAGCGAGATCACCGTCCGCCGCGCGCTGGAAGGCATGTGCCAGGACGGTTTGCTCGACCGCCGACGCGGACGGGCCGGCGGAACCTTCGTCGCGCAGGACTGGGACGCCGTCGTAGCCGTGATGCACGACGCCGAGGAGGCTGCCTCACTGGACGCCTTCCACGTGCTCCTCGAATGCGGCCTGGTGGCGCACGGCTCGGGAGAGGTCCCGGCCGAGCGACTGGAGGGGCTTCGGGCATTGGTCGAGGAGACGGAACGGACCGACGACCCGGCACGCCAGGCCGAGCTGGAGGCCCGCTTCCACCTGGACCTCGCGGAGACGCTCGGCGGTGCCGGAATGCGCGAGTTCGCCGCCGATCTGCTCGGCCGGCTCTGCCTGCTGCTGCCCGTGCCGCACCCTGCGGCGCTTCGGGCACAGAACCTCTGCCACGCCGAACTGCTCGCCGAACTGGGCCGGGGTGCGACCGATCCGGCCGTGCAGGCGGTGAAGGCCCACCAGCGCTCCCGGCACCGCTGACGCCCGGTCCCCTGCACTGACCACGCCCCACGCACAAGGAGTTGCCGCCATGCCCGACCCCGCAGCAGGCCCGCTGTCCCCACCGGGGCCCGCCGGCGGCGCGCCGCAGCGGTTGCGGGGTGGCGTCCTCGGCATGGCGGACATCGCCGCCGCCACGATGGCCAACGTCGGCCCGGCCATGAGCTTCTTCTTCGGTTTCGCCTTCCTTGCCACCACCGCGGGCGTGGCCTCACCGCTGACCATCGTCGCCGCGGGCATCGCGGTCGCACTGCTCGGCAACACCCTGGCGGAGTTCTCCCGTGCACACCCTTCGGCGGGCAGCTTCACCACCTTCGTGGGCAAGACCTTCGGGCCGGTCAGCGCGGTGACCACCGCGCTGCTGGCGGGGCTGGGCTACATCATCGCGATGGCCTCCGTCATCGCCATCTCCGGCGGGTTCGTGCAGATCACCCTGCACCACTACACCGGCGTGGACCTGCCGTGGATCATCTGGACGCTGCTGCTCACCGGGCTGGCGGTGGGGCTGATGCTGCGCGGGGTGGTGGTCTCCACCAAGTGGGCCGGCTACTTCTTCGGCGTGGAGATGCTGGTCCTGGCCGTCGTCTCGGTCGCGGCGCTCGTGGAACACCGCGGCTCCCTCTCCCTCGATCCGTTCCTGCCCAGCCACATCAGCCACGGCTTCAGGGGACTCGCGGCCGGTTTCCCGCTGGCGGTGTACCTGTTCGTCGGTTGGGAGAACTCGGCCGCGCTCGCCGAGGAGACCGAGAACCCGCGGCGCAATGTCGGCCGCGCGGTGTTCTCCTCCATCGCGATCATGACGGTGAGCTACGTCGTCTTCGCCTACGCCACGGTGACCGGATTCGGCTACGACGTGAACAGACTCGGCGCCTCCCCGATCCCCTTCGTCGAGGTGGCCCAACACACCCTCGGAGCAATGGCGTTCCTCACCTACCTGGGCGGTCTGACCTCCACCCTCGGCGTGCTCATCGCCGGCATCAACTCCCAGGCCCGTCTGGTGTTCAACGCCGGACGCGAGGGCCTGCTCCCGTCCTTCTTCGGCTACGTGCACCCCACCCGCCGTACACCGAACAACGCGATCATCACCTTCGCCACCACCGCCTTGCTGATCATCGGCGGCTGGGGCCTGGGCCACCTGCTGGGCTCGGGCGACGGCTCGATGAACCCGGTGGTCTTCTTCACCGAGTCCTCGACCCTCGGCACCATCCTGATCCTGCTGGTCTACCTGGCCTCGAACGTCGCCCTGCCGCTGTACTACCGCAGGTACCGGCCGCAGGAGTTCCGGGTGGTACGACACCTGGTGCTGCCCACGCTCGGCACGCTGGCCATCCTGGTCCCGCTGTACTACCTCGCCAAGCCGGGCCAGCCCGGACCGTACAACTGGTTCCCCTACGCGGCGCTGGCCGCCCTGCTCGCCGCCGTCGCCTACGCGGCCCTCTTGGTCCGCCGCGACCCGACCCTGGCCGATCGCATCGGCTCCGTCGTCGCCGACGCGGACTGACCGACATCATTGCTCCTGCCGTAAGGGGTTCGAGAGGGCAAGTGGAGCCGCTCCACGGAAAGTCATGCGCCGCGAGACGAAGAGTGCCCGCGTTGCGATCGCCCGTCGCAGGAACGAAACCAGCGGGGCGATCCCTCTTGGTGATGGGTACGATCGGCGGGTTGGAGGGGATGAGATGTTGCAGGTTCTGTACAGCGGGGAAACGAAAGAGCTCGAGCTCTCCGGGACGCGTCAAGGGCTGCTGGCGTTCGGGCAGCTGCTGCGGGGGAAGGCCGGAAGCTGTGATCTCTCGGAGAGCTCGTGCCCCTCTCCCTACGAGAGGTCGCTGTCGGAGATCGCGTTTCGGGAGGATCCGGAGCGGGCCACTGTTTCGATCGTCACGGAAGCCCAGGTCCTGAGGATCAAGGGAGGGCGGGAAGCTCTCGACCTCCTCGCCGACAACCTTGAGGGCTTCGCCTCCGAGGCGGGTGCAAGCGATCATTGCCACGTCGACTCCCCGACATACGACTACGTCGCGCCAGAGTCGGAATCGCTGGTGATTGCGTTCATGAAGTGAGCGACGAGCCTTCGGCCGCACCGCAGTTGAGCCCGTGGGCCTCAGTGCGGGAGAGCGATCGTGGGCCTGGTCGGGTTGCCGGACGGCCTCGGGTAAGGCGGCGGGCCATGACGCCGATCATGGCCCATCGAATCATCGTCTCGGAGTGGGCCGGCTGCTCTCGTAATCCCCGGGCGAGGCGCCGGTGGGCGGTCAGCCACGAGAAGGTGCGCTCTACCGCCCACCGCTTGGACTGGACCTGGAAACCGCGCTGGTCAGGGTCCTTGCGGACGATCTCCAGACCGCGGCCGAGGATCTGTGCGACCCACTCGACCAAGCGGCCGGAGAAGGCCTGGTCGGCCCAGACCTTCCGGACACCGGGATGGTCGAGCCTGGTCCACAGCAACGGCCGTTTCGCGCCGTCGCGGTCCTGGACGCTCGCCGCGACGACGTGGACGGCCGACAGCAGTCCGAGGGTGTCGGTGACGATGAACCGCTTGCGGCCCTTCACCTTCTTGCCCGCGTCGAATCCCCTGGTCGCAGCGGGGACGGTGTCGGCGGTGCGGACGGACTGCGAGTCGATCAGGCCCGTGCTCGGCTCCGCGTCGCGGCCGTCGGCCACGCGAATCTGGCCGCGCAGGGTGTCATGGATGCGCTCCACGGTGCCGTCGTCGTGCCACCACGTGAAGTACCAGTACACCGTCGGCCACGGAGCGAAGCCCTTCGGCAACTGCCGCCAGGCACACCCCCGTCCGCACCACGTAGAAGATCGCATCCACGATCCGCCGCCGCGGATGCTTCTCCCGCCGACCACCCTTCGGACCCACCCGCGCCGGCGGCAGTAACAGCTCCACCGGCGCCCACTGCTCATCCGTCAGGTCCGACGGATACCCACCCCCAACACCGCTCACAGAGGATTCAACGACCGCCTTGGCAACGGGAGACGGCAGATCTCAAACACGGTCTCAGGCGGTGTCGCTCGACACCTTGGAGCAGGTGATCAGCAAGGTTGAGGTGCCGACACGGTCGATCCCGACGATGAGCGGCGCGCTGCGGAGCAGGCTGCGCGGCGAGAACTTGAGGGGCAACAGAAGCGGGGTCGGAGAGGCAAGGCTGAAAATGCCCAAAGGACTTCAGTGACTGCGCACGCCGAATTGTGCACCCATCATCCCGGCCAAGGAGGTGGCTGAGGTTCTGCCTTTCCACCACATCCAAGGCTTGGCCGACGGGGTTCAGGCTTTGCCGGTGACCTGCGACGGGGCCGGCCACCGTGCACACGCCCGACCTGTTCGAAGGGCGCACCTTCGAAAGCCTCGAGGAAGGGATGGAGTTCGCGCAGGAGACCGGGTTCGGCACCCTCAAAGCCTACGATCGGGCGACGTCACCCCATCGACTCCAGAATCCGGTCGAGTGTCCGGCGCCCCATTCTGCTCATCGTCGGATTGGTCTCGACGTAGTACCAGACCACACCCACCGCCTGCTCGAACGCCCATGCCTTGCCGCGCTCCCACTCCAGATCGTCACAGGCCAGTGTCCGCCGGAGCACTTCCCGCGGGCCTGGCTGCAGAAGGTGCCAGGCACTGACCAGATCCAGCGCGGGGTCGGCCGGGCCGAAGCCGCCGGTGTCGAGTACGCCGCTGAGCCGGTCTCCCGCGACCAGTACATTGCCGGGAATCAAGTCACTATGACTCATCACGTCGGCACCCGTGCGTGGCAACTCCCGAAAGTGGCTCCACACCTGGCGCAGCCGGGGCACGTCGAGGAGCTCTTTACTCTCCTCGAAGCACTTCGCCATCCAGTCGTCATGGTGAGCGAGAACGCCGCCACGATTTTCGCCGCTGAAACGCCTCCCCCGCGTCTCGGCGCCCCGCAGGGCTGTGATGAGGGCCGCAAGGTCCTCGGCAAAAGCGTCCGACCCACTAGGGTCGGTATCAGAGGCGACCGTTCCCGGCAGCCAAGTCTGGATCGACCATGGCATGGGGTAACCCGCTCCAGGCTTTCCCAATGCCACGGGTTCCGGGGCGGGAAACAGAGACACCTGTGCCAGCTCCGCACTCGCCTGGGCTTCCTGTTCCAGAACCGCCAGTGCCTCGGCAGGATCGGCCAGACGCAGTGGGAATCGCGCGGAAAGGTCGTTCCCGATGCGGAAGATGGCGTTGACCGTCCCGGTCGACGGCAGGAGTCGGATCGCCTCGCCGCTCCACTGAGGGAACTGTTCTTGGATCAAGGTCGCAACGATTTCGGTGGTCACGTCCACCTGGTCCTCGTGCATGGTCACTCTCGCAGGCCCTTCCACTAGTCCATTTCGAAACGCCGGAAGCAGACCAGATCAACTGAGACAACAGCCAGTATTCATGCGCCGGGGTCCAGATCAACTGAGATTTTCGGCCGCCCGGGTGTCTCGACCGTTCTGGTCGCCCAGGTCACAGCCGCGGCCTCGGATCAGACGACTTGAGACGGGACAGATCCGCTTCGTCCGAGAACGACGTCGGCAGAGTGCCGAGTTCGACCTTGCGTACCCGGTTGAACGCCTCGCTGACGGCGTAGTCCGAGGCACCATCCGACGCGGCCCATGGACTGGGTCACGCCGAGATTCGCGAAGGCCCGGCGGAGGCGGCGGGAGGTGTACTCCCCGGATGCAACCGGCCGTCGGTGCCGCGGGCAGCGACAGCCATGTGCAGGGCAGCGGCGACGAGTTGGGCGTCATAGCGTTCACCCGCCCCTCCCTGCGCAGACGTTCCGCCCGCTCGGCCTCACGCAGCCGCCGACCCGGGCGCCGCCTCCGCAGGGCAGTCGGATGTCGCCGACGCATGGTGGCGCCGGCGCGAGATCCCTGTGCAGCGTGCCGGAGTTGACGTCGATTCGAGGGGAGAGACACATCACGGCCTGCCCGATACGGTCAACCGGCTCGGTCGCCGTCATCGCAGAACTGTCAGCACTGTCAGAACTGTCCGCCGGGCAACGCTTTACCAGATGCTGACATACCTGCAGTGGGCACAAATATACGATCCGCTACATGAACAGAGCTGCAAAGGTCGGCATAGCCGGTACGTGTACGGCACTGCTCGTCCTCGGGGGATACGGCGCCTACAACATCGCGCAGAGTCTGGCCTCGGGGGCCACGGACGACGCTCAGACCAAAGCGGCACACAGCTTCGACCCGGCGACGGTGTCGAGTTCACCACCGTCGGACGCCAAGGCCGTCAAGTTGACCCGGGCATTCCTGGACAGCTGGTCGCAGCAGCACCTCGACGAGGCGGCGGGCGCCACCGATGCACCGAGCACAGCCACGTCGGCACTGCGGGGCTACACGGACGGTCTGCACCTGACGAAGCTGACGTTTCAGCAGGTGGTGTCGGCCGGGCCGTCTAGGGTCACATCCGGCGCCACCAAGGTCACCTTCAACGTCACGGCCAAGGTGGCGGGCGGTACGTGGACCTATCCGAGCGCGGTGGCGGTGCTGCAGAGCGCCGGCGGCCAGGCGGCGGTGCACTGGAACAACTCCGTGCTCTACCCCGGCCTCGGCGACGACCAGTCGCTGACGGCGGGCAAGCTCCCCGCGGACGCGAGCACGGCGGAGGTCGTCGCAAGCGACGGGAAGACGGACCTGACCACGTTCCCCTCGCTGCGCGACATCGCGGCGACGATCCGCCAGAACGCCAAACCCAGTGGCGGCAGCTCCGGCACGGGTGTGGCTGTGGTGGGCTCGGCCGGCCAAGGTGTCAAGACGTTGAAGGTGTTCTCCAAGGGCCGGACCCCGAAGATCAGGACGACTATCGACGCGCACCTCCAGGAGGTGGCCGAGAGCGCGGTGAAGGACTCTCCCCTGCAAGGAAAACCGGCAGGGACGGTGGCACTCGACTGGCGCAGTGGCCACATCCTCGCGATCTCCCACACGGGTGCGGACGGCGACATCGCCATCAACGGCATCAAATCGCCGGGCTCCACCATGAAGATCATCACGTCGGCGGCCCTGTTCGACAAGGTCGGTCTCACTCCGAGCAGTCCGGCACCTTGCACGGACACGCTGACCGCCAACAGTCAGACCTTCCACAACGACCCGGGCGTGACGGCCAATCCGGCCTCCACCATCGCGCAGGCGTTCACCGTCTCGTGCAACACCTCCTTCATCAAGGACGGCTTCCACTACCTCGTCAACAACGGCGACGCCTCCGCCCTGCACGACGAGGCCGTGGGCGTCTTCGGTATGGGCAGCTGGTCCATCGGCGGCGGCGTGGCCACCACCGACCCGAGCATCCCGGGCGACGTCCAGGGCGGTGACCAGGCGGCCCAGTTCATCGGGCAGGGCAAGGTCACGGCCACACCGCTGTTCATGGCGTCCGTGGCGGCGACCGTACGCAACGTCGGCTTCGAACAGCCGATCATCCTGCCCGGACAGCACCAGGACAGCGCGCCGCAGCAGATCTCCAGCCGTACGGCCGCCTACCTGCAGTCGATGATGCGCGACGTGGCCACCAGCGGTACCGCGGCCCCGCGCCTGGGCGGCCTGGCCGGCGTCGGCGCCAAGACGGGTACGGCGGAGGAGGGTGATCACACCAACGGCTGGCTGACCGCCTACAACTCCCGTATCGCCGTGGCGGCGTTGGTCGAGGGCGGCAGTTCCGGTGTGAACTCCGCCGGATACGTCGTTCGACACCTGCTGACCGAGAGCTGATCCAAAGTGAGCCGAGACGGTCAGTACGAGTGAGCGGCCAGCAAGGTTGATGCGGTGGCGGGATGCGTCCCTGGTCCCGCTGCCGTCGGTTCGGAGTGTCAGAGGGGCGGCCGCTCGGCAGCGCCCGGACTCAGCTGCATCAGGGCGCTTGCACGGTCCGGTGGAAGAGCCGGCCGGCGAGATCGGCGCCGATGACCGCGCCGCTGGCGTCCCGAGAGAAGTAGCCGCGCTGTCCCCTGAGGCCACCTTCGGTGACGATGTACTCGTCGCCGTCGCCGGCAAGGAAGCCGATGGCTGCGGCCGGGTAGCCGGGCGGCATCTCCTCGTCCGACGCCTCACGGATCTCCGGCTTGATGTCGACGGCCAGGGTGAGGCGGCCGCCGTCGGTGGCGATGTCGAGGCTCATGGCGTCGATCTCGTAGCGGCCGACGACCTGCCGGGCCTGCTCCTCGTCGTACGGGACCGGCTCCGCCTCCCGCTCGACGACGTTGAGGTAGTGCTCCAGCGTCCACTGCACGACGGACTGGTTGAAGGGGTAGCCGTCCGGCCCGGCGTTGGCCAGGCAGACCACCGCGAAGTTGCGCTCCGGCACGATGAGCAGCTCGGCGAACTGGCCGTTGCCCGAGCCGCCGTGCCCGATCCCGAGCATGCCGTCCAGGTCGTGCAGGAACCAGCAGATGCCCAAGCCGTCCCCGAGCGAGCTGGCACGCAGCCTGATGGTCTGCTCCCGCATGCCGTGCAGCACCGGTGCAGGCAACACGCCGTCGCCGTGACCGAGTTGGAATCGCGCCCAGCGCAGCAGATCGCTCACCGAGGAAGCGAGGCCGCCGCCCGGGTTGTCGGCGCGCGCGCCCTCCTTGAACGCCCCCCACGGCCGGGCGGGGTGCAGTGCGCCGTCCTCGCCGCGGTTGTAGCCCACTGCGAACTTGCGGACCATCACCTCGGTCAGGCCGTACACGGTGTCGGAAAGGCCCACCGGCTCCAGGACGAGCGAGGCCATGGCCTGCTCGAAGGGCAGACCCGTGACCTTCTCGATGACCCGTCCGGCCAGGTTGTATCCGGCCTGGCTGTATGAGGAACGGGCGCCGGGCGGTGCGATCAGCGGCAACTCGGGCAGTTTCGCCACGAGTCCGGCCAGGGAGCGGTCGCCCTTGCCGTCGTCGATCAGGTTCCAGTCCAGGCCCGCGGTGTGGTTGAGCAGGTTGAGGACGGTGATCTGCGCCGCCGCTTGCTCGTCGGCGAGCTTCAGCTCGGGGACGTAGCGCCGCACCGGCGCGTCCAGGTCCACCTTCCCCTCCGCGACCAGGCGCATCAGCGCGGTCGCCGTGAAGGTCTTGGACACCGATGCCAGGTGGAACAGGGTGTTCTCATCGACCGGCAGCGGGTTGGCGAGGCTCGTCACCCCGTGCGCCACGTGGATTTCCTGGTCGTCCACAAGCACCCCGACGGCGACACCGGGAACCCCGAACTCCTTGGCCTGCGCCTCGACGAAAGCCGACAGCTTCTCCTGCGACATCGCTCCCCCTCCACACACTTGAACTAAGTACGAGGAGGAGCGTAGGCCGCGCCTTGAACAAAGTGCAAGCGTTGACGTGAACTAAGTGCAACTAAGGTGATGGTCATGCCGAGAGACACGCTGACCGCAGACCGGATCGTCCACGCGGCCATCGAACTGCTGGACGACGAGGGGCTGGACGGTCTCAACATGCGCAGCCTGGCCAAACGGCTCGGCTCGGCCGCCACTGCCGTCTACTGGCACATCAAGACCAAGGACGAGCTGGTCCGGCTCGCCAGCGACGCGATCTGGTACGAGATCGAGCAGCCCGATCTCGACGCCACCGACTGGCGTACCGCCGCTACCCTCCAGGCCGTCGGCATGCACGAGATGCTCACCCGGCACCCCTGGCTCGGCCAGGCGTTCGGCAGCCATCTCATGCACGGTCCCGGCCAGGCCCGCCATGACGATCTGAGCCTCGCCATCTACGAAAAGGCGGGCTTCACCGCCGCCGACGCGGACCGGGCAGCCGCCACCGTGCTCACCTTCGTACTCGGCAGCGCGCTGGGCCCCGCCGCGGAGGTGTCGCTGAAGCGCCGGCTGAGCAGGAACGGCGCGGATGCCGAGCCATTGATGACCGACGCCATGACACGCGCTACGGAGACCGCCCAGCAATACCCGCGGCTGCGCGCACGCCTCGGCACCCCCGCCGCCTCTCAGTACATCGCAGCGCCCGACAACACCTTCGAATTCGGCCTCCAGTCCATCCTCGACGGCTTCGAGGCCCGCCTCGCCACCGACCGCCCCAGCCGACGCCAGTGACCTCCACCGACACCACACGCCCGACCAGCCCATAACTGTTCTCGGCTTCGCACCGGCCCTCCTCGCCCACAGCGGACCATCCAGCGGGACACCGACGGGGTCCGAGCGTTGCTGCCCATGACTCTGTACCTGACGGTGCACTCAAGGGTCACGGCGACGGCGTCCTTCAGCCGGTGGGCGGCGAGGGAAAAGCGACCATAGCCATCGGGAGCTTGGCCACCTACACCATCCCCTGCGCGACCACACCCGCAACGACTTACAACGAGATCGGGCTGGGCAGCAGCAGGCAACATGTCCACATCACTGTCACGGCGAGCACCGGAATCCATTGGGGCTTGTCAGTCGGCTGGCGTCCCGGACACGAACGCCCGTCCTGACACACACGCCACCCCCGCCGAGGACTGACTGCCCTGAAGGCCTCAGGGCAGTCCGGAGTTGCTCACTGTCTGGGCGTCAGTTCCTATGGCGACGAGGACGCGGCCGGGGCCGCCCACAACCCTGACCAGACCGTGGTGTGAGCCGGCCCGCCGGGACAGGCGGAGGACGCAATCCCGTCCCGGCTGCGACTTCGCGCACTTCGTCGCTGAAGGCCCGTTCCCACCCTGAGATCTCGACGTGACGCGGAGGGCGACGGTTGTCGCACCAGGACTCGCCCCGTCCGGCAGACCACCACCACACGACCTGGCGGCCCGGCCGCAACCGGTAGTGAGACCGCGGACCGGCGGCGAGCACAGATGTCGACGGGCCCATGGTCCACCGACCGGAACCGGCTCCACCGGGACCCGGTCTCTCCAGACATGTGAGCCGGTCCCGAGGAGCGGGGATCGCACCCCGGTGCCGTGCAGCCGCACTCCGCAGTGCTCGTCCCTGCCACGTCCGGACCGGGTTCAGATGTCGATCACCAGGCCACGTCCCCGTGACGGTCGCGGAAGGCGCCGGTCGGGCCGTCCGCCCCGATGGTGGCGAGTTCGACGATCGCGTCGGTGCCCTCGCTCACTGTCTGCGGGCCGCTGTGCCCGTTGAAGTCGGTCGCGGTATAGCCCGGGTCGACCGCGTTCACTTTCACGTCGGACCAGGACTTCGCGTACTGCGTCGTCAGCATGGTCACGGCAGCCTTGGACGCGGTGTAGAGCGGTGCGACGGCCCGGCCCTCGGCGCGACCCGGGTCGTGGGTGGCCGCGAACGACCCCATCCCGCTGGACACATTGACGATGACCGGGTTCGCGGATTTGCGCAGCAGGGGCAGGAACGCGTGCGTCACCCGGACGATCCCCACGACATTGACCTCGAACACGGCGCTCGCGTCAGCAGCCGTGAGCTGGTCGGCGGGGCTGTGCGCCCCGAACACACCCGCATTGTTGATCAGTACGTCGATACCGCCCTCGCGGGCCCCGATGTCGTCGGCGGCCGCGGCCACCGACGCGTCGTCGGTCACGTCGATCTGGACGAAACGGGCACCGAGTGAGTCGGCGGCCGCCTGGCCGCGCGCACTGTCGCGAGCGCCGACGAGGACGGTGTGACCGGCCTCGATCAGTCGGCGGGCGGTCTCGTACCCGAGGGACTTGTTGGCTCCTGTGATGAACGTTGTGGTCATGCGTTCACTCTCGGCCGGTGCCGAGAGGAGAACCAGTGCCCCCTGCGACGGTAGGACTGCCAGTACCAGGCACAACGGCTGTCCGACAGACACAATGGTCCAGTGGACGAGACCCTGGGCAGGGCATTGCGCCGCTGGCGCGACCGGCTTTCCCCTCTCGACGTCGGACGGACATCGCGGCCCGGACGACGTGCGTCGGGATTGCGACGCGAGGAACTGGCCGACCTCGCGGGGCTGTCGGTCGACTATGTGGTGCGGCTGGAGCAGGGGCGCGCCACGAGCCCGTCGGCACAGGTCGTCGCGAGCCTGGCCAGGGCACTGCAACTACAGCCCGCGGAGCGGGATTACGCCTACCGGCTGGCTGGCCTTCTTCCACCCCAGGACGGCACGATCTCCACGCATGTGCCGGCGGGGGTCCAACGGATGCTGGCCCGCCTCGGAGAGTTCCCCGTAGGCGTGTTCAGTGCAGACTGGACCTTGCTGTCCTGGACTCCCGCCTGGGCGGTGCTGATGGGCGACCCCAGCGCGCGGACCCACGTCGAGCGGAATCTGGTGCGGTCGGTCTTCGCCACCGGGCCCAGAGGGCTCGCGGCCTGGCCCGTGATCCAGGACGGCGACGCCCTGCACCCCGCCCTCGTCGCCGATCTGCGTACGGCCCTCATCGACTACCCCCACGACAGTGCACTCGTCGACCTCGTCGCCGAACTGCGCTCCACCAGTGCGGAGTTCACCCGACTGTGGGACGAGGGCGCGGTCGGCCCGCACGTCTCTGCCCGCAAGACCGTCGTGCACCCCCAGGTCGGCGAGGTGACGTGCGACTGCGACGTGCTCACCGTCCCGGGATGCGACGTCCGCCTCGTCGTCTACACGGTGGCCGCGGGTTCGGTCGACGCGGAAAAGCTGGAGTTCCTGCGCGTCACGAACGGCGTCCGCGCCGACGACTCCTCGCCTCCGAGCCCCGGCTTGTTCTCCATGCCGTGACGAGTCGGCCGGCAGACCCCCGTCGAGCCCCTGTCCGCCTGCCCTCCCAGGGCCGGGCCCTCGCGCATCGGGCACGGAGCACCGGTGACCGCGGACTCCGGCAAGCAGGACGCCCTCATCCCCCTCAAGCCGCAGGAACGCTCCGACACGCAGACCGGGTGCCTGGTCCGGTGACCGCTGACCGCTGACCGACCCCAGGTGCCTGCCGATACGCTGACGCATCGCTACTGCTGGAGGAACGGATGAGCCTCGCGATGCATGCCGTCGCACTGTACTTGCGGGTCACCGCCAAGCCCGGCTCGTCGACCGCGGCGCGTGCCCAGGACAGGATGCGCAAGCCGAAGGGTTCCGCACAGCCACCGGCCGCGCTGGGCCGACGCCACGAGCTGTCCGTGCGGCAGGTGGCCGGGTTCGCCTGCTGGACCGTCCTGCCACGTGGGAAGGCGGTCACTCGTGGTGCGGTGTACCTGCATGGCGGGGCCTACACCAGCGAGATCACCACACAGCACTGGGCCTTTGTCGGTGCGCTGGCCGACGAGGGCGTCCAGGTCGAGGTGCCGTTGTACGGCCTGGCCCCGCAGCACACTTCCGCGAGGCGTATCCGCTGGTGACCGAGGTGTACCGGCAGTTGCTCGAACGGTTGCCGGCCTCGTCGGTGACCCTGGCCGGCGACTCGGCCGGCGCCGGTCTCGCGCTCGGGGTCGCCCAAGAGCTCCGGGCGGCAGGCCTGCCGCAGCCCCGCCGGATCGTCCTGATCTCCCCCTGGCTCGACCTCACGCTCAGCCAACCCGCGGTGCAGGACGTCGCACGACATGACCCGTGGTTGTCGCCGGCCGGCCTCGTCGAGATGGGGCGCGTCTGGGCGGGCGGTGACGACCCGTCCGACCCTCGCCTGAGCCCGATCAACGGCCCGTTGACCGGCCTCGCACCGGTATCGGTGTACATCGGCACCCGCGACATCTTCTACCCGGACGTGTGCCGCCTGCGCGACCGCGCCGCCGCCGAGGGAACGACGCACGACGTGACGGTCTGCGCGAACGCCGTGCACGTCTACCCACTGACTCCCACACCCGAAGGCCGGGCCGCGGCCACCCGCATCGTGAGGGACATCTCTCGGTAGCGGAGTTTTCAGGTGCCCGACATCACCCCCGTACGACACAGGCTTGGGGCGGCCGGTAGCCCAGGCCGCGCTCTCTGATGCGCCTCAGGACCCTTTCGAACGGCCGACGCGTGAGCGTGCGAGCCCGTGGGCGTCCGGTTCGACGGTGACACCGCCGGACGGCTCCTTCTGGGCGATGGGAAGAAGCCGACCAACCCGGGAGATCGTCGTCGCCTTCACGGTACGCGTCGAACAGCAGGTGATCGAGGGGCCGCCGGGTCACCCTGGCGCGCGGCTTCAGACGCGGACGCGGAGGTCGCGCCAGCCGGCGTTGAGTCTTTGTCCGCGCAGAGACGTGCCGGCGCGGTCGTCAATGGGGTGCACGGTGAAGACGCGCATGCCGATCTTGAGTTAGGCGGGGAGTTCGGCCACCAGCTCTTCGTGCGCGGTTCTTTCCTCCATCAGCCAGGTGATCCTTCTGGCGGCGGTGTCGAGGCCGATCTCGCAGTGGTGGAGCTGGCGGCCGGGCGCCGCGGGAGGGCCGTAGAGCGGGTCGCTCACCGCGCGCGTTAAGGGTGAGGCCACCCCCGGGGGCGTACGGCAGGCGGTCGGTGCAACGCCCCTACGACCGTCCCGGCAGACGTCATCGACTCCTCGGCGGCCGGAATGCGGCCCCAGGCCGCGGTGATGCTCGGATCAGCGACCGGAATCGCGGCATCGTCAAGCGCCAACCCGAGCACTTCCTGCCATCAGCAACTCTGTGGGGTACCGCCGGCATGCGCAGGGGCGCGGAGTGGCCTCACTGTGGGACCGAAGCCCCCACCAGCCCTGCGTACGGCCGGCCCCACCTCACGTGCCGGGCTGTCGCCGGCCGGGCGCTCCCACGCGCAAGCCGTCCATGATGATGTCCAGGAGGCGGGCGGCCTGGCCGTGCCAGTCCCCGCTGACGTCGATCTCCCAGATGCCCGCGATGGCAAGGAGGAAGTCGTCGACGCTCACTCCCGGGCGGATGGTGCCGGCCTCGTGGTTGGCGTCGAGCAGGAGCTTGATCGCATCGACGACCAGGGAGTACCCCGGTCTTTCCGGACCACCGGTCGCCCGCGTGGCCTGCCGCAGCGCCTCGGCGAGACCGGCCTTGGCCATGGCGAAGACGGCGAGGCGGTCCATCCACTCACGAAGGGCCCGGTCGGGCTCCCTGCTCCGCAGCAACTCGGCCGCACCCTCGGTGAGCCGCTCCACCTCACGGCGGTGCACCTCCAGCACGAGCGCCTCACGACTGGGAAAGTTGCGGTAGAACGTTCCCTGTCCGACGCCGGCCTTCTTCGCGATCACACTCAACGGGACGGCCGCCGAACGCGACAGCTCGACCAGCGCCACCTCCAGAATCCGCCCGCGGTTGCGCTGCGCGTCCGAACGCTGCGGCACATCGTTCCTCGACTCCACTCACCCTCCTTCGGGCCCACTCCGGAAGACACTCCCAGATCGGACAGCCGCCGACAGCGCCCCCGATATCGGACTGGTGTCCGCTTAGAGGCTCACCTTAGCGGGCGACGAGTCCGGCTCGGGCTCGCCTTGCGCTTCGGGAACGGGGTGGAGCGGGCCGCCAACGAGTCCCTGAGGAGATAGGCGACCCCGCGCGGACGTCCAGGCCGCCGGACATGAGGGGGCACTCCCCGTTGGCCCGACGGGCGGACGGCGCGGGCGTCACTCCGGCTACTACGAGCGGCAAAGTAGTGGACGGCTATCCGGTCAGGAGACGCCCCACGGGTGTGGCCGGGTAAGCACTTCCAGGCCGCACACGTCTCTTCAGTGTCTCCACGTCACTCTGAGAACGAGGCCAGTCGTCGCGGAGGACTCGGACCGCGACTCGGACGCCGACACTGCCGAAGAACGTCGATCGGTTGGGCCCCGGCGATGGCCTCTGTCGTGCGGTGGGCGTGTTCGGGCACCGCACACAGCCAGTAGAGGGTTCGTACTGAGATGTGAGTCCGGGGTCGGTCAGATGCGCGCGCATCGGCGAAAACACGGGTGAGGAGGGTGTCCCTCCGCGACCGACCGCCGGGGCGAACTCACCGGGCCCCACGCTGAACTCGCCACCGCGGAATGGGGGACCGATCGGTGCGACGACCAGCGCCTCCAGATGGCCATCAGCGGCCTCCGGACTCCTGGACATGAGACCAACTACGGGGTAACACGAGCCCCGGCCGGCTGGTGCCGTTGAGGAATCAGAGGGCGGTTATTCATGGGTGACCGAATTTACGGCTATGCGTTCGGCGTCGGTGTTTGCGCCAGTGCGTTCCTGCGAAGGATGAGACTGTCGGCGTTCCTACCTGAAGGTTGCATCGGCGTGGGGGCCAAGTCCGGGTGAACGGATGCTTCTCCCCGCACGAGCCCTTCCTTCTTGAACGGGGCCCCATGGACAACCATCACGCCTGGCCAGGTGCGGTTCCCGAGCAGGGGCTCTTCTCGCTCGCCGACCTGGAACCAGCGTTGATCAAGGAACTCACCACGCGGTCGGTCGATCTGTTCCAGGACAGGAACGGCCACGACCGCCCGCTGGAGGGCCAGGCCGTCGGTGTGCTGTTCACCAAGACGTCCACGCGCACACGTACCGCCTTCACGGTCGGCGCCACCCGCCTTGGCGGCACCGCGGTCCCCTTCGGTCCGCACGATCTGCAACTCAACACCGGGGAAACACTCGAGGACACCGGGCGGGTACTCGGCTCCATGCTCGATGCCCTGGTCGCCCGGACCTCGGGGCCTCTGGACGAGCTCAGGATGCTGTCCCGCCAGGGCCACCTCCCCGTGGTCAACGCGATGGCCGCACAGGAGCACCCCAGCCAGGGCGTCTGCGACCTCGCGACTCTCCGCCACGTCTTCGGCGATCCGACCGGCGTGCGTCTGCTCTACGTGGGCGAGGGCAACAACACCGCGGTGGCCCTGGCCCATGGACTCGCCGCCGTTCCGGATGCCCGGGTCACCTTCGCGACGCCTGCCGGATACGGCGTGCCGGAAAGCGAGTTGAGAGTGGCGGCCCGTCGAGCCGAGGGGGTCGGGGCGGCCGTCGAGCAGATCCACGATCTGGCGTTTGCCCCGAAGGACGTCGACGTCATCTACACCACCCGCTGGCAGACCACGGGCACCCACAAGACGGACCCGGCCTGGCGCGAGGCATTCCGCCCCTTCCATGTGGACGGCACATTGCTGAAGCGCTGGCCACGTGCGGTATTCATGCACGATCTGCCCGCCCATCGCGGTGAGGAGGTCACCGGCGAAGTCCTCGACGGAGCCCGGTCACTGGCATGGACCCAGGCATCGATGAAGCTGGCCAGCGCCATGGCGATCCTGGAGTGGACGACCATGCCGCGCAGCTGATCACCCCTTGACGAACAGAGGTGGGCATTGCCCAGCTTTTCGCGTGTCACGGCCTACACACACCTGCGGGAAGACGATCTCGTCAGACCCATGTCCGCCCAGGTCTTCTTCGATCCAGCAGATACGGAAACCGGGATCTGGGCGGCCCATGACCTCATCACCGACGGATGCGGCGTGCTGGACCTCGGCTCGGGCAGCGGCGCCGCAGCAGCGGCCATGGCTCGGGCCGGCGCACGGGTCCACGGGGTGGACCGAGGCGCGGAGACCGTCGCGTGGGCGGCCGAGCACTACGCCTCCCGAGCAGGCGACCCGAGGGTCACCTTCGCCCTCGGGGACTTCTCCACGCTCTCCGCCGAGGAACTGATGGCCACCGCGCCGACGCCGCTTCCTCGGCCACTGATCGTCACCAGCAACCCGCCGTACGTCCCCTTCACCACCCGGACGAACGATCCGCGCACGTCCATCAACGGCGGAACGGACGGACTGAGGCTGCTCCCCGCGATCATCGAGCACTGCCGTTCGCTGCGGAGCGATCTCGCACTCACCATCGGAAGCTACTCGACCCCGCGCACGGCCGCGCGGCTGCTGGAGACAGCCGGCCTGCTCATCCACGCCGTCACACTGTGCCCACTTGCACTGGGTGAATTCACCCTGAGCAACATGGAACAGGTGCTGACTCTCGAGAAGCGGGGCGAGGCTGTGCTGTGGCGCAGGACGCCCGTGGAACCCCCCGCCTACTTCGCGTTGGGGCTCGCCTGCCGCTGGAGCGAAGCTGCCGGGCCGCACGGGGCTCGCCGGGCGCGCCATTGGACCGGCGAAGATCTCATACGACTGCTGCGGGCCGCGGCCGCATCACGCGACCCCTGGCTGGAGGCACTGGACAGCATGCCCTCGGGCTGCCGGCCCGGACCACTGAGGGTGCTGGACCTGCCGGCACAGGCTGACCGTCACCACTGGTGAACGTGTCTGGCGTCCCCTGTGTCACCCCTCGGCCGCTTCCGTATCCGCGCCCTCACCCCTCACCGAGCCCGCCTGGTTGTGCCCTGTTGCCGCCGCCGGCTCCGGTACTCGGGCAGCCGTTGGGACTGCGGGGCTGTTTCTTTTCGAAGAGAGCGCCGATGAGGTAGACACACTGGGGCACCGCGTTGAGATCGTAGACATTGTCGATCTCCAGGATGGCGAGATTGCGGTTGTCCCCAATGCGTGAGGTGGCGAAGGAAATCGCCCCCGTGGCACCCCTGAACGTCATCTCCCGGAACTGCTGGGCCACCGCTCCTCGGTCCGGTCGGACACTGCCTTCGTGTTTCAGCCGCCGCCGCATCTGATCGATTGCCTCCACGAAGAGCCCGGCGCCGTCGTAGGCGAGTCCCGAGAGTTCCGCCGGCCACAACAGGGCGGGCGCCTCGTCCCCTTTCAGTGTCTCGGCGAGCCCCTTGTGCAGATCGCTGTATCCCGCGCAGAAGGCGTTGAGCGGCGTGCCCCCGCCCACCAGCGGCGCGGGTTTGCCCGCCAGACATTCGGGGCCCGCCAGGGTGACCAGGCTCCCCATGCCCACGTAGGACACCGCCAGCCCGGCCAGCTTGGTCTGCCTCCGGTTCTTTTCCTGTGCGATGAACCGGGACACCGAGTCGTCTGCGATGATCCGCGGGAGAAGCTTGCCGTTGTAACAGGAGGCCGCCCCGGTGAGAAAGTCCCCGAAGTCGTCCTCTCGCCCCGCGTAGTAGACAATCTCCTGACTACGGTCCACCGTGCCTTGACACAGCGAGTCAAGCTCCATGGGTGAATTCGTCCAGGCCATGTCCACGGAGTGGATCTTGGCGTCAGCCAGCTTGCCGCGCACGGCTTCGACCAGGGTCTTGATGTAGTTGTCGCCGCTGTCCAGCTTCGGGTGATAAACGGTGACCTTTTTTGCGTGCACATACTGGGCATACCTGGTGAGCAGTTCAGCCTGCCGCGCATTGCCAGGCACCAGCTGGAAGTACAGAGGGGAGCGATCCGCCAGCCCGGCCCCGGTGAGAGTGGTACCCACAGCTGGGATGCCCGCGAGGCCGAGCTGAGTGATCGCCTCCTCGGTTTCGGCGACGGTGCGATCTAGCCCCAGCACGCCCAGAATGGTTCGATCGGACGCGAACAGCGGGCGCAGCATCTCGCGTACGACCTGCGGAGCTTTCCTCATGCCGCTTCCGCCGTTGGCGACGATCACCCGGAGCAATGGCGACGACTTGGATTTCACATTTTGCTGACTCTGTCTCAGGTACAGGCCCTCCAGTTCCTCGGCGGAGGCGTCGTCCGTGTCCGGGGCGGCCCCGCGGTGCGTCAGCCCGACGAAGTACACGACGCCGAGATACGGGCGGCGTGCGTCCTCCTCGTGCAGCCGTTTGGCCAGCTCGTTCTGTTTGAAGATCGCTTTCTGGGCGTCCTTGAGCCGCTCGCTGGCGCCGAAGACCTGCGAGTCGTTGTCGCTGTAGCCGACGCACTGCGGGTCGTTCGGGGCGACCTCGACCAGTTTCACCGCGACCCCGCCGGTGAACCGAGGGCGGAAGTAGGAGCAGTTGGCTGCCCAGTAGTCCTGTACGTTCTGGGAAACGGGCACCAGTGCCAGCACCAGGGCGATGAGCACAGGCATCTCCACCAAACCGCGGCGGGCAAGAACCGGCGCCGGCCGGGTCCGGAACACCGCAGCGACATCCCACGCGTTACGGTCGTCCCTGCGGAGACGGCGGGTATGGGAAGGATTGTCCGGGCTGGGCAGTCGGACTCGGAAATACCGGGCGTCCTTGACCAGTTGTTGGCGTCTGCTCGGCAGAGTGCGCTGCCACTCCGACAACTCGTAGTCGGCGTCGGCAGGTTCGACGGCCTCCGACTCCCCTCCGACCGCAGTCGGCGGAGCCTCGTCGCTCGCGGCGATGACGAACAGCGGGTCGAGCTCGCCTGTCTCGTTGCGGACCTCGTTGATCAGCTGAAGCAGCTCCCAACCGCCGTTCTCCTGGGTGACGTTGTCGAGCAGTACGGTCAGATAGCTGGTACGGCGCCACCCTGACCGCTTCGGCACGATCCGCCAGCGGCAACGCCGGTAGGCGATGCGCAGATCCTCAAGAAACGCGTGGACGAGGAGCTTCTTGATCTGGTCAAGGCTTTCGGAGCCCCGCCGGTCGAGGGTGAGCCGTTCCGCGAAGCCCAGGAAGTTCACCGAGTGCCGAGGGATCATGTAGTTCTGCCCTCGGATGAACCACCGTGATTCCCTGCTGAGCCCCGGCACCCGTGCCTCCAGCCAGCGGAAGCCGGCGCGCCTGCCGATCCACAGCAGTAGGCGCAGACCGAGCCGTGTCGGCCCGCTGGTCGCCACATCGATCGCGTGGGAGAGCTCACTGGAGTCCGTGGGATGGGCCTCGTTGCCGCTCCACTGCCGCAGGAGCCGGAGCACGGGCCGGTCGTTGCGCCCCTGCGGGGGAGGCAACGGCTGGCCGGTCAGCCAGTCCGCGAGCCGGTAGTAGTCGAACCGAGTCAACTGCCCGGTGCCGAACCGGTCGGCGGCGAGGCTGACGCTCAGGACATCCAGGAGCGGGAGGAGGGGCATCTCCTCTCTGAGAGGTTGGACCTCCGCGGGATCACCTGCCACCGTCCACCGCTGTCTCGACTGATCCTGTGCGGTGTCCGCGTCGACGAAAGCGTGCGGCACTTTGGGAGGCGACGCTCTCTCCAGCCTTGCTGAGAGTGCGGTGAGGAAGCCGTTCGCACCCGTCTCGCGATGCAGGCAGAGCAGGGGCAGCGGCTGGTCACCGTGCCGCTCGTGCTCCGACGGCCGGGAGAGGAATCGGGGCCTCTCGGTCAGTCCCTTGATCAGCGATAACAGCGTATGAACACCGGTGAATATTGGTTCTGCCACCACCGTCTATCCTCCCGAATCCCGTATTCCGCACCACAGATCGGATTGGGACGACTGAGTTCGCGAACGTGCGGCCCGCCGAGGGAATATCACAAGCGGCGCCGAACTATCGAGCGTCAACTCACTCGTTCGATTTCCACACCCGCATCTCTCGTACCATCCGAGGTAACCCGATGATGCCGCATACCCGAGTTCGACGTCGCTCTGAATGAGACTCCGAACTATAGCCAGGGAGCTTCTGCCTGTGGTCGGTTTCACGGATTCCAAATCTCTGGATCCGGCGGTGATTCCCCACGCCGAAACTTCTTCGACTCGCGGTCGCAGCCACTCCCCCGTTTGAGGGTGGAGCGCCGCCCCCTCGGGCCGAGCCCAGCTTGTGACGCGAATCTTGAGAGGAGACGCACTAAATTGTAGATTTATGGGTGATAACGTACTGAAATATGCAATGGGTGCCACAACGGCTGGCCCCGTCCGTGGTTTCATGGGCACCCGTACCACCGACAGAGAGCGACGAAGATGGCGACACCGCAGGCCAGGTGGAGCGCGCTGCTGGAGATGCTGACGCGCGACGGGCGTATCGAGGTCGAGGCGGCCGCGACCGAACTCGCGGTGTCCGCTGCCACGATCCGGCGCGACCTCGACGAGCTGGCTCGCCAGCAGATGGTCACCCGCACCCACGGCGGCGCTGTGATCAACGCGATCGCCTACGACCTGCCGCTGCGTTACAAGGCGGCACGCCACGCCCCCGAGAAGGAGCGGATAGCGCACGCGGCGGCCGGTCTGGTCAAGGCCGGGGCGGTGGTCGGCCTCAATGGCGGCACCACGACCACCGAAGTCGCACGGGCGCTGGCGACCCGGAGCGACCTGGGCTCCGAGGGCGTCGAGCCCTCGCTGACGGTTGTCACCAATGCCCTGAACATCGCCAACGAGCTGGTCGTGCGCCGCCATGTGAAGCTCGTCGTCACCGGCGGAGTGGCCCGTCCGGCCTCGTACGAACTGATCGGGCCGCTGGCCACCGAACTGCTCGCGGAGATCACGCTGGATCACGTCTTCATCGGAGTGGACGGGATCGACGCCGTGCACGGCGCGACCGCCCATCACGAAGGTGAGGCCAGCATCAACCGAACACTGGCGCGGCGCGCCCAGCAGGTTGTCGTGGTCGCCGACTCCTCCAAGCTGGGCAAGCGGGCGTTCGCGCGGATCTGCCCGTTGGAGGACGTCCATGTGCTGGTCACCGACAAGGACGCTCCCGCCGGACTCATCGAGCCGTTCGTCGCCGGGGGCGTGGAGATCGTCCGCGCCTGAACCTCCCTGTGCCACAGGGAGGTTGTCGGCCCCTCCGGGACGACGTCCAGCCCCGGCCCTTCCCTGGCGCCCGGCGCCTGGTCCGCACCGGGGGGACGCACTGCCTCACCCCTTGACGCCACCGGCCGTCAGACCGCTGACCAGATGCCGTTCCACGAACATGAACAGCACCACGACCGGGACGATGGAGAGCAAGGAAGCGGCGAAGAGGTACTGCCACTGCTCCTGGTACGCGGTGACGAACCCGGGGATGGCCTTGGTCAGCGTCGTGCGGTCCTTCGAGGACGTGATGGTGAGTGCGACGACGTACTCGTTCCAGGCGGCGATGAACGTGTACACCGCTGCCGTCACCACACCGGGCATGGCCAGCGGCAGGGTGATCCGGGTCAGCGCCCCCAGCCGGCCGGCCCCGTCCAGGTACGCCGCCTCCTCCAACTCCTTGGGGACACTCGCGAAGTACGCGTTGAGGATCCACACGCAGAACGGCAGATTGAACGCCGCGTTGACCAGGATCAGCGCCTCGCCGGTGTCGGTCAGGTCGAGGCTGACCATCTCCCGGTAGATGCCGACCAGCAGTGCTGTGGGCGCGAACATCTGGGTGACCAGGACCAGCAGCAGGAACGTGCCGCGGCCGCGGAAACGGTGCCGCGCGGTGTAGTACGCGGCGGGCAGTCCGACGAGCAGCGCGAGCAGCGTGGACATCCCGGCGACGTACAGCGAGAAGCCCAGCGAGCCGGTGACCGGCGGATCGTCGAGCGACCATACGTCGGCGAAGTTCGACCACTGCCAGTGGGACGGCAGGTACGAGGGCGGGGACTTCATCAGTTCCGGCGTCGGCTTCAGTGCCGTCAGCAGCATCTGGAGGTACGGGGAGAGGAAGACCAGGGCGACCAGCCAGCCGACTCCGGTGAGCAGCACGGTGCGCACCTTGTGCCCCGCCCGTGGTCCGGCGTGCGCTGCGGGCGTTGTCATCGGATCTCCTCCCGCCATCGCACGACCCGCAGATACGCGAGCACCACGACGAGGATCAGTGCGAAGTTCACGACGGCCATCGCGGCCGACTCACCGACGGCCTGGTTGTCGAAGGCGAGCTTGTACATAAAGGTCGTCGTCGTGTCGGTGGCGAAGCCGGGGCCGCCGCGGGTCATCGCCCAGATGATCGGGAACGAGTTGAACACGTTGATGATGTTGATGATCGCGGCCACCAGCAGCGAGGGCCGCAGCAGCGGCAGCGTGACGGAGAGGTACGTCCTGAGCGTCCCGGCGCCGTCCATGCGGGCCGCCTCGTAGACGTCCGTCGGGATGGTCTGGAGTCCGGAGAGGATGACGAACGCGGTGAACGGCAGCGAGACGAACACCGCCACGGCCATCATCGCCGCGAAGCCGAGGACGGGGTCGGCCAGCCAGTTCACCGGCTTGTCCAGGAGGCCCAGGTCCATCAGGAGGCGGTTGACGACGCCGTAGAAGTTGTTGAGCATCCAGCGCCAGATGAGTGCGGTCATCAGTACCGACGCCGCCCAGGGCACGATGAGGGCCCAGCGGACCACCCGCTGCCCGGGGAAGCGGGTGTTGAGCAACTGGGCGAGCCCCAGGGCCAGTAGGAGTGTGACCGCGACGACGCCGACGACCCAGATCAGCGTGCGCAGCAGTACGCCCGGCAGGTCCTCCTCGGCGAACAGGTCGGTGTAGTTGTCGAGGCCCGCGGAGCCGAGGGACAGCCCGGTGGAGCTGATTCGGGTGAGGGAGGTGCGGACCATTTCGACGACCGGCCAGACCACCATGGCCAGGATGAGGACGACGGCGGGGCCGAGCCACAGCAGCGGTTCGAGAGCCCGCAGCCCGCGCCGCCGTTTCCGGCCCGGGCCACCGGGCGGTGCCGCCGCCTTCGGGGCCGGCTCTCGCCGGTCCCCGGACGGGCGTACGGGGATGTCGTGGACGGCCATGCGTCAGCCGGCCTTCTGCGCGGTCTTCTGGATCTTCTCCAGGACCTGCCGGGGATCGCCGCCGGCCACGGCGGTGCCTATCTGCTGTTTCACCGCGCCGTCGACGGCCGCCCAGCCCGGGTTGTCGGCCGGCGCGAACTTGGCGCCGGACAGCGCGTCGACGAACGGCTTGTAGTAGGCGGTGTCCGAACTGAGCGCGTCACCGGCCGACTTGGTCACCGAGAGGAATCCCTCGGTGGACAGGAAGTTGGAGGCGTTCTCCTTCTGGTAGACGAAGTCCAGGAACTTGTTGACGGCCTCCCGGTTCTTACCGCCGTCCTTCTTGAACGCCACCAGGTAGTCCTGCACTCCTAGGGTGTTGTGGGTGGTGCCGTCCTTGCTGGGCAGGGGCGCGACACCGTAGTCGAGGTTCTTGTCGACGGGGTCGATGAAGCCCTTGCGCATGAAGACGGCGCCGTTGATCATGCCGATCCGGCCCTGTGCGAACTGGTTGAAGACGTCCTTGCGGTTGGTGGTCTCCGGGTTGGGCTGGGTGAGCCCTTCCTTGGTCAGCTTCCTGAGGTAGGTCAGCGTGTCCACGTTCGCCTGCTGGTCGACGGCCCACTTCCCGGAGTTGTCGACCCAGCCGCCGCCGTTGTTCATCGACCAGATGCCGAACTCGCCCTGGGCCTCCTCAGGCCCGAGTGGCAGTCCCAGGGGGATGACCCCGGTCTTCTTGGCCTTCTTGATCTTCTTGGCGGCGGCTTCGACCTCGGCCCAGCTCTTCGGCGGCGCTGTGACACCTGCCTGCTTGAAGATCGCCTTGTTGTAGAAGAACAGCCGCGCGCTGGAGATGAACGGCAGGCCGTACTGGACTCCTTGGTACTTGGCCTGGTCGGCGAAGAGGGGCAGGAAGTCGCCGAGCACCTTCGCCGACACCGCCTCGTCGGCCTTGTAGATCAGGTCGTCGCGGGCGAAGTCCGAGAACTTGTTGTAGTTGAGGACGTCCGGCTGCTGCTTGGTCTGGATGTACGTCTTGACCTTGGAGTCCATCTGCTCCCAGTCGACGACTTCCAGGTTGACCTTGCAGCCGGGGGTGCGGGCCTCGAAGTCCTTGATGAGTTTCTCCCAGTAGGGCCGGGTGTCCTCGTCGTACTTCGCGGCCACGAAGGTGATCGTCCGGCCGTCCGAGGCGCCGCTGCCGGAGGAGCCCCCTTTGCCGCATCCAGTGAGCGTCAAGGCCAGAACGAGGCCTGCGGCCGTGCCTGCGAGGTGCTGTTTCACTCGGGTACCACCCTCTCTTCGTGCCACTGTGCAAGGACGACGGGTGCGGCTCACTGCTTGTTTATGCTCGAATCTACTGAGAATCGAGCAGTAAACGCCATCATGCTCAATCGATCACGCATAGTGTCAAGAGGCCGCCGGATCACGACTCGGTCAAGCCGGGCGCGGTCCATGGGAGTTGCCGCCAGCCGGACAGAGCGTAGATCGCCACCCCGCCGGAGTGCCGACACCGCGCCATCACGCTCACCGGGCAGCCGGACGTGGTCCGCGTCGTGGAGCCGCCCAGGACGGGTGAGCGCGTGCGCCTCGTCGGCTGCGGCACCTCGTGGTTCATGGCTCAGGCGACGCGATGCTCCGCGAGTCCCCGGGCCACGGCGAGACCGATGTCCCTGCGGTGTCCGCGATGCCGGCCGCATGGAGCTACGACCGGGTGGTCGCACTGCCCTGGTCGAGCACCGCCACGGGGCCCCGGGCGGTACTTCGGCGCTGCGGGGGGTGCCGCTGCCGTCCTGGAGTTCGCCGACGCGACGCCGGTCGCGCGGACTCGGTTCACCACCACTGATCTGGCGTTTCTACGCGCGGCGCTGGGCAAAGACCTGAGCGCTCCGGCCGCGCAGGGGACGATCGCCCTCACCGATCACCCTCGCCGAGTGCCCGCGCCGAGTCACCGACCGGCGAGCTCCTGGGCGCCGAGCAGTTCACGTTCCTCGGCAGCGGCTGGACCCACGGCGGGATACAGGAAGCGGCGCTGAGGATGCGCGCGGCAGCGGGCGCCTGGACGCAGGCGCACTCGGTGACGAACTACCGGCACGGGCCGATCAGTGTCACCGGGCCCGGGAGGGTGGCGATTTGATTCGTCGCCCCGTCCGCCCTTCCGCAGGGACTGCCCGGCGAGATCGCCCGCGTCGGCCTCCGGCCGGCGACCTTCGGCCATGACCCGATGGGGGACCTTGTCGTGGTGCGGCGACTCGCCGCGGCCCTCGGCGTGGCGCGCGGCATGGACTCGGACAACCCACGCCGTCTCACGCGTTCGGCGATCCTCGCCTGACGCGGTTACACAGAATTAACAGCCTTCCGGAGGCGGGCCCGCCGTCCACGGCTGATACCCGTGAGCAGCGGGCCCACCTGTCATCGCTGCACCAGCGGCCAGCGCGGCCTCACAGGAATCAAGGGACGCGTCGTTGACAGATGAAATTTACTGCAAGATTATGTGCGGAAAACTACAAGATCTTGCATCACTCATCAGAGCTTCCCGGCCTCTGCCCGCTGGAGGACAACAGTGCGTGCACAGCCCCGCAGACTCGGCGTCGTACTTACCGCCGCCTTGACCCTGACTCTCGCCCCGCTCGGCACGGAACCCCCGGCCCTGGCCCAGTCGTCACCGGCCGGTTCGGCCCCGGGGCCGAAGGTGATCGAGACCGCGGACGGGCTCACCCTGTCCGTACCGGCCACCGGGAAGAGCCCGGGCTACACCGTCGACGTTCCCAGCGACGGCGATCTGGCGCTCCGCACCGAACGCGCCGGCACCCCCGTCCTCGCCACCGCGGGCGGCGACACGGGCGCCTTACGGTTCCGTTCCGGCGGTGTGTGGCAGCACGCCACCGACGTCACCGGCTGGCGCTGGAAGGACGGCGTCCTGACCCTGACCGCCGGCACCACGCTCGCCGGGGCCACCGTCCAGGCGCGCCTCACTCCCGCCGCCGACCGCTACCAACTCGACTGGAACGTCGAAGGAGTCGAGCCGGACTGGCTGGGACTCGCCTACGACCTGGCCTCCGCCGGGCACTGGTACGGGCACGGCGAGGCCGAGACCCCGCAGGGCGGTCCCGGCACCGACCAGCCCTGGCCGCTGGACAGGGGCGAGGTCGAGCACCCCGGCTTCTCCCCCGCCTCGTACCACATGATCGATCCGTTCTGGTACACCTCCAGCTCGGCCGGGCTCCGCGTCGACACCGGGCATGTCATGGACGTGGCGATCAATGAGGGCAAGGACGGACTCGGAAGCTTCGACATCGAGTCCTCCGACCCCTACAAGGCCACCGTCTTCGTCGAGTCGACACCGCTGGAGGTCTACCGCGACTACGTCGGCATCGTCGGGAAACCGGCGAAGAGCGACGCCACGTACGAGCAGTACGCCAAGCCGGTCTGGAATTCCTGGGCGCAGTTCTACACCAAGGTCGACCAGGAGAAGGTCCTCGACTACGCCACCGACCTGAAGGACAACGGGCTCGAAGGGCACGCACTCCAGCTCGACGACAAGTGGGAGTCGAACTACGGCAACCTGACCTTCGACGCCAAGGCCTACCCCGACCCGAAGGCCATGTCGAAGAAGATCCATGACCTCGGTTTCGATTTCGGGCTCTGGACCACCCTGTGGATCAACCTCGACTCCGACAACTACCAGTTCGCCGTCGACAAGGGCTACTTGCTCAAGGACGCCGCCGACACCGCCAAGCCGTGCACCGTGACGTGGTGGAACGGAACGGCGGGCATCATCGACCTCGCCAACCCTGAGGCCAAGGCCTGGTACACCGGCCGCATCAAGACGCTGATGAGCGACTACGACATCGACGGCCTGAAGTTCGACACCCGGTTCTTCGACGACAAGTGCGCCCCGCGCGACGGGTTCAAGCCGACCGACTACCAGCGGCTCGGCACCGAACTCGCCGACGAGTTCGACCTTCAGGGTGTCGGAATCCGCGTGCACTGGGACTCCACCGCCCACCAGGCCGGCTTCGTCACCCGACAGGTCGACAAGGGCACCGGATGGGACTCGGTCCGCGCCTCCGTCAGCCAGAACCTCGCGATCTCCACGATCGGCTACCCCTTCGTCACCACCGACATGATCGGCGGCTCCGGAGGCCAACCCGCGCCCGAGAAGGACGTGTTGATCCGCTCGGCCCAGGTCGCCTCGCTGATGCCGCTGATGTACTCCTCCACCTCGCCCGTCGACACGATCGACGTGACGACCGGTCAGAAGGTCGTCTACGACCAGCAGACCATCGACCTCTACCGGGCGGCGATCAAACGGCACGAACGTCTCGCGCCGTACATCTGGGACCAGGTGCAGCAGACTCTGAAGACCGGTGACCCGATCGTCCGACCGCTGTTCTTCGACTACCCGAAGGACAAGGCGGGTTACACCGTCTCCGACGAGTGGATGCTCGGCCCCGCCGTCCTCGCCGCACCGCAGGTCGCCGACAGGGCCACCCGGACCGTACATCTGCCCCCGGGCACCTGGTACGACGTCAACCAGGGCACCGTGATCCGCGGCCCGAAGGACCTCAAGGGCTACGGTGCTCCCCTGGGCGTCACCCCCGCCTTCGTGAACCTCAAAGCGAAGGGCGCCGACAAGGCGCTGCGTGCCCTGCGGAGCGCCAAGGCCCCCGCCGCCTCCGTACTGCTCTCCCCCGACGCGCCGGAGACCGGCAACGGTGAGGCCTTCGAGATCACCACCACGACCACCAACTGGGGCTCCCAGCCGCTGAAGCGGGTCACGGCCGCGCTGAAGGCGCCCGACGGCTGGCGCGCCGAGTCCACCACGGCCGCGACCACCAGGTCGCTCGCCGCCGGAGCCACGCTCACCACCAAGTGGACCGTCACCCCGCCCGCCGACGCGCCCTGGGGCAGCCACACCCTCACCGGGACGGTGACCTACGACGGCAGCCCGCCCGTCTCCGACCGCGTCCCCGTGAAGGTGAAGCCGCAACCGGGTGCGGTCTCGGCGCCGTACCGCACCGCCGACACCGCGGGCGACGCCCAATTCGCCCAGGCCGGTGACCAGTTCGCCATCTGGGCGGGTGGCCAGGACCTGTCCGGCTGGAAGGACGAGAAGGCCGCCGTCTACGAGAAGTCAGTGGTCGGGGACAAGGCCACCGTGCGGGCACGGCTCGTCTCTCAGGAGTCCGCCAGTCCCGTCGGCAAGGCCGGTATCGCCGTCGCCAACGACCTGACCGCGCCCGAGAAGGGCGGCTACGCGGTCCTCGTCATGACAGACAAGTACGGCCTGGAGTTCATGACCGACAGCGACGGCGACGGAAAGCTCGACACCTGGGCGGGCGGCGGCCAGACGTACCACCCCGCCCACCTCAAGCTGGTGCGCGACGGCACGACCTACACGGCGTACGCGAGCAAGGACGGCACCACCTGGTCCACCGTCGGCTCGGCCACGGTCGCCTCGGCCTCCGGTACCGGCGACGCGGGCCTGGTCGCCTCGGGCGCCAACGTCAACTATCCAGGCGAACGGATCCAGGCCGTCTTCGACGGCTTCTCGGTCACCGCGTCCTGACCCGTCACCGCGTCTTGAACGCACACCGCGTCGGGGGCGCTTCCGGCCGACGCAGCCCGCAAGCGCCCCCGACAGCTCGGCGTCACCCGACACTTCGGCAGTACCCGACGGCCCTTTTCCGACAGGGGTTCACCCATGCCACGGCTCGCCCGTACACCTGCCCTCATCGCGTCTTTTCTCGCCGGCGCACTCGTCGCGACGACCACCACCGTGATCGCGGCCACCGATGATGACCAGCACAAACCCACCACCACGTGGCTGACCGTGAAGGTCGCCGACGCCATGGGCACCAGGGACACCGTCACCTGGGTCCCCACCGGCTCCTTCGCGAGCTCCGCGGAGGTCCGGGTCCCGCGCTATCCGATGACCGCCATCGAGGGCAAGGACACCAAGGACCTGGCCCTGGACGCCGTACGCGGCGAGCAGGTCTCCGGTCAGCTCGCCATCGCCTCCGGCACCAGCCTCAACGACGTGCACGCGAAGGTCGGCGACCTGACCGGGCCGGGCGGCGCCAAGCTCGACGGCGACAGCACCCAGGTGCGGTTCGTGAAGTACGTGCCCGTGCAGCGCTCCAAGAGCGAGGTCGACTGGTCGGCCACCATCGACCAGGTCAGCTCCGCCAAGGAGGTCTCCGGCGACCGTAACCCGGACGTCGTGGGTGACCCCCTGGAGGAACGCGCCTCCGTCGACGTCCCCGCGTACGCCGCCCAGCCGCTCTGGTTCACGTTCCACATCCCGAAGAACGCCAGGCCCGGCACGTACAAGGGCACGGTCCGCGTCGACGTCGGCGACCACACGCAGGCCACGTACCCGCTCACCGTCAACGTCGCCGACACCACCGTGCCGGCCCCGGCCGACTACAAGTTCTTCCTCGACGTCTGGGCGCAGCCGGAGACCATCGCACAGGCCCACAAGGTCAAGCTGTGGTCGAAGGAGCACTGGAAGCTCATCGAGGCGTACGACCGCGATCTGGCCTCGCGCGGGCAGAAGGTCATCAACACCACGATCGTCGACAACCCCTGGCACCACCAGTGGTCCCTCGGCACCCGGGAGTCGCAGACCGCGACGCCGTACACCAGCATGGTCGGCTGGACGTGGAACGGAACGAAGTTCGCCTTCGACTTCGCCCGCTGGGACAAGTACGTCGAGACCGCCAGGAAGGCTGGGCTCGGCCCCGACACCGGCGCCTTCTCGATGCTGGCGTTCCAGGACCAGGAGCACCTCACCTACACCGACACGCGGACCCGCAAGACCGTCTACGAGAACGTCGATCTGGGCGGAACCCGCTGGCGGGAGGCCTGGGGCGCCTATCTGCCCGCCTTCGAGGCCCACTTGAAGAAGAAGGGCTGGCTGAAGGACACCTGGCTGTCCTTCGACGAGCGGCCGATCAGCACCATGACGGTGGTCAAGGACTTCGTCCACGAGGTGGCGCCGGTCTTCGACGACCGCATCTCCGTGGCCGGATCGATCAGCACGGAGGGCGTCGCGTCGAACCTGTCGGTCGACTGGGGCGACATCGACGCGATGACGAAGGAGAAGGCGGCACAGCGGCGCGCGGCCGGCAAGATCACCACGTTCTACGTGTACGGAGCTCCGGCCCACCCCAACACCCTGTCGTACTCCCCCGCCGTCGAGGCACGGATGCTGCCGTGGATCTCCGCCCAGCGCGGTCTCGACGGGTTCCTGCGCTGGTCGTACAACAGCTGGACCAGCGACCCCTTCAAGCAGCCCGTGCACATCTTCACCCAGGGCGACGAGTACCTGGTCTACCCGGGGAAGAACGGGCCGATGTCCAGCATCCGCTGGGAGCAACTCAAGGAAGGTATCGAGGACTTCGAGCTCATCGCGCAACTGCGCGCGAGGGACGGCGGTGACAGCGCCGCCCTCACCGAGGCCCTCACCACGGCCACCCGGGATCTGGACGGCCGTACGAAGAACGTGACCGACATCGAGACCGCGCGGGCGGCCGTCGTGAAGGGCCTGACGTCATGAGAAGGCGCGGGAGATCCCTGCTGCTCACGTCCGTGCTGACCGCACTGTCCCTGACTGTCCCCACCGCGACGGCCGCGATGCCACCGGCCAAGGCGGAGGCCCAAGTGGTGCCCGCGGCGGGGCAGAAGCACACGGTCACCTACGACCAGTACTCCGTGCGGGTCGACGGCAGGCCCCTCTACATCTGGGGCGCCGAGCTGCACTACTTCCGGCTGCCCAGCCCGGACGCCTGGCGTGACGTGCTCCAGAAGATCAAGGCGGGCGGCTTCAACGCGGTCTCCCTGTACTTCGACTGGGGCTACCACTCCGCCAAGCCGGGCGCGTACGACTTCACCGGCATCCGTGACGTGGAACGGCTGCTCGACGAGGCCGAGCGAGCCGGCCTGTACGTGATCGCCCGCCCCGGCCCCTACATCAACGCCGAGGTGTCCGGCGGCGGCATGCCCGCCTGGCGCTCGGCACAGGCGGGCGTGAACCGCACCTCCGAGCCGGAGTACCTGAAGGCGGCGCGGGAGTGGATGAGCCGGATCAACCCGATCATCGCGCGGCACCAACTCACGCGCGGTACCGGCTCGGTGATTTTGTATCAGGTCGAGAACGAGTACCAGGGCGGCCGCCACGACGCCGACTACATGCAGACGCTCATCGACTGGGCGAAGCAGGACGGCATCGACGTGCCGACCTTCGTCAACGACGGTGGCGCCAACCAGAACTGGGTGAGCGGCAAGGGCGCCCCGGACATCTACGGCTTCGACGCCTACCCGCAGGGCTTCGACTGCAAGGACCCCGACACCTGGAAGAACCTGCCGGACTATTCCTACGTCAACGAGTGGAAGCCCGAGTCACCGCTGATCATCCCGGAGGCGCAGGGCGGCGCCTTCGACCCGTGGGGCGGCACCGGCTACCAGGACTGCGCGAAACTCACCGGCACCGACTTCACCCGGGTCTTCGGCAAGATGAACATCGCCGCCGGGGTCTCCGGCCAGTCCTTCTACATGACGTACGGCGGCACCAACTGGGGCTGGCTCGCCGATCCGAACGCCGTGTACACGTCGTACGACTACGGGGCCGCGATCAACGAGTCCCGCCAACTCACCGACAAATACCAGGAGTTCAAGCACCTCGGGTACTTCGTGAACTCGGTGGGATCACTGGCACGCACCGACAAGGCCACCGCGCCCGTCCCGTCCGACGAGGCGCTGCGCATCGACCGGCGCGTCAACCCCGACGACGGCACCCAGTTCTTCAGCGTCCGGCACGCCGACACCCGGGTGAAGGACAAGGACGAGACGACGCTGTCCCTGTCGGGCAAGGACGGCGACTATCCGCGCGTCCCGCAGCAGGGCGCGATCACCGTCGACGGCCGGGACGCCAAACTCCTCGTCGCCGGTTATGACCTGGGCGACCAGCGGCTCGTCTACTCCACCTCGGAGATCATGACGCACGCCGCCATCGGCGACCGCGAGGTGGCCCTGCTGTACGGGCGGGCGGGCGAGGCCGGCGAGACCGTGCTGCGGTACGCGAAGCGGCCCCAGGTGAAGGTGCTCGACGGCGATGTCACCACCACGTGGGACGCCGAACGCGGTGACCTGCGCCTGAACTACACCCACAAGGGCTTGATCCGGGTGCGGGTGAACGGCCTGGAACTGCTGATCGCCGACGTGGCCGAGACCGCCCACTGGTGGCGGCAGGACACCTCCGCCGGGCCGGTTCTGGTACGTGGCCCGTCCTTGGTCCGTACGGCCGAAGTCGCGGGCGACACGCTGAAGTTGACCGGCGATTCGGCCAAGGCCGCGAAGATCGAGGTCATCGCAGACGCGAAGAAGGTCACCTGGAACGGCCGCAGGACCGCGGTCACCGAAGCGCCGAGCCCGGTCCGGCTGCCCACGCTGTCGACATGGAAGTACAAGGAGGAAGCCCCGGAATCCGCCCCGGGCTTCGACGACTCCTCCTGGACCACGGCAGCCCATCTCACCGCCAACAACGCCGCATTGAACGGTTCGCTGCCGGTGCTCGCGATGGACGAGTACGGCTACCACCACGGCGACGTCTGGTACCGGGGCCGGTTCCGGACCACCGGTGCCGCGACCGCGCTCGCCCTGAATGCCGACACCGGCCCGACCGGCCAGTACGCGGTCTGGATCAACGGCCGCTACCTCGGCACCTCCGGCGACGGCGCGCACACCTTCGACATCCCGTCGGGCACCCTCAAGGCCGGCGGGGACAACGTGCTCGCCATCCTGGTCGAGAACGCGGGCCACAACGAGGAGTGGGGCCACGACTACTCCAAGGAGCCACGCGGTCTGCTAGGCGCCGAGGTGATCGGCGGTGCCTCCACCCTCACCTGGAAGATCCAGGGCAGCCGCGGCGCCGAGAACCCGGTCGACCCCGCACGCGGCCCGTACAACAACGGCGGACTGTATGGAGAGCGGGCCGGCTGGTCGCTGCCCGGCTACCCGGACGGCGGCTGGAAGCGCACCACACTCGCCGCCGGGTCAGCGGCGACGGAACCCGGCGTGCGGTGGTACCGCACCAGCGCGAATCTCGACCTGCCGAAGGGCCAGGACAACGCGATCGCGCTGGACCTGGCGGAGCCCGAGGGCGGCAGCACGGCCTACCGGGCGCAGATCTTCGTCAACGGCTGGCTGATCGGACGCTATCTGCCCGCCATCGGACCCCAGACCCGTTTCGTCATCCCCAAGGGCATCCTGCGCGAGCAGGGCGACAACAGCATCGCCCTGGCGGTGTGGTCAAACGGCAAGGCGGCGGGCCCCGGTTCGGCGAAACTCGTCGACCTCGGCGCGACGGCCGGCGGGATCAAGGTGAACACCGTGGCCGCACCCTCGTACGACGCGAAGACGTACGCAATGCCGGACGCCGGGGCCCGGGTCTCCGTGGACGCCGAGCCCTTCCTGAGCACCGGCGTGGCCACCAAGGTCCCCGTCACGCTGACCGTGCCGAAGGACGCCCCCACCGCTCGCGACGTCAAGCTGTCGCTGACCGTCCCGGAGGGCTGGACCGCGACCGCGGACGGGGCCACCGGCTTTGCCCGGGTCAGGCCCGGCGCGTCGGTGACCGCCGTGTACACCGTGACGCCGCCCGCCGACCCGGTTCACTACGCCGTGCTGTCCGCGACTGCTGCGCTGCAGCAGAAGGGCCATCCATCCACGGTGACCGGCGAGCGGGCCGTGCAGGTGCCGCCGCCAGGACTCGCCAAGGACGCGTACGTCAGCGATCTGACCCTCGTCAAGGCGGTCAACGGCTGGGGTCCCGTCGAGAAGGACCAGTCCAACGGCGAGGCCGCCGCCGGTGACGGACGTACGCTCACCATCGCCGGTGCCGACTACGGCAAGGGTCTCGGCGTCCACGCGAACAGCCAGGTCCGGGTCTATCTCGGGGGCGGCTGCACCCGGTTCACCGCCGTCGCCGGGGTGGACGACGAGGTCGGTGACGGCGGCAGCGTCTCCTTCCAGGTGGTCGCCGACGGCCGCACCCTCGCCACCACCCCGGTCGTGTCCGGCTCCGAAGGAGGCACCGCCGTCGACGTGGACGTGTCCGGCGCCCGCTGGCTGGACCTGCTGGTTGACGGGGGCGGCGATGTCTCCAGCGACCACGCAGACTGGGCGAACGCCAGGCTGACCTGTACGGGCGGTTCCTGATGGCCGTCCGGATGCATGCGATACGTGGCGGGCCCATCGCCCTGCTACTGGCGCTCATCGCCGTCCTGGCGGGGCCGGTGGCGCCCGCCGGGGCCGGACAGCAGACCGACGGCCACCGCCACGGGCACGGCTGGACCGGCACGTGGGCCACGGCCCCGAGCGAGCATTACGAGGTCTCGGGCATGTCCGAGGTCACGGTGCGGATGCCGGTGCGCACCAGCGTCGGCGGCTCCCGGGTACGCGTCCGGCTGTCCAACGCCTACGCCACCGAGCCGGTGACGATCGGTCACGCGACCGTGGGGCTGCGCGACAGCGGCTCCTCGGTCAAGCGGCCGTACGAGGTGCGGTTCGGCGGGAAGCGGCAGGTGACGATCCCGGCGGGCGGCACAGCGGTCAGCGACCCGGTCCGGTTCCCGCTGCCCGCAGGTGCCGACCTGGTGGTCAGCCTCTATCTGTCCGGTCAGGTCTCGCACATCACCGACCACTGGTGGGCGCAGCAGACCGTGTACTGGACGGACTACCAGGCCGGTGACCATGCCGCCGACCCCGGCGGTGACGCCTTCACCTGGACCACCACGAGCTGGCCGTTCCTCTCCGGCGTCGATGTGAGCGCGCCCGGGGCGGGGGCGGTGGTGGCGCTCGGCGACTCGATCACCGACGGGTCCTACTCGACGGCCGACACCAACCGGCGCTGGCCCGACCTGCTGTCCGCGCGGCTGAACGCCTGCCGGCCCGGCGCCGGGGTGCTCAACGCGGGCATCACCAGCAACCGGATCACCGCCGGGACCGAGACCAACCCCTCCGCGCTGGACCGCCTCGAACGGGATGTGCTGTCCCAGCCGGGGGCCAGGACCCTGATCCTCTTCGAGGGGATCAACGACCTCGGCGGGGCGAGCGCCGAGCAGATCATCGCCGGGATGAAGACCATCGCGAGCCGGGCCCACCAGCGCGGGATGCGGGTCGTCGGCGCCACGATCACCCCGTACAAGGGCTTCACCTGGGGCGGCTGGACCGAGGAGACGGAGGCCCGGCGTCTGCAGGTCAACGCGTTCGTACGGCACTCCGGCCACGTCTTCGACGACTACGCCGACTTCGACCGGGCGGTTCGCGATCCGGCGGACCCGCAGCGGCTCGGCGAGGCGTACGACTCCGGCGACCATCTGCATCCCAACGACGCCGGCATGAAGGCGTTCGCCGACTCGATCGACCTGACCTCGCTCGGCCTCGGCCGCGGCTGTTCCTGAGGAGGACCCGTAGTGCTCGGAGTTGTCGGACACCGAAGAGGACTGGCTGCCATCTTTGCTGTGCTGGCAGGGCTGCTGCTCCCGGCGGTCCCCGTGGCGCGGGCGGCACCGGCACACCAGACGGAGGCGGGAGGGGGGACGCACCGCTGGACGGGGACCTGGGCGACCGCCCAGCACGCCGCGTACGACCCGGGCACCTCCGAGGTGACCGTGCGCATCCCGGTGCGGGTGAGCGCGGGCGGGTCCAGCGTGCGCATCCGGCTCACCAACGACTTCACCACCGCGCCGGTGACGATCGGGCACGCGACGGTCGGACTGCGTGACGGCGGCAGCGCCGTCACCAAGCCGCGCGAGCTGAGCTTCGGCGGGAAGAGCGAGGTGACGATCCCGGCGGGCGGGCAGGCGGCCAGCGACCAGGTGCGGCTCACCGTGCCCGCCCTGAGCGACCTGGTGGTCAGCCTGTATTTCCCGGGCCGGCTCACCCACATCAGCCAGCACTGGATGGGCCTGCAGACCGTCTACTGGACGTCCGACGGCGGCGGCGACCACGCCGGGGACGCCGCGGGAGGCGCCTTCACGAGGACCGACTCGACCTTCCCGTTCCTGACCGGCGTCGATGTGCGGGGCGGCAACGCGGCCGGCTCGGTCGTGGCGCTCGGCGACTCCATCACCGACGGGGCGTCCTCCACGTCGAACGCCAACCGGCGCTGGCCCGACCACCTGGCCACCCGGCTGTCCACCTGCACGACTACCGCCGGAGTGCTGAACGAGGGCATCAGCGGCAACCGGATCACCGCCGGAACCAACGGCAACCCCTCGGCGCTCGAACGGCTGGAGCGGGATGTCCTGACCCAGCCGAACGCCCGCACAGTGGTCCTCTTCGAGGGTGTCAACGACCTCAGCTGGGGCGGCGCCACCGGCGACCAGGTGATCGACGGCATGAAGGAGATCGCCCGGCGCGTGCACGCCCGCGGCCTGCGGCTGATCGGCGCGACCGTCGTCCCGTACCGGGGCTGGGGCGACTGGTGGACCGAGGCCAAGGAGGCCGACCGGCAGAAGGTCAACGCGTTCGTCCGGGGCTCCGGCGGGATCCTCGACGGGTACGCCGACTTCGACCGGGCGGTACGCGACCCTGACGACCCCACCCGCTATGCCGCCGCGTTCGACTCCGGTGACCATCTGCACCCCAACGACACCGGGATGAAGGCCTTCGCCGACGCCATCGACCTCCCCGGCCTGCGCGTGGCGCGCGACTGCCCCTCGACCCGCGTCCGCCTCACCCCGTACCGGCCGAGTCTGCAGACCGGCGACCAGGGCACGAAGATCACGGCCACGCTGACCAACGACGGCCGCACGGCCGCCACCGGACTCCGCACCCGGCTGGAGCTCCCGGCCGGCTGGTCCGCCGAACCGGCGGGCGGCGCACGTCTGCGCACCCTCGGCCCCGGCAAGAGCACCACCGTCACCTGGACCGCCACCCCCGGCTCCGAAACCGCTTGGGGCATCCACCCGTTGGAGGTCCGCAGCTCCTACCGCCAAGCCGGCCGCCAACGGTTCGACACCGACGAGGTCGACGCCACGGTCACCCCGGTCCCGTCCGGTGTGCAGGCGCCGTACCGGACGACCGCCACCGCCGAAGACGCCCAATTCGCGCAGAACGGCGACCAGTTCGCGATCTGGGCGGGCGGTCAGGACCTGTCCGGCTGGAAGGACGAGAAAGCCGCGGTCTACCTGCCCGGCGCGGCACCCGCCGTCGGCTCGGTGACGGCCCGCGTCGTCGGGCAGACCGGCAGCGGGCCCTCCGCCAAGGCCGGGATCGCCGTCGCCAACGACCTGACCGCGCCCGAGAAGGGCGGCTACGCCGTGCTGACCATGTCCGCGCAGTTCGGCCTGGAGTTCCTGACCGACAGCGACGGCGACGGAAAGCTCGACACCTGGGCGGGCGGCGGCTCCTCCTACCACCCCGCCTGGCTGAAGCTCGTGCGTGACGGCACCGCGTACACGGCCTACGCCAGTGCCGACGGAACCGCCTGGCAGCAGGTCGCCGCCGCCACCGTGCCGTCCGCGAGCGGCGAAGGCGACGCGGGCCTGGTCGCGAGCGCCGTCAACCTCAACTACCCCGGCCAGACCACCACCGCGGTCTTCGACTCCTTCTCCACGACTAAGTGAGAGGCACCGAAATGGCAGTCAATCGCAGGCACTTCATGACCACGGCTGCCGCCGTAGGCGGCGCCGTGCTCCTCGCCCCGCCCGGCACCGCCCAGGCCCTCACCGGCACAGGCCTGACCGGCAACGGCATCGCCGACTACCAGCCGACCAAGGCGTCGCTCGACACCCACCCGGTGCCGCGCTGGTACAAGGACGCCAAGTTCGGCATCTTCGTGCACTGGGGCATCTACTCGGCCATCGCGGGCGCGACACCGAGAAGCGCCTCCGAGTGGTACCTGTGGTACCAGAGCACCAAGGACACCGCCGAGTGGAAGTACCACCGCGACACCTACGGCGAGAACGTCACCTACGACGACCTCATCCCGCAGTTCACCGCGCAGAACTACGACCCGGACGCGTGGGTCAGGCTGTTCGAGCAGGCGGGCGCCGAGTACTTCGCGCTGACCAGCAAGCACCACGACGGATTCGCCCTCTACCCCAGCAAGGTGACGAACCGTCACTCCGTGGCGTACGGCCCCAAGCGCGACCTCGTCGGCGAGCTGATGACGGCGGCCCGCAAGCGCGGCACCGTACGGCCGGGCCTGTACTACTCGCTCGGCGAGTTCTTCAACCCGTCGATCGGCCGGCCCATGCGCAACTTCTACACCGACAAGGAGATCCCGCTGACCGGCTACAAGCCGGTGACGGACTACGTCGGCGACTACGAGCTCAAGCAGCTGCACGAGATCATCGACCGCTACGACCCGGAACTGCTGTGGGCGGACGGACAGTGGTTCCGACCCACCGGCAACCCGCCCTGGCGCAGCGAAGAAGCCATGGCCCACTACTACAACCGGGCCAAGAACCGTAAGCAGCCCAAGGGTGTCGTGATCAACGACCGGTTCGACACCCACTTCGACTTCGCGACGTACGAGCAGCGCACCAACCCCACGATGGACCCGCAGAAGTGGGAGTGCTGCATGACCATCGGCTACTCCTGGGGCTACAACAAGCACGAGCCGGACGAGGACTACAAGACCTCCGAGTTCCTGATCCAGTTGCTCGCCGACGTGGTCAGCAAGAACGGCAATCTGCTGCTCAACATCGGCCCCAAGGCCGACGGCACCATCCCCGGCATCATGCAGGAACGCCTGCGGGACATCGGCGCCTGGCTGAAGGTCAACGGCCCCGCGATCTACGGATCCGCGCCCTGGGTGCGGGCAGAGGAGCAAGGCGGCCCGCTCGGCATCCGCTACACCGTCTCCCCCGGCAAGTTCAACATCATCGTCCTGGGGGCGCCCAACGGCACCCTCTCCCTACCCGGCGACATCCCGATCAGCGCCACCTCGCGGATCAAACTCCTCGGCACGAGCGGCAACCTGAGGTGGACCCGCCGCGACGGAAAGATCCACATCACCATCCCGTCCTCCCTGCCCAGCCGCATCGCCAACGTCTTCACCGTCGACTGGAACCGGTGAGCCGCATGGGAGTCCGCAACGCAACCGAGTTCGACACCCTGGGGCCCACGCTCACCGTCACCACCGAGCCGGCCGAGCCCGCCGGTGGCGACACGGTGACCGCCACGGCGGTCCTCACCAACGACTGTCCCTTCCCGCTCCGTAACGCCGTGCTCCATCTGATCGGCCCCGGCGCCGTCACCGCGGCGAAGACCGTACCGCTCGGCGATCTGCGGCGCGGCACGCGGACCACCCGCCGCTGGGACACGACCATGCCGGCCGACGTGGCCGGAGACGTGGCGTTCACCGCGCACCTCGTCTTCGACATCGACGGACGCAGCACCGACTCCGTACGGTCCGCGAAGACGTTCACGCTGCCCTACGTACCCAACGAGGTGCGGGATCCATTCCGCACGTTCACCACCGCCGAAGGCGCCGAATTCGCCCAGTACAGCAGCCAGTTGGTGATCTGGGCGGGCGGCCGCGACCTGTCCGGCGGCACCGACGAGAAGGGCGTCATCCACCTCCCCGGCTCCGTCACCGAGTCGAGTGTCGTGCAGGTCGAGGCGGTCGGCCTCACCGGAACCGACAACCCCACCGCGAAGTACGGCATCGCCGTCGCCAACGACCTGACCGCGCCCGAGAAGGGCGGCTACGCCGTCCTGACGATGTCGCTGCGGTACGGCCTCGAGTTCATGACCGACAGCGACGGCGACGGGCGGCTCGACACCTGGGCAGGCGGCGGCGGTTCGGCGCACCCGTCCTGGCTGCGGCTGGTCCGCTCCGGCACCACGTACACGGTGTACAGCACCACCAACCTGCTGTCCTGGACCGAGGTCGCGAGCGTCACGGTGCCCTCGGCGAGTGGGGCCATGGACGCGGGCGTGGTCGCCAGCGCGGTCAACACCAACTATCCCGGCACGACCGTCCGCGCGGTCTTCGACCGTTTCACCGTGTCCGTGGAGGAAGCATGAGCCGCTACCGCCCCGAGGAGGACTTCCTCACGCCGCCCGTCTCGCTCACCTTCCAGCCGGCCGCCCCCGGTCCCGGTGAGGCGGTGACCCTGACGGCCGAACTCACCAACACCGCACGGATCGCGCTGCACGGCACAGTGCTGTGCTTCTCCGCCGACGGCGGCACCGGCCGGACGATCCCCCTCGGCACGGTGACGCCCGGCCGGTCGGTGACCCGGACCTGGAAGACCCGGCTGTCCGACGACGCCGAGGGCACGGTCCCGCTCATCGCCCACGCGGTCTTCGACGTGCACGAGCACGGATCCGACTGCGCCCGCGCGACCTCGCTGCTCCAACTCCCCTACAGGTCACTGGCCGGCGCGTTCGACAACGCCGGGATCTCCTCCGACGACGCCACCTCCACCGCCGACATCGACGGCTCGCGCTCCAGCCTGTCCGCCGAGGCGCTCGCGTCGGTCGGCCTCACCCCCGGCGCCACGGTCACCTACGACGGAACCGCCTTCACCTGGCCGGACACCGAGCCGGGCAGCAAGGACAACGTGGTGTCGCTCGGCCAGAGCGTACGGCTGTCCGACACGGGCAGGCGGCTGGCCTTTCTCGGCACCAGCACCTGGGGCGCGGGCCAGGGCACCGGGAAGGTCCTGTACACGGACGGCACCGAGCAGGACTTCTCCGTGGACGTCCCCGACTGGTACGGGGCGTACGCCTCCGCGGCGGTCGTGCTGCCGTACCGCAATCTTCCGTCGGGCCGCGACGACAACCCGGTCAGCCTGTTCACGTTCGGTGTCGACCTACAGACAAAGGCACTGCACTCCGTCGTGCTGCCGAAGGTCGGCGAGGGCGTGGGCAGCGGCGGTGGTCCCGCCCTGCACATCTTCGCGATGACCGTCGCCTGATCCGAGCCGCGGTGCGGCCGAGCCGACCTGAGCTCGAAAGATCCGGAAAGTCCTGAGAGGAACGTCCATGACAGGCAATCAACCCCTCAGCCGCAGAGGTCTGTTGACGGGAGCGGCCGCGTTCGGCGGTGTGGTGCTGCTGTCCCCGCCGCAGGGCGCGCACGCGGCTCCGGGGCCGGTCGGCCAGGCCGCGAAGCCGTTCGACACGACCCCGGCATCGGTGGCGCTGCGCCGGCTGCTGCCCGGTCACCACCGGCAGGTCACGCTCCGCGCGCTGGCCCCCGGCGGCGCCGACCGGTTCCGCGTAACCGGCCGGGCCGGTGCGATCACCGTTCAGGGCACCAGCCCGGCGGTGCTTCTCACCGGACTGAACACCTATCTCGCGCGGGCGGCGAAGGCCGACATCTCCTGGAACGGTGAACAGCTGGACCTGCCCCGGCTGCTGCCCGCCCCCGACGGGGAGATCGCCGCGACGGCCAACGTGCCGCACCGGTTCGCCCTCAACGACACCAACGACGGCTACACCGGCCCCTACCGCGACTGGGACGCCTGGGAACGGGAACTGGACGTCCTCGCCCTGCACGGCGTCAACGAGGTCCTCGTCTACACCGGCGCCGACGCCGTCTACTACGACACCTTCCGCCAATTCGGCTACTCCGACGCGGAGTTGCGGGCGTGGATACCGGCCCCGGCTCATCAGCCGTGGTGGCTGCTGCAGAACATGTCGGGGTTCGGCGGCCCGGTGTCCCGGCGGCTCATCGAGAAGCGCGCCGACCTCGCCGCGAAGATCACCGACCGGCTGCGGGACCTGGGCATGACCCCGGTGCTGCCCGGCTACTTCGGGACCGTGCCCGACGGGTTCGTGGCGAGGAACGGCGGAGACGCGCGGGTCGTGCCCCAGGGCGACTGGGGCGCCTTCAAGCGACCCGACTGGCTCGATCCGCGCACGACGGCGTTCGCGGAGGTCGCCGCCGCCTTCTACCGTGCCCAGTCGGATCGCTTCGGCGACAGCTCGATGTACAAGATGGACCTGCTGCACGAAGGCGGAAACCCCGGCGACGTACCCGTGGGAGAGGCCGCGAAGGCCGTGGAGGCGGCGCTGCGCACGGCCCACCCCGGCGCCGTCTGGGCCATCCTCGGCTGGCAGAACAACCCCAGCAAGGACATCCTCGACGCCGTCGACAAGTCCGGGATGTTCGTCGTCGACGGCCTCTCCGACCGCTACACCACGGTCACCGACCGGGAGAGCGACTGGGGCGGCACCCCCTACGCGTTCGGCAGCATCTGGAACTTCGGCGGCCACACCCCGATGGGCGCCAACGCCCCCGACTGGGTGGAGCAGTACCCGAAGTGGCGGGACAAGGCTGACAGCGCCCTGGCCGGTATCGCCGCCATGCCGGAGGGCGCCGACAACAATCACGCCGCGCTGGCTCTGCTCACCGACCTGGCCTGGACACCCGGCACGATCGACCTCGACGACTGGTTCGCCTCGTACGCCGTGTCCCGGTACGGCGCCGAGGACCCGCACGCCCTCGCCGCCTGGCAGACCCTCCGCGACACGGCGTACGGCATGACCCGCGCCGACGCCTGGAGCGAGGCACCCGACGGCCTGTTCGGGGCTCGCCCTAGCCTGGGCGCGAACAAGGCCGCGGCATGGGGACCGGAGGCGGACCGCTACGACACCACCGTCTTCGACCGAGCACTGACCGAACTCCTGCACGTGGCACCCGCGTTGCGCGAAAGCTCGGCCTACCGGTACGACCTGGCCGACGTGGCCCGGCAGGTGCTGTCCAACCGCAGCCGGATGCTGCTGCCGCAGATCAAGGCCGCCTACGACACGGCCGACCGCGCCCGCTTCGACGAGCTCACCGGCATCTGGCTGGACTGGATGAAGCTCATGGACAAGGTGCTGGCCACCAGCGGGCAGCACCTGCTCGGCCGGTGGCTGGCCGACGCCCGCTCCTGGGGCGGCACGAGGGCCGAGAAGGACCAACTGGAGTACGACGCACGGTCGATCATCACCACTTGGGGCGGCCGGGCCAGCAGCGAGGAAGGACTGCACGACTACGCCAACCGGGAGTGGTCCGGGCTGGTCGGCGGCCTCTATCTGACCCGCTGGAAGACGTACTTCCAGGAACTGTCCCGGGCTTTGAAGGAGAATCGCGCGCCGAAGGCGATCGACTGGTTCGTGTTGGAGGACAACTGGGCGCACCGGCACGACACTTACCCGACGAAGACCACCGGTGACGTCCACAAGCTGGCGCGGCGGGTCCACGACACCCTGGCCGCCGACCCGCACCAGGCCACCCTCACCGCTTCCTCCCCCAAGGGCGCGGTGACGGAGGGCGGCGCCGTCACCGTCACGGTGGCCTTCACCAACCGCAACGGGTTCGCGCCGGCCACCACGGTGACACTGTCCGTCCAGGCGCCCAAGGGGATGACCGCCAAGCCGGTCGGCGCGGTGACCGCGGCCTCGGTCGCACCGGGCCGGACGTTCTCGGCGGACTTCGAGCTGACGCTCACGGGTACGGTCACCGACCTGGTGACCCGTGTCCCGGCCACCGCCACCTACCGCAGCGGCGCTTCGGCGGGCTCGCCCAGGGGGACGGCCGCGGCGTCTGTGCGGCTCATGGCGGCGACAGGAGTGCGGGACCCGTACCGGACCGTGAGCTTCAACGACGCCGTCTTCGGCCAGTTGGGCACGGCGCTGGCCATCGAGGGCGCGGGCGCCGACCTGTGGGCGGGCACCAACCAGTTCGGTGCCATCCACCGCGCGGGCGCGTTCGGGGCCGCCTCCACCGCCACGGTGAAGGTCGTCTCGCAGGACAGCACCGGCGGCTGGGCCCGCGCCGGACTGATCGTGCGTAACGACCTGTCGGCCGACGGCTCGCCCGGGTACGTCAACCTGGCCGTGACGCCGTCCAATGGTTGCGTGCTGTCGTGGGACTCCGGCCAGGACGGGGCATTCGACTCGATCAAAATGGCCGGCTCTTTCACCGCACCCGTGTTCCTGCGCCTGACCCGCGCCGGCTCCGCCTACACGGGCGAGGCCAGCACCGACGGCACGACGTGGACCACTATCGGCACGGCCACGCCGGGCGGCGCCGCCGGCACCCAGGACGTGGGGGTCTTCATGACGGCCGCGAACGGCTGGACCAGCGCCCGTGGAATCGCGGAGTTCCAGGACTTCACGGTCTCATGACGGCGGGCCTGATCCCGTCCCCCCGATGTCCGTCGTCGCGACGACGGTCGTCGGGGGCTCGTCGAGGGTCATTCGTCGTTCACCCACCGCATGAGCCGTTGCAGCGGGTAGAAGCCGTCGTGGGAGAGCCCTGGTGGCATACCGCCCGCCCGGCCGAGGGAGACCACGCGTTGGACCCCGGCGCAGGCGAGGGCGTCGCGCAGGTCAGCCTTGCGGGCGTCGGGGTACACGCCGACCGTCTGGGTGGCGACACCGGCGTGCGCGACGGCGTCGGACAGCGTGGCGACCGGGACGACGTTGACTATCTTTCCGTCGGGGTGGAAGTCCACCGGTTCGGGTGAGCGGATGACCAGGCCGCTGCCGTCGTATCCGCCCCACACCCGGTAGTCGGGCGCGAGGGAACGCAGTACGTCGATCTCCTCGCGGAGTTCACCGCTGACCCGCGGGCCGTCGGCCGAGCTGAACTCCCTTGCTATTCCCAGGCGTTCGCACAGCAGGGCGGCGTAGCGGTCGGCGTCCTCCGGCGAGCCCTCGACGAACTGGAAGCGACTGGCCACGCAGGCCTGCTGGTTGAAGAACGTCGCGTCCGCGGCGCCCACGTCGGCGGCGTGCGCCAGGGCCTCGTCCGACGCGAAGGCCTCCCGGCCGATCAGTGAGATGGACGTCTTGGGGTCGAAGGAGACGAGCTCGAATCCCGGGCCGACGTACTTCAACGCGCCGCGGATGGTGGCTTCCCCGCCCCAGGCGACGAGCTTGTCGAAGAACTGCGGCCGGAAGAGCACGCTCTCCACCGCCTGATCGCCGCCGCGCCAGTACACCGCGGAGAACGAGCGCACCACGGGGTGGCCGGGTGCCACGGCGGCCATGGTGCGCAGGATGGCGGTCGCCGTGAACAGGTCGTTGGAGGGCAGTTTGAGGAGGTTGACGCCCTTGGTGAGGGCGCCGCGTACGACGGACATCGCCGCGACGCCGGGGGCGTTGCCGGCGATGATGTGCACGAGGCGTGGCGGGAAGGCTCGTGTGGCCGCGATCCGGTTCTCGGGCAGCCGTACCTCGCGCCAGCCGTCGAGCACGTCCGCCCCGCCGAGCTCGTGGTCGATCTGGGCGTACAGATGGGGGCGTTGGAAGCTGCGCCACAGCACGGCGTAGGCGCGCCGGAGCACCTCGGCGGGGAGCGTGCTGACGCGGACCATGCGGTCCAGGGCTTCGGCGAGGAGGCCGTTCCGGTCCGCCTTCAGGGCCTCGCCCGTCTCCACCAGCAGGTCCACGATCTCGGCGGTGGGTACGTGGAAGGCCGGTCCGGGTTCGGTGCGGGGCCACACCAGGCGGTCCAGGTCGAGTGCCGGTGCGGTGAAGGCGGCTCCCGGGCGGCCGTGTTCGGCACGGGGGCCGTCGTCGACCTCACCGCGCAGGACGTGGACGACCGCCACCCGCTCTGCCACGTTGCTGTCGTGGGTCGTCGTGCTCATCCGTGGATCATCCCCCGCACATAGGAGTCGAGGGTCGCCGCGCAGGTGATCTTGTCGTCGCCGCCGAGGTCGCCGTAGCGCTGGATGTCCGGCAGGACGGCCGGTCCCGGTCGGCCGCAGCCGCACGCGGAGAAGTCGACGAAGACCCGGTCGCCGCTGATCAGTCCGCCCCAGCGGCCTTCGAGGGAGACGTCCAGGAAGGCGAACCGGCCCTGGACGACGCCGTGTTCGGGATTGAGCAGGGTTTCGCCCTCCTGGTCGAGGACCAGCGGGATCACCCACGGCGGCACGTGGTAGTTGCCCTTCTCGCAGGCGAGGCAGGAGCCCTGGAGCTCCGTCATGCCGTAGCTGCGGACCCGCCGGACACCGTCGTAGAAGGCGGCGAGCTGCTGTTGGTAGTCGTCCGGCAGGGCGCGGCCCTTGTTGCCGCCGCCGCTGAGCACCAGGGTCTCGGGGTGGAGGCTGCCGTCCGGGACACCGCGGGCCCGCAGGGCTTGGATCAGGGTGAACTGCTGGTTGTTCATCCCGGCGATCAGCAGCGGCTCGTGGCGGTGCTCCCAGATGTCGTCGACGATGCGGGTCACGGCCGCGTCGAGTTCCTGCTCCCGGGCGGCCGAGACGCTCTCGAAGGAGCTGATCTCCTGAGGGGTCGCGGTGCCCTCCGCCATCCGCCGGCGCAGCAGGGCGCTGCTCATCAGCTCGGAGACCCGCAGCGGGTCCTCGGTCAGCAGACGGGTCTCGCCGGGGAGCGCGAAGACCTCCGCGTGCCAGCGGAAGCCGTCGATGGAGCGCATCGGGCCGCTGGCCGGTGCGAGGAGGTAGCCGTGGCGGGTGGGTTTGGGCGGGAGCGGGTCGGGCCAGCAGGTGAGGTTCTCCAGGATGTCGTGCAGGAAACTCAGGTCGCTCTGGGAGCAGTTGAGGAAGGAGACCTTTCCGGAGGTGCCGCTGGTGATGTACGGGCGGTGGCCGGCTGCCGTGATGCGTTCGGTCCACTCGTCGATGTCGCGTACGCCGTCGACGTCGACGTCGACGTCCGCCGGTTCGAGCGCCGAGACGGTGGTGTACCAGCGCAGCAGCCGGTCCCAGCGGCCGGCGGTGATGAGGGAGACGGGGTACGACTTGTAGCTGGTGTGGGAGAAGAGGAGGGGTACGAGGTCGGCCAGGGCCGTGACCTCGCGTACGTCGGTCTCCTCGGCCCGGGTCCGCAGCAGGGGGATGCGCTCGCGGTGGGCGGCGAAGGCCTCCCGTGCCGCTTCGAGCTGCAACTCCCTCATGGTGGCGGCGGGTTGCTCGAAGGTGTCGCCGGACAGGGCCAGGGATCGGATCTGCTCGCGTGCGCTTGCCACAGCATCTACCTCAATCAGTTGCGTACGTGGTCTTCTCGGCGAGGTACGACGACTCGATCGCGGCCAGGTTTCCGCGCAGTTCCTCCGGGGTGCCGGTCATGGTGACGCGGCCGCGGTGCAGGACGTAGACGCGGTCCGCGATGTCCAGAACCTTGCGCACATGCTGTTCGACCAGCAAGGCGCCCAGGCCGCGGTCGGCCGCCTCGCGCACGGCGCGCAGCAGGCGGTCGACCACCAACGGGGCAAGGCCCAGGGACAGTTCGTCGGCGAGAAGCAGTCTGGGGGCCCGGCACAGGGCGCGCGCCAGCGACAGCATCTGCTGTTCGCCGCCCGAGAGCATGCCCGCGCCGGTCCTCAGGCGTTTTTCCAGTTCGGGGAAGAGTTCCAGGGCCTGCTCGGTCGTCACCCGGCCGACCCGTAGGTTGTCCGCGGTGTCGAGGCGGGTGAGGACCGCCCGCTCGCCGACGTACGCCAGGCCCTGGCGGGCACGGCGGTGCAGCGGAGTGCGGGCGGAGTCGCCCAGCCAGCGCACCTCGCCGCCCATCGGGGCCATCTCGCCCGACAGCACCCGCAGTGTGGTGGTCTTGCCCGCGCCGTTCGGTCCGAGGAGGGCGACGACCTCGCCGGGGCGGACCTCGATGTCGAGGTCGCGCAGGACGGGTTGGTTGCCGTATCCGGCGGACAGGGCGCGGGCTTCGATGAGGGGCTCGGTGTCGTGCACGGACGTTCCCCTTCGGTCAGCCGGCCGGGATGGCCGTGAGGACCTTGCGGACGTCGACGAAGGTCGACCCCGCCTTCGCCCACTCGATCTTGCCGTCGCGGATGGTCAGTTCGGTGGCGGTGGTGTTGTGGATGCGATTCAGCCCCTTGATCGGCAGGGCGGTCGAGGCCTTCCAGTTCAGTGCGGGGGTCAGGCCGCCGGTGTCGATGCCCGAGGTGGTGTTCAGCTCCTGGACGAGGGTCTTCGCCGAGATCGAGGGCAGCTTGCCGGCTGCCTCGGTGAGGACCTTGAAGGCCACCCAGGTCGTCTCGTTGGCGCCGTTGGTGACGTCGATGTCCTTGTCGCCCTTGGTGGCCGCGAGGAAGTCCTTCCAGGCCGGGTCGGAGGTCGGCGGGAAGTACCCTGTGATCGCGGCGCCTTCCAGCGGGCTGCCGCTTCCGCCGGTGCTCGCGGCCAGCTGCGGGGTGAGGTTGCCGACGACGCTGCCGAGCTTCGTCTTCGCACCGGACTGGATGTACGACTTCACGAACAGGCCCGAGGCGGTGCCCAGGATGACGCTCACGCAGTCACTGCCCTTGGTGGCGGCGACCTGCGGGGCGAGGTCGGTGGCGGTGAGCGGCACCTTGAGGTCCTTGGGCGGGGCCCCGCCCGCCGAGACCGCGCCGAGGGTGAGGAACTGCGAGACGATGGCGGCGGCCGCCAGGTCGTACCGGACGCCGGAGATCTTCTTGCAGCCGTCCTGCACCAGCTGCCGGCCGTGGGCCGCGAACACCACCGGGGTGCCGCCGTTGACCGGGAACGACAGCGGGTTGGAGAACTCGGCCGCGGAGACCCCGGTGCCGCCGATGTAGGGGATGCCGGCCTTCTGCAGGATGGGCATGTAGCGGTCGCCCGCGAGGCTGTACGACCCCACCACCGCGACCACCTTCTCGGCCACGGCCTGCTGGGCACACTTCTCGGCCTCGTCGGGGTCGTTCTTCTCGTTGCAGGTCAGCACCTTCAGCGGGCCGCCCTTGATCCCGCCGTTGGCGTTGATCCACTTCTCGTAGGCCTGGGCGGTGAGCCGGACCCCGGGCTGGGCGCTGCCCTGGGTGTCCTCCGGGTTCCAGACCATCACCTTGACCGGGGTGCCCTTCAGGGAGGAGGTCTCGGCCGAACTGCCGGACGCCTCTCCCCCGCAGCCGGCGGCGAGCAGTGCTCCGGTCACCGCGAGACAGGTCGCTGCTGCGGTTCTGCGTCGGCGTGAGTCGTTCATGGTCCCTCCGCGGGGCTCGTCATCGAGATGGCGAACAGCATGGGGTGCGTTTTCTGGTTAGTGAAGTACTCTCGGCACAATTATTTAAATAAATATGCTGTCTGGCATGTCCCTGGGAGGTTCACCCGATGGACGACATCCTGCGTTTCGCACTGCTGGGCCTGGGCCTCGGTGCGCTCTACGCCCTCACCGCGCACGGCATCGTGCTGGTCTACCGGGGCTCCGGCGTCCTCAACCTCGCGCACGGCGCGATCGGGATGGCCGGCGCCTACGTGCAGTGGGAACTCGCCGCGAACGAGGGCGTGCCGTACTGGCCGGCCGTCGCCTGCGGGGTGCTCACCTCCGCGGCGCTGGGCGTGCTCACCCATCTCCTGGTGATCAGGCCCCTACGCAGGGCGTCGTCACTGGCCCGGCTGGTCGGCACCCTCGCGGTGTTCATCGTGCTCACCGCCGTCGCCGTCAAACGCTACGGTGACAGCCTGCAGTTGGTGCCGGGCAAGCTGCCCACCCGGCTGCTGACGATCGCCGGCGCCACGGTCTCCGAGGACCGTGTCTGGCTGCTCGGCATCGCCCTCGCCGTCACCGCGGTGCTCCATCTCCTCTACCGGCGCACCCTGTTCGGCCTGGGCACCACCGCGGTCGCGGAGAACGAGCACGTCGCCGCCTCGCTGGGCTGGTCCCCCGACCTCGTCGCCACCGGCAACTGGGCCCTGGGCTCCGCGCTCGCCGGACTGACGGGCATCCTCATCGTGCCGGTCATCGGACTGTCGGTCACCGGCCTGACCACCCTCCTGCTGAGCGCGCTGGCCGCCGCGCTGATCGGCAGGTTCTCCTCGTTCCCCGTCACCCTGGCGGGCGGCCTGGCCATCGGCGTCGTCCAGTCCGAGCTGACCCGCTTCGGCACCGGCGTCACCGGTCTCGCCTCCTCCGTCCCCTTCCTCTTCATCGCCCTGGTGCTGGTCGCACGCGGCCGGGCGCTGCCGCTGCGCGGCACCTTCCTGGAACGGCTGCCGGCACTGGGCAGCGGTCGGGTGCGCCCCGTACCGCTGGCGTTCGCCGTCGCGGTCGGCCTGTTGCTGGTGAGCCTGTCGACACCGCTGTGGGCCGACGCGATCACCAGCACCCTGGTCCTCGGCCTGATCATCCTGTCGATCATCGTGGTCACCGGGTACGCGGGACAGGTCTCCCTCGCGGCCTACGCCCTGGCCGGCACCGGCGCCTTCATCGCCGGACATGCCGCCGCCGACTGGGGCTGGCCGTTCGAACTCGCCCTCCTGGCAGGCGTGTTGGGCACCGTCCCGATCGGCCTGCTGTTCGCGCTCCCGGCCGTCCGCACCCGCGGAGTCAACCTCGCGATCATCACACTCGGCCTCGGCACCACACTGGAGGCGATGGTCTTCCAGAACACCGACCTGTCCACGACCACCGGCAGCGACGGCATCGCCGTGGGCAAGCAGACCCTCTTCGGCATCAGCATCTCCGGAGTCGACCATCCACAGCGGTACGCCGCCGTGGTCCTCGTGCTGTTCGTCGCCGCCACGCTCGTCGTGGCGAACGTACGGCGCAGCAGAACCGGCCGCCGGCTCATCGCCGTACGCGCCAACGAACGGGCAGCCGCCGCCCTCGGCATCGACGTCCGCGCCGCCAAGCTGTACGCCTTCGGCCTCTCCTCGGCCGTCGCCGCGCTCGCCGGAGTGCTCACCGGATTCCGCTCGACCTCGGTGGTCTTCTCCGACTTCGCCAGCTTCGACTCCATCACCGCGCTCGGGCTCGCCGTCATCGGCGGTGCCGGCTTCCTCGTGGGCCCGCTGTTCGGCGCCACGTTCGCCGCGGGCACGGTCGGGGCGCGGTTCGGGGACTGGGTGCTGCCCGGTCTGAGCGAGTGGATGCCGCTGATCGGCGGGGTCATCCTGGTGCTGACGCTGGTGGGCAACCAGGACGGCATCGGCAAGGAGGTCGGACGGCAGGCCGCTGGCGTCACAAGAAGGCTGTTCCCGAGGGGCGGTGCCATCGCGCTACCGGTGGAAGAGGACGCCGCACCCGGCGTGCCCCGTGCCACACCGCTCCCCCTCCACGTCCGGGACCTGACCGTGCGCTACGGCGGTGTCGTCGCCGTCGACGGGCTCACGCTGGACGTCGAACCGGGCCGGGTCGTGGGCCTCATCGGACCCAACGGCGCCGGCAAGACCTCCGCCATCGACGCCGTCACCGGCTTCACCCGGGCCGAGTCCGGCAGCGTGCGCTTGGACGAGCGGGACGTGACCCGTGCGCCGGTGCACCGGCGGGCCGCGGCGGGGCTGAGCCGCTCCTTCCAGTCGCTGGAGCTGTTCGAGGACATGACGGTGCTGGACAACCTCTACGCGGCCTGCGACCGGCCTGGCAAATGGGCGTGGCTCACGGACCTGGTACGTCCCGGCACTCGCCCGCTGCCGTCCCATGTGCTCATCGCCGTGAGGGAGTTCGGTCTCCAGGACAGTCTGGACCGGCCGGTGGGCGATCTGTCGTACGGGGAACGGCGGCTGCTGGCCATCGCCCGGGCCGTGGCGGCCTCGCCGTCCGTGCTGCTCCTCGACGAACCCGCCGCGGGGCTGTCTGACGACGAGACGCGGGAACTGGCCCACCTGGTACGGCGCCTGGCCGAGGACTGGGGCATGGGCGTCCTGCTCGTCGAGCACGACGTCGACATGGTGATGAGCGTCTGCGACCAGGTCGTGGTCCTGGACTTCGGACGCCGTATCTGCGCGGGTACGCCGGAGGAGGTGCGCCGCGATCCGGCGGTGCGGGCGGCCTACCTGGGCGACCTGGAGCCGGAGGCGCTGGCCTGAGAGGCGATACGGCCGAGAGCCGGAGGTGCCTCGCAGGCGCCTCCGGCTCTCGTAGGTCTCTGTCAGGCGTCCCGCAGGTCCGCGACGTACGGCGCGTGGGACAGCAGTCCGCCGTCCACGCGCAGGGTGTGGCCGGTGATGAAGGCGGACTCGTCGGAGGCGAGGAACACGACCGCGGAGGCGACGTCCTCCGGGCTCCCGAGGCGCGGGGTGAGGTGATGGCGCAGCATCGCCTCCCGGATCGCGCCGTGCGCCGAACCGGAACTGGCCGGCGTGACGATGAAGCCGGGCGCGATGGCGTTGCAGCGCACGCCCTGCTTGCCGTACTGGGTGGCGACGTACTGCGTGAGGTTGATGAGGGCGGCCTTGGAGGCGCCGTACGCGGGATTGCGCAGGTCGCCCGTGAGGCCGGAACCGGACGAGGTGTTGATGATCGAGCCGCCGCCGCGGGCGACCAGGTGCGGGACGGCGGCCTGGATGGCGACCATCGTGCCGCGCAGGTTGATGCGCATCGTGTCGTCCCAGACCGCCGGGTCCGCGTCCACCACGGCGAGGTCCTGGCGGGCGGCCAGGTGGGTGGCCGCCGCGTTGTTGTGCAGGACGTCGAGGCCGCCGTACGTCTCGACCGCCACGGCCACCATGGCCCGTACGCTCGCCACGTCACCGAGGTCGACCTGGACCGCCGTCGCGGATCCCCCGGCGGCGCGGATCTCCTCCGTCACCGCCTCGGCGCCGTCCAGGTCCAGATCGGCGACCACCGTTAGCGCGCCCTCGGCCGCCACCCGACGTGCCGTGGCGGCGCCGATGCCCGACGCCGCCCCGGTCACGACGGCGATCTTGCCGTCGAGTCGTCCCATGCCCCAACCGCCTTCTCTATTGGGTGAGTTCGCTGCCGACGATGGACACGAAGGACACGCATTCGCCGGGTCCGCCGCCCAGGTTGTGGGTGAGGGCGAGCGAGCGCCCCTCGGCCACGGACTTCACGGTCCGCTCCGCGGGCGCCTCGCCCCGCAGTTGCAGCCAGGCCTCGAACATCATGCGCAGGCCCGAGGCGCCGATGGGGTGGCCGAAGGCCTTGAGGCCGCCGTCCGGATTGACCGGCAGCGAGCCGTCCAGGTCGAACGCCCCGCTCGTGACGTCCTTCCATGCCTGTCCGCGCTCGGCGAAGCCCAGGTCCTCCATCAGCACCAGTTCCGTGGGTGTGAAGCAGTCGTGGACCTCGGCGAGCGCGAGTTCGGCGCGCGGGTCGGTGACACCGGCCTGCCGGTAGGCCTCCTGGGCGGAGGCGACGACCTCGGGGAAGGTGGTGAAGTCGTACTCCGGGTCGAGGAGCCCGTCCGCCGGGCCCGCGACGAAGGACAGCGCCTTCACGAAGATCGGCCTGTCGGTGTACTTGTAGGCGTCCTCGGCGCGTACGACGATCGCCGCCGCGGAACCGTCCGAGACACCCGAACAGTCGAACACGCCGAGCATGCCCGCGACGATCGGCGCCGACCGGATGCGTTCCAGCGGCACCTCCTTGCGGAACTGGGCGCGTGGGTTGCGGGCGCCGTTGACGTGGTTCTTCCAGGCGATACGGGTGATGACGTCCTTCAACTCCTCTTCCGCCAGCCCGTACTTGGCGGCGTAGGCAGGGGCGAGGAGGGAGAAGTTGGCGGGGGCGGTGATCTCGCCCCGGCTGTCGTCGCCCGCTCCCGGGATCGCCGTACCGGACAGGCCGGACATGCCGGAGTCCTTGAGCTTCTCCACTCCGACCGCCATCGCCACGTCGTACGCGCCGGAGGCGACGGCGTAGCAGGCGTTGCGCAGGGCCTCGGAGCCGGTCGCGCACATGTTCTCGACGCGGGTCACCGGCTTGTGGGGCAGGCGCAGCGCCCGGCTCAGGGTCAGTCCGGACACGCCGGAGGCCTGGGTGCCGAACCAGAACGCGTCGATGTCGTCGATCGTGATGCCCGCCGAGGTCACCGCCTCACCCACGGCGTCCACCAGCAGATCGTCGGCCGATCGGTTCCAGTGCTCGCCGAAGGGCGTGCAGCCCATGCCGACGATCGCGACCCGGTCCCGGATTCCGTGCGAGCTCATCCGTGTGTCTCCTCGGTCTCGCCCGTGCGCACCGGCCGGGCCTTCCAGAAGTAGTTGTGGATGCCGGACGCCGTGACCGTGCGCCGGAAGGTCATCTCCACGCGTGCGCCGATGACGGCGTCGGCCTCGGTGGCGTCGGTGAGCTGGCAGCGGAACCGGCCGCCGCCGTCGTAGTCGACGACCACCACGAGCATCGGCGGGCTCGGTGTGTGCGCCAGCCGGTCGACGGTGAACGTGGCGACCGTCCCCCGCACGTGCTCCATCGGCTCGTCGGTCATCGCGTCGACGCTGCGGCAGGAGGTGCACACCCGGTCCGGTGGCAGATGCCGGGTGCCGCACTTCTCGCAACGGGAAGCGACGAAGCCGTACTTCCAGGCGGTGCGGCGGTGCGCGGGCGGGGCGTAGGGCGGCTCGGGGTCCGGACGCCGGGGTGGTTCACGGTCGAGGAGGCCGCGCCAGGAAAGGTAGGTGGCATACGGCATCGGGGCGCTGCCGGCAGTGATCTGCGCGGCGACCGGGCGGGTGCTGCGGTGCGCCGGGAGCGCGTCGGTGGTGCGCAGCAGGACGACTCCGGCGCCGTCGCCGAGGACGACGAGGGCGATGACCTCGCCCGGTGCGGCGCGGTCCAGGACGTCGGCCAGGAGCAGGCCGGGCTGTGCGGTGCCGGCGTTGCCGATCACCCCGGTGAGGTCGGGGACCGCCGCCTCGGGGCGGGCACCGGCCGTACGTCGTACCGTCGCGCACGCGCGTGCGTGCAGGCCGGAGACGATGAGGTGGTCGATGGCGCCGCGCTCCAGGCCGGCTTGGTCGAGGGCGGCGGTGAGCGCCTTGTCGGCGAGGGACACGTAGATCTCCTCGGCGAAGCGCTCCTCCCAGGCGCGGGATGCCGGTGCGCCGGGCAGGCGCCAACGGTCGAGGATCTCGTCGCTGACGGTGTCGTGGGCGAGCAGTTCCGCCAGGACGGGTGCTCCGTTGCGGTGTCCGCCGAAGACGAACGCCGCCGCGCCGTCGCCGCCGGCGACCTCGTCGCTGCCGCCGGGCAGGCCGGTGCGCAGGTCCGACAGGACGGCGAGGGTCGGGACGGCGGAGCGGGCGGCGGTGACCAGCGCGCCGAGGCCGGAGCGGACCGAGCCGGCCATGTCGACGGCGAGCACGTGCTCGTCGAGGCGGAGTGCGGCGTGGACGGCGGTCGCGTTGGTCTTGTCGAGGTAGGCGGGTGCGGCCGTGGCGAGGAAGAGCTGGCCTAGGCGGGGGCGCAGGCAGTCGCGGGCCAGGGCCACGCGGGCCGCCTCCACGGCCATGGACGTGGTGTCCTCGTCGTAGCCCGCCACCGCGCGGGTGCCGCGTCCCGGTGGTGTCCCCAGCGTGGCGGCGACGTCGGCGCGGGCCAGGCGGTGGTACGGCACGTGGGCGCCGTATGCGATCAGTCCGGCCATGTCAGCGTCCTCCAGTAGCGGTGCCGGTGCGTTCGAAGATGGCTGCCAGGCCCTGGCCGCCGCCGAGGCACATGGTCTCCAGGCCGTAGTGGGCCTGACGGCGGTCGAGTTCGCGCAGCAGGGTGGCGAGGATGCGGCCGCCGGTGGCTCCGACGGGGTGGCCCAGCGAGATGCCGGAGCCGTTGACGTTGAACCGCTCGAAGTCGGCCTCGGTCAGGGCCCATTCACGGGTGCAGGCCAGCACCTGGGCCGCGAAGGCCTCGTTGAGTTCGATCAGGTCGATATCGGCCAGCTTGAGCCCGGCTCGTTCCAGGGCCCTTGCCGTGGCGGGCACCGGGCCGATGCCCATCGTCTGCGGAGGTACGCCGACAACGGCCCAGGAGACCAGGCGGCCCAGCGGGCGCAGCCCGAGTTCGGCGGCGCGCTCGGGGTGGGTCACGACGCACAGGGCCGCGCCGTCGTTCTGTCCGCTGGCGTTGCCCGCGGTCACCGTCGCCTCCGGGTCCTGGCGGCCGAGCACCGGACGCAGCTTCGCGAGCTTGTCCAACGAGGAGTCGGGACGCGGGTGTTCGTCGGTGTCCACGACGGTCTCGCCTTTTCGGGTTCGCACGGTGACGGGGACGATCTCGTCGGCGAAGCGCCCCTCGCGCTGGGCCGCGACCGCCTTCTCGTGCGAGCGCACGGCGAGTCGGTCCTGCTCCTCGCGGGAGATGCCGTACTCGCGGCGCAGGTTCTCGGCGGTCTCCAGCATGCCCCCGGGGACGGGGTGGTTGACGCCGCCGGAGGTGACCCGGCCCCGGGCGAGGCGGTCGTGCAGGGTGGTGCCCGCGCCGCGCACGCCCCAGCGCACGTCGGTGGTGTAGAACTCGGCCTGGCTCATGGACTCGACGCCCCCGGCCAGCACGAGGTCGCTCGCACCGGTCTGCACCTGCATCGCCGCGGTGATGATCGCCTGGAGTCCGGAGCCGCAGCGGCGGTCGATCTGGAGCCCGGGCACCTCGACGGGCAGTCCGGCGTCCAGGGCGGCCACGCGGCCGATGGCCGGGGCCTCGCCGTTGGGGTAGCACTGGCCGAGGAGCACGTCGTCGACGGCCGTCGGCGGGATCCCGGTGCGTTCCAGGAGGGCCCGTACGACGGTGGCGGCGAGTGCGGCCGCGGTGACGTCCCGGAAGGCACCCCCGTAGCCCCCGACGGGAGTCCGTATCGGTTCGCAGATCACCGCGTCACGCATCGGTCATGCCTTTCATCAGCGGGTTCGGGGCTTCGGGGCTCACATGTACCGGCCGCCGGTCACCTCGACCACGGCTCCGGTGATGTAGCTCGCCATGTCGGAGGCGAGGAAGAGGACGACCTGGGCGACCTCGGCGGGTTCGCCCGCGCGGCCCAGCGGGATCTCGGCAAGCTTCGCGTCCCAGGCGGCCGGGGGCATCGCCTCGGTCATGGCGGTGCGGATCAGGCCGGGCTGGACGGCGTTGACACGGACGCCCGCCTTCGCGAGCTCCTTGGCGGAGGCCTTGGTGAGACCCACGAGCGCCGCTTTGGCGGCGCTGTAGTTCGTCTGGCCGAAGTTGCCGACCTTGCCCGCGATGGAGGAGATGTTGACGATGCTGCCGCCCTGTCCGTGCGCCCGCATCGCCTCGGCGGCGTACCGGGTGCCGTTCCAGGCGCCGGTGACGTGGACGTCGAGAACGGCGCGGAAGTCGGTGAGGGGCATCTTGCGCAGGGTCGCGTCCCGGGTGATGCCGGCGTTGTTGACCATGACGCCGACCGGGCCGAAGGTGTCGGTGCAGTGGGCCACGAGGGCGGCGACCTCGTCCTCGTCCGTGACGTCGCAGCGAAGCGAGGTGGCCTTGATGCCGTTCTCGGCGAGGCGCTCGGCGGCCTCGCGTGCCGCGTCCTCGTTGATGTCGCCGAGGACGACGGCCGCGCCCGCGTCACCGAGGACGCCGGCGATCTCGTAGCCGATGCCCTGTGCGCCGCCGGTGATCACGGCGTTCCGCCCGTCCAGCAATCCCATGTCAGCCGCCCGCCCTGGCTCGACGCTCTTCCCTGTTAAATAGATAACCTATTATGCTGAAACAATCAATACAGCGATCAGCTGTGCGGGCAGGGCCGGACGAGGAGCGACCGCAGGTGGACATCAGCTATCCCCCGGAGACCGAGACGTTCCGGGCCGAGGTCAGGGCGTTCCTCGCCGAGACGCTGCCGCCGGACTGGAAGGGCATCGGCGCCCTGGACGAGGACGCCGCCTGGTCCTTCGCCCGGGACTGGCGCCGTCGGCTCGTCGAGCGCGGCTTCCTCTCCCTGACCTGGCCCGAGCAGTACGGCGGCCTGGGCCTGTCCAAGCTCCACCAGGTCGTCCTGATGGAGGAACTCGCCCTGGCCGGCGTCCCGTTCGGGCTGCCGCAGGACACCTTCGGCGTGAAGATGCTGGCGAACACCCTGCTGCGCTGGGGCACGGAGGAGCAGAAGAGCCATTTCCTCCCGCGCATCCTGAACGGCGAGGACACTTGGTGCCAGGGGTACTCGGAGCCGGACGCGGGGTCCGACCTGGCCTCTCTGAAGACCCGGGCGGTGCGCGACGGCGACCAGTGGGTGATCGACGGCCAGAAGGTGTGGACCTCCGGCGCCCACCACAGCGACTGGATCTTCGTCCTGGCCCGCTCGAACCGGGACGCGCCCAAGCACCGCGGCATCTCCTTCCTCCTCGTGCCGCTGGACCAGCCCGGCGTCGAGGTACGGCCGTTCCGCATGATGAGCGGGCAGCTGCACTTCAACGAGGTCTTCTTCAGCGGCGCCCGCACCCGCGCCGATCTGGTCGTCGGCGGCGTGGACAACGGCTGGGCGGTCGCCCAGAGCCTGCTGGGCGTGGAACGCGGGGAGGAGGCGGCGACCAACCCGATCCTCTTCCGCGCCGAGGTGGAACGCCTCGTCGCACTCGCCCGGCAGTACGGCAAGGACCAGGACCCGGTGATCCGGCAGCGGATCGCCTGGTGCTGGTCCAAGGTCGAGATCATGCGCTGCCTCGGCTACCGGATCCTCACCGGCTGGCTGAAGGGGGCGGAGCCGGGCCCCGAGACGTCGATCGCCAAGCTGTACTGGAGCGAGTACCACACCGAGGTCACCGATCTGGCGATGGACATCATGGGCCTGCACGGCCAGGTGCCGGTCGGGCGGGGGCCGCTGCGCACCTACCGCACGGACGATCCCGGCGCGGCCAACACCTCGGGGTCCTGGTCGACGACGTACCTGATCGCCCGCTCCGGAACGATCTACGCGGGGACGTCCCAGGTGCAGCGCAACATCCTCGCGGAGAAGGTGCTGGGCCTGCCGCGCGAGCCGCGGCTCACGAGTCCGTAGGGCCCTGGAAACGGCTGAGTTCCGGGACCGGGCGGGGGCCGGGACCCGGGACCCAGCCCGCGTCGAGCTTGCGCAGACCCACGCCGTCGGGTGCCCAGATGTGGCAGCTGTTCAGCACCCAGGCGGTGGCGCGCGGGTCGTGGGAGCGGGGACCGGCCGCGCGGCTGCGGGCCGAGATGGCCGACTGGACGACGGCGGGGCCGAGCGCGCGGGTCAGTTCGTACAGATGGGTGCACCCGGACACCCCGCGGAACCGCTCCTGGACGGCCCGGTTGTAGCCGCCCGCCACACTCAGCCCCACCAGGCCGTCGAAGGCCGGTGCGATCAGTGGGCACTCGGTGTGCGGGAAGTCCTTCATGCCCGCCTCGGCGGCCACGATCGTCATGTCCGCGAGGCGCACCCGCACTGCCAGCACCATCCGGTGGACGACACCGCCCGGCGGCTCCTCCCAGGGACGTTCGTCGCGCAGCTCCGCCTCGACCGCGATCTCGCCGCCGTCCTCCTCGTAGGCCGTGACGGTGATCGTACGACGGTGCAGCGGGAGTTCGGTGCGGGTCATGACGAGGCCTCCTCCAGCTCGTTCTTTTCCACCGCCGGCGCGCTCTCCCCCAGCGCCGGGAAAGCCGGTGGACGGCGCTCGATGAAGCTGAGCACGCCCTCGCGGTAGTCCGGGGCGCGCTTCGCCGTGGCCAGCAGGGCGGCCGCGGACTCGCTGCTCTCGGTGAAGGTTCTCGCCTGGTCGTCGGCGAGCTGGCGCTTGATGAGGGACATCGCGTACGGGCTTGCCGAGCGGGCCAGTTCGGTCGCGTAGGCGAGAGCCTGCGGGAGGAGTTCGTCCGGCTCGGCGACGCGGTTGACGAGGCCCATCGACAGGGCCTCCGTGCCGGTGACGCGGCGCGAGGACAGCAGCAGGTCGGCGGCGTTGCCGTAGCCGACGAGCCGGGGCAGGATCCAGGACACGCCGTCCTCGGCCACCAGCCCGCGTGCGCTGAAGGCCGCGGCGAACTTGGCGTGCGGCACGGCGAACCGGACGTCGCACATCAGGGCCTGGTTGAACCCGATGCCCGCGCAGGCGCCGTTGACGGCCGCTATGACGGGCTTCGGGAAGGCCATGGGGCGGGTACGCGGGGGCAGCTCGCCGGTGGGCCACGGGCGGGCGCCGGACGACGCCCCGTCGAGGACGCTCATGTCCATCCCGGGACAGAAGCTGCGCCCGGCACCGGTGAGCACCACCGCCCGCACCCGCGGGTCCGCCTCCGCCCGGTCGAACAGCTCGTTGTAGAGCAGCTCCATCTCCAGCGTCCAGGCGTTGTGCCGTTCCGGACGGTTCAGGGTGAGGAGCATGACCCCGTCGTCGGTGAGTTCGGTGAGGATCACCGGGGCCGCATTCTCGGTCATCGAGGTCACTCCCACGGGCCTACGGGCTTAATAGATAGATGAATCATCTATATACCAGTCGCTCTCGCGGCGCCAGATCACATCCCACGAGAGAAGATCCAACGATCCCTTGACCTGGTACCCTCGATGCACTAAGACGATTCATTTTGCTATATGAGGAGCCCCATCGTGGCCGAGGCAGCCCGCGCAAGTGAAACGGTGGCCGTACCCGCACCTTCCCGCAACCGCGTCGGACGCCAGGTACGGGTCCCGAAGACCGCCGAGCTGGTCGCGGGACACCTGCGCCGCCAGATCGTACGGGGCGAACTGGAGCCGGGTGACGCGCTGCCGCCGGAGTCGGGGCTGATGGAGCAGTTCGGCATCTCGCGTCCGACCCTGCGCGAGGCCTTCCGCGTCCTGGAGTCGGAGTCCCTGATCACGGTGCGCCGCGGCGCGCACGGCGGCGCCCGGGTGAGCGCACCCGACGCCGACGTCGCCGCCCGCTTCGCCGGCCTGATCCTCGAGTACCGCGGCGCCACCCTGGGCGACCTCTACCGCGCGGCGGCCCTCATCGAGCCGCCCTGCGCCCGCCAGCTCGCCACCAAGCCCACGGCCGCCGACGTCAAGCGGCTGCGCGACGCGGTGGCCGCCGAGAAGGCCGTGCTGGATGACCCGCTGGCGCTGGTCGAGGCGCAGGACGCCTTCCACGCACTGCTGGTCGAGCTCACCGGCAACCAGACCCTGATCCTGCTGTGCAGCATGGTGCGCAACATCATCGACCGGGCCAACGCCTCCTACACGGCGTCCGCCACCGATGCCGAGACCCAGAAGGCGCAGGCGCTCAAGGGGCACCGGGCGCACGTCCGGCTCGTCGGCCTGATCGAGGCCGGAAAGGCGGACGAGGCCGAGAAGCTCTGGCAGCGCCACATCTCCGGCGCCGACGACGTCGTGAACTCCGCCGGACCCAAGACGTTGCTCGAACTCCTGGACTGACCCCGCGCCGACGCCGTTCGCCATCACCCCTTGCCTCCAAGAAACAGTTAGATAATTATAGGAGGCGTACCGATTAGCTCTGGGGTCCGGAGGCGACGGCCATGGCCGAACAGCGCAAGCGAATCTTCGACTGCGACCAGCACATGTACGAGGAGCGGGATTCCTTCACCCGCTATCTCCCGAAGGAGTTCCTCGGCTCGGCGGTAGCGCCGGTCACCCTGCCCGACGGGCGGGAGGTGATTCTCGCCGGCGACCGGATCGTCGTATGCCTGGAGCCCGAGTTCGGGCAGGTCTACCGTCCCGGCTCCCTGAAGGAGATGCTCAAGGCCATGGCCTCGGGCAATCCGGAGGAGACGTACCAGTTCGAGCCGATGCACGAGTCCTACCAGAACCGCGAGGCGCGGCTGCGGGTCATGGACGAACAGGGCCTCGACCAGTCGATCATCTACCCGGGCGGCTGGGCTCTGGTAGCCGAGGAGTACGTGAAGGGCGTCGAGCCGCTCTACGCCAACTACCACTCGTTCAACCGCTACATGAACGAGGTCTGGGGCTTCGACCACCAGGGTCGCATCTACGCCCCCGCCCTGCTCTCCCTGCGCGACCTGGACCACGCGGTCAAGGAGCTGGAGTACGTCCTGAACCAGGGCGCGCGCTTCATCCTCCTGCCCACCGGCCCGGTGTACGGCCGCTCGCCGGGCGACCCGTACTTCGACCCGTTCTGGAAACTGGTCAACGAGGCCAAGGCGAGCGTCTGCTACCACATCAGCGAGTTCTACTACAACTCGCAGGTGGCGCCCTCCTGGGGCTTCGACCCGAACCCGATCCACTTCCGGATGTCGGCCTGGCAGTGGCAGAACACCTACGGCCAGCGGCCCATCGAGGAGACGCTGTCCGCGCTGATCTTCGACAACCTCTTCGGGCGCTTCCCCGACATCAACGTCCTGGTCTCCGAGTTCGGCTCCGAGTGGGTGCCGCACTTCGTCCGCCACATGGACAAGAGCCGGGGCATGGGCCGCAACGGCCCCTGGGCCGGCGGGCAGTTGTCCGAGCGTCCCAGCCAGATCTTCCGCAAGCACGTGCGCGTGGTGCCCTACCCCGAGGACGACATCGTGGACGTCGTCCGCCGGCTCGGCTACCACGAGTCCATCGTCATGGGCTCCGACTTCCCGCACGCGGAGGGCCTGGCCGCCCCGGCCGACTTCCGCAAACTCATCGCGGAGCTCGACGAGTCCGCTCAGGACGACATCATGTACAACAACGCCCAGCAGCTGATCAGCCGCTGAGTTCGACCCCAGGGGGCTCCCTGAGCGTCTTGCCGGGGAGCCGAACATGGCCCCTTTGGCTTGCCTGACCATCTGTTAGCGTGCCCGGATGGATGATCTGGGACTCGTGGCCTGGCCGCCGGAGCCGATCCGTACCGAGCGGCTCGTACTCCGCGAGTCCGAGGCGCGGGACCGTGCGCCGTTCATGGAACTGCTCGCCTCGCCACAGGTGCACACCTACCTCGGCGGTCCCCGCCGGCGTGACGAGCTGGAGCGTGAGACTCCCGCGGTGCCCGAGCGGCGGCCCGGGAGTTTCGTCGTCGATCTCGACGGGTCCATGATCGGCCTGATCCTGCTCAGGAGAGCAACGGGTCACCGTCGCCCGGCTGCCGCCGGGAAGGCCGACCTGGGCTACCTCTTCCTGCCTCGGGCGTGGGGACACGGGTACGCCGCCGAGGCGTGCGCGGCCGCACTCGGCTGGTTCGACGGTGTCCTTCGCGGCGAGCCGGTGGTGCTCACCACCCAGACCGCCAACGTCGGCTCGATGCGCCTCGCGGCGAAGCTCGGGTTCACCGAGGTGGAGCGGTTCGAGGCATGGGACGCCGAGCAGTGGCTCGGCATGCGGCCACCGCCGCTTCGCGTTGCCCCTCGGCGGGACCGGTCTACGTGACCAAGCCCCCCGCCAGGTCCGCGATGTCCCGGAGCAGAGCCGTCCCGTGCGGGGAGTGGTCGTAGCCGGCGAGTGGGTAGCCGTTGCTCAGGCACGCGAAGGACAGGCCCGACTCCGGGTCCATGAAGCCCAGTTGGTAGGCGGCGCCGGCGCTGCCGAAGAGGGACGGGGAGCCGGTCGACGGCAGGTTGCTTCCCGCGTCCGGGCCGGCCACCGTGACGAACAGGCCCATGCTCGTGCGGCGTTCGCCGCCGCCACCGTAGATCTGCTCCCCGTAGGGGTGGTCGGTGAGCCGGATCCGGATGCCCTCCGCCACCGCCTCCGGCTTCCACAGACCGGAGTGTTCCAGCGCCTGGAAATACAGGGCGACATCCGCGGCGGTGGCGACCAGGGCGTGGCTGGGCTCTCCGGCCGCGAGCACCTTCGGGTCGGACAGGTACCACGGCCCCCACGGGTCGGGTTCCTGCTCGTCGCTGGTGCGGTCGGTGGCGGTCATCGGGGCGACGGTGTCGACCTGGCGGTCCACCGGCACCCCCAGTTCGATCGAGTCCAGGCCCAGCGGCCGCACCAACCGCTCCCGCAGATAGTCGGCGAAGGCCAGGCCCGTGCGCCGCTCGACGATCTCGGCGATCAGCCAGGCCGCCGAGGTGAGGTGGAACTGGAAGCGGCTGCCCGGCGGGTAGTCCAGCCGCCAGCGTCCGAAGGCGGCGAGCCGCTGCTCGCGGTCGAGCATCTTGGGGTGTCCGAGGGGCGCGAAGGGAAATCCCGCGGTGTGCGTCAGCACCTGCTCCACCGTCACCTCTTCCTTCCCGTTCGGCGCGAACTCCGGGATGATCGCGGCGACTTGCTCTCCGACATCCAGGAGTCCGTCGCCGATCAGCTTCCACACCACGCCCGCGACGATCGACCGTCCGACGGACTGCAGCACGTAGCGAGTGTCGGGGCCCGCGTCGCCGTACGTCTCGAAGGCCAGCAGACGACCTCCCCGGGCGACGGCGACCTGCGCGGACGGCAGCGGGCCGAGTTCGACCTCCTGACGGATCCGTCGCAGCAGGACGTCGAGTCGCTCGGGGTCGACGAGATCAGACACCTGTTCCTCCTTCGTACGGCTCCCGCAGGCTGCGGCGGACGACCTTGCCGTTGGCGTTGCGCGGCAGGTCGTCCACGAACCACCAGCGGACGGGAACCTTGAACCCGGACAGCCGGGCGCGGGTATGGCTTCTGAGGGCGGCCGGTCGGGGTGGGGCGTGCGGGGCGGCCGGTACGACGAAGGCGACGACGGTCTGGCCCAGGCGCTCGTCGGGTACGCCGATCACCGCGGCGTCCGCCACGCCGGGATGTTCGGTCAGGACGGTCTCGACCTCCAGCGGATGGACGTTCTCACCGCCCCGGATGATCATGTCGGTGCTCCGGCCGAGGAGGTAGAGGTAGCCGTCCTGCGCGATCCGGCCCAGGTCGCCGCTCTGCAGCCAGCCTTCGGCGTCGATGCGGAAGAAATGGCCGGCGCGGGCGTGGATCTCGCCGATGCCGTCCGGTCCGGCGGCGTCGACCCTGACCTCGACCCCGGGGGCGGGCCGCCCCACCGAGCGGAGCAGTTCGGTGCGTCCCGCGATCGCTTCCCGGTGGTCCTCGGGGGTGAGCACACTGATCGGTGACCCCTCGGTCTGGCCGAACATGTTGAGCATCCGGACCCCCGGCATCGCCTCGTACGTCCGTCGCAGGGTGCCGGGGCGGACGGGCGCGCCCCCGTACTGGAGGGTCCGCAGGGTCTCGTGGCGTGCCTCACCCGCGGCCAGCAGGGTCTCCAGCATCGCCGGGACCATGCTGGTATGGGTGGTGCCGAGGTCCCTGAGCAGGGTCCAGCCCTCGACGGTGAAGCGGGGCAGGCCGGTGATCAGCGCGCCGGCTGCGAGGGCGACGGCGAGGTTGCCGAGGCCCGCGATGTGGTGGAAGGGCGCGCTGCCGCCGTAGAAGCTGTCGGGGTCCAGGCCGCAGAGGCTTCCGTTGACGCGGGCCCGGGCGGCCAGTCGCCGCTGGGTCATCGGGACGGGTTTGGGTAGTCCGGTCGTGCCGGACGTGTGCAGCACGGCGGCGAGTTCGTCGGGGAGAGCCGTCAATGTGCGGGTGCTGCTGGGCAGTTCGGGCACGGTGGCGACCCGTCGGCCGGAGAGTTCGGCGACCTGTTCCGCGAGAGGGGTGAACTCGGGCTGCGTCAGCAGGACTTGGCACGGGAGCTGCCTGACCACGGCGGCGATCTCGTGTGCGGTCATGCGGACACCGAGTGGCGCGAGCGGGTGGCCGGATCCGGCGGCACCGATCACCAGCGCGAGGGCGTCGGCGGAGGTGGCGACCAGGGCCGGGACCGGGGCGCCGGGCTCCAGTCCGAGCGTGTCCAGCCAGTCGGCGGCGCCGGCCGCGCGGTCCAGAAGTTCTCGCCCGGTCCAGGTCGACTCACCGAACCGGACCGCGGGGCGGGGGTGGTCGTAGGCGCGGCTGACCATGGCGGTCCAGGTGGCGCCTGCCGCCCGGGCCATCGGTGCCGAGCCGTTCTCTCCAGCCACCTCGGCCTCCCGCACAGGCCCGTCGCCCGGGGCAGGAGCACCGTCGCGCACCGGCGCGTCGTCCCGGGCGGGCGAACCTTCCCGCCCCACCTCGGTCATCCGCACCGCCCCGCCCATTCGCGCCGCTCCGATCTCGCCCACGCCGCCTTGGGCAGGCGTGCTCTGCGTCATCGACCCGCCGCTCCGGGCAGATGTGCCCGCCCGCTCCGCCCCAGCCATCCGCGCCGCCCCACGCTCTGGCGCCGCCCCGGTCTCGCGCACCGGCCCGTCGCCCTGGGCCGGCGCACCCTCCCGCACCGGACCGCCGCCCCGGTCGGGAGCACCCTCCCGCTCCGCCCCCGGCCATCCGCGCAGCACCGCCCTCTCGCGACGCCCGGTCTCAGGAACCGCCCCATCGTCCCGGGCAGGCGAACCCTCCCTCTCCGCCCCGGCCAACGGCACCGACTCGCCCGCTCGTGCGGCCCCGGCCAACCGCACCGCCCCACCCGCTCGCGCAACCCCGGCCCTCCGCACCGGCCCGCCGGCCGGCGCCACCGGAACCGTCCGCTGCGACCCGCCCCCCGGCTGCACCCCGGCCCGCACCGCCACCCCCGCATCCCGTGCGGCGGCCACCGGTTCAGGGCTCCAGGCGGGCCGCGGCCGTGCCGGTGACCACCTCGACGCCGTTCTGGTTGACCGTGCGCAGGGTGAAGTGGGCGACCGGAGCGTCCGCGGTGTCCTCGATGGACTCGACGGTCACCGTGGCGGTGAGGGTGTCGCCCGGCCAGACCTGGGCCTTGAAGCGCACGCCGTAGCGCAGCAGCGACTCCGGGCCGACCCAGTCGGTCAGGACGCGGCCCGTCATGCCCATGGAGAGCATGCCGTGGGCGAAGACGCCGGGGTATTCCGCGGCCTCGACGGCGAACCGCTCGTCGGTGTGCAGCGGGTTGAAGTCGCCGGAGGCGCCCGCGTACTGCACGATCCGGGTGCGCTTGAGGTCCTCGACGAGGACGCTCTCGCGGGTCTCGCCGACCTTGATGTCGTTGCTGCTCAGGCTCATCGCGCGTCCTTCGGGGTCGCGGGGCCCTCGGGTACGACGGCCACGGTCACGGCGCTGACGACCGGCTCGCCGTCGGCGTCCCGGTACTCGGTGACGCGCTCACTGAACAGCAGACGGCCGCTGCGGCCCTGCTTCTCCCAGCTGCGTCCGGGAACGGTGTGGGCGTAGAGCGTCTCGCCGGCGCGAACCGGGCGGTGGTACTCGAAGTGCTGCTCGGCGTGCAGTCCGCCGCCGCCCTCGGCCATCACGCCGGGGCCGCCGCCGGACCCGAACCACTCCTCGTCCGGCTTGGGGCGCAGATGGTAGTCGGGGTCGTAGTGGGCGCTCGCCATGGTGAAGGTCGGTGGGGCGAGGGCCGACTCACCCTGGTAGGCGGGGTGTTCGTCGCCGATGGCGCGGGCGAACATCATGATGTGCCCGGCCTCGACGGGAAACGGCTGCGGGAACGGCTGCCCTGTCATCGTCAAGAACCTCCTCGGTCAGTACGGCAGGAACGCGTCGCGGGTGGCCTCGTCCGGGTCGAAGTCCGGCGGCAGGCCCTCGAACTTCGGCTCACGCTTCTCCACGAAACTGGCGACGCCCTCGCGGAAGTCGGGCGAGCCCGCGAAGAACTCCATGGCGGAGTAGGAGCGCGCGAGCGCGTCGGTGAAGGTGCGGTCGAGATCGCCGTACACCTGGTGGCGTACGACGGCCATGGCGCGCGGTGAGCAGTTGCGGGCGATGTCCCGGGCGTAGGCGCGGGCAGCGTCCAGCAGGTCCTCGGGGTCGACGACGCGGCTGACGAGGCCGAGCTCCTTGGCCTCGTCGGCGTCGAAGACCCGGCCCGACAGCAGCAGGTCCAGGGCGTTCTCCAGGCCGATGACGCGGGGCAGCACGTACGGCAGGTTGTACTCGCCGGCCAGGCCGCGCCGGGTGAACGCGGTGGTGAAGCGGGCGCCGCGGGCGGCGAAGCGGACGTCGCAGATCAGCGCCTGGACCAGGCCGATGCCGGCGCAGGCGCCGTTGACGGCGGCGATCATCGGCTTCGGCAGCAGGCGTCTGCTGTACATGGGGACGCGGGCCTGGAGGTTGAGGGACTGACCCGGCTGGGAGTTCTGTTCCAGGCGCTGGACGTCCATGCCGGGACAGAACGCCCGGCCCGCGCCCGTGACGATCACTACACGGACGGCCGGGTCCTGAGCTGCCTGGTCGAGGAGTGCGAAGAAGCGGCGCTCCATGGGGATGCTCCAGGCGTTCTTGCGCTCGGGCCGGTTGAGGGTGACGGTCGCGACGCCGTCCTCGTCGACCTCGTACAGCACCAGGTCGTCCTGGGCGGGCTGTTCGGTCATCGGGTCACTCCTCCGTCAGAGAGTCGATGGGGCCAATGGGAAACATGGGGTTGCCGGGGTCGGCGTCGGCCGGGTCGGCGGGGGCTATCGGTTCGCCGACGCCCGGTCGCTCCCCGGAGATGCTCACCACCACCTGCCCCCGCGCGCAGAGGCGTCCGTCGGTCATCACGTCGACGTCGGCGAAGTGCAGTCTGCGGCCCCGCCGTACGCAGCGTGCGTAGGCGATGGCTTCGCGGCCGCGGGCGGGCGCGAGGTACTGCACCGACATCGACACGGTGCTCAGCCGGCTGCCCTTGGCGAAGTCGTGCCCGGCGATCACGGCTCCGGCGCCCGCGGTGTCGATGAGCGCCGAGATCACCCCGCCGTGGAAGACGTCCTCGTGGGCGGAGAGCGCCTCGGCGTAGGGCAGCACGATCTCGACGAGCTCCGCGTCCCAGCGGGTCACGCGGATGTGGCAGTGCCGGTTGAAGGCGACCCCGCGCTCCCAGCGGGTCCGGAACCAGACCCGGCGTTCACGCTGTTCCTGGTCGCTGAGGGTCCTCGCCGCGACGGTCATCAGCACGCCCTCCGGTCTCGGTCCACTGACCGATCCATATAGTTACATGAATTGAATAGTTCAAGCAATCAAGCGGGATGTGATCCTGGCGCTAGATGTATTATTTATATAACTCATTGGCCGCTCGTGAACAGAGGGAGACCTCGATGCCGTCGACCGCCCTGGCCGGGATCCGCGTCCTCGATCTGTCCCGCATCCTCGCCGCGCCCCTGGCCACCCAGATGCTGGCCGACCTCGGCGCCGAGGTGATCAAGGTCGAACGGCCGGGGGCGGGTGACGACTCACGGACGTACGGGCCACCGTTCGCGCCCGGCACGGACACCGCCGCCTTCTACCTCTCCTGCAACCGCAACAAGCGGTCGGTCACGGTCAACCACGCCACCGCCGAGGGCCAGGAGGTGATCCGATCGCTCGCCGCCCGGTCGGACGTGGTCGTCGAGAACTTCCGGACCGGCACACTGGCCAAGTACGGCCTCGACCATCAGAGCCTGCGGGAACTCAACCCCCGTCTCGTCTATCTCTCGGTCACGGGCTTCGGTCAGACCGGGCCCTACGCCGAACGCCCCGGCTACGACGGCATCTTCCAGGCCATGTCCGGGATGATGAGCGTCTCCGGGCACCCCGAGGAGCCGATGAAGGTCGGGGTCAGCATGGTCGACATCCTCACCGGCCTGTACGCCTCGACGGCCGTCCTGGCGGCCCTGCGGCACCGTGACGCCACCGGCGAGGGACAGTTCATCGACCTGTCCCTGCTGGACTGCGGGCTGGCCTCGCTGACGCACTTCGCGATGAACTACCTGATCTCCGGCCAGGTGCCCGCGCGGCGCGGCAACGGCGGATACGGCGGCATCCCGTCCCAGGCGTTCCAGTGCGCGGACAAGCCGCTCTTCCTCGTCGCGGGCAACGACAAGCAGTTCGCCGCGTTCTGCGCGGCCGCCGACCGCACCGATCTCCTCCAGGATCCACGGTTCGCCACCACCTCGGCCCGGATCGCGCACCGCGAGGAGATCCTGCCCGTGCTGGAGGCGATCCTGCGCACCCGGACCCGGGACGACTGGCTCACGGTCCTCGACGCACACGATGTCCCAGCAGGCCCGTTCCACGAGATGCCCGAGGTCTTCGCCGACCCGCAGATACGGCACCGGGGGATGCTGGTGGAGGTCGAGGACCCGGTGTCGGGGCCGCTGCCGCTGCTCGCCAACCCGATCCGGTTCGGGGCGACGCCGGTCGAGAGGTACGCCCCGCCGCCCGCGCTGGGCGAGCACACCGACGAAGTACTCGGCGAAGTAGCCGGGTTGACAGGCGATCAGATCGCGGGACTTCGTGCTCGGGGCGTCGTATGACACCCCCTGCGCCAGCCCTATCCGATCAGTGTCCTGCCGCCCTCCAGCATCAGCGTCGCGCCGGTCAGATAGGCCATGTCGTCGCTGACGAGCGCGGCCACCGCCCGGCCGATGTCCGTCTCCGGGTCGCCCATCCTGCCCAGCGGGATACCGGCCACCACCGTGTCGGCCCGGTCCGGATGGGCGGCGAAGTAGGCCTCGGCCGCCGGGCTCAGAGCGGCCGGGCAGACGACGTTCACGCGGATCCCGTACGGGCCCCACTCCCGCGCGGCGACGCGGGTGAGTCCCCGGATGGCCTCCTTGGCCATCGCGTAGGCCGCGAAGCCCGCCTCGCCCTGCACCGCGGCCGACGAACCGAGGTTGACGACGCTGCCCCGACCGGCCTTCAGGTGGGGCAGGGCGGACCGCATCGCGTGAAAGGCCGCCAACGGGCCACTGCGGTAGGTGAGTTCGACGTCGTCGTACGACGTCTCCTCCAGGCGGCGCTGCACGGAGCTCTGCGCGTTGTTGACGAGTACGTCGAGGCCGCCGAACGCCCGTACCGTCTCCGCCACCATGCGGTCGACGTCGGCCCGCTCGCCCACGTCCCCGACGACGGTGTGCACCCGCCCGCCGCGCTCGGTGATCACTTGCGCGGTGTCCTTGAGCTTGTCCTCGGTACGGCCCGTGATCACGACCGCCGCCCCTTCGGCCGCCAGGGCGAGGGCGATTCCGCGGCCCACGCCCTGCCCGCCGCCGGTGACCAGGGCCGTTTTGCCCGTCAACCGCTGCATCACGTCTCCTTCCAGAAGGGATTCCAGGTGGGGAAGGCGTCCGGGAGTGCCGGTAGCCCGGCGCTCTCCCAGCCCTCGAAACCGACCTGCTGGGGGCGCTCGGTCACATCCGCCGCGTACCAGTGCTGCTCTCGGCGCCGGGAGAAGTACCACTCGCCGTCCACGCGCGCGTACTCGTCGAGATAGCGGATCGCCATCACGATCCACCGCTCCCCCACCTCGTGCTCCGCCCGGCAGTACACGGAGCCGGTGGCCGTGTCGCGGTCCGTGAACTCGATCCGGTGCCCGCAGATCTGGTGGACCGACCGGTGGAAGCCGCGCACCAAGGGGTCGATGTAGGCCAGCAGTGCCTCCCGGCCCCGACCGTGGCGGCCCAGGTCCACGTCGGGCCGGAAGCAGCCCACCCAGGCGTCGAGGTCGCGGGCGTCCACGGCGAGGGCGTAGCGGACGGGCAGCTGCTGGACGGCGAGGTGTGACTCGATGCGGTCGAGGCGTTCCTCCAGCGGTGTCATGGCCTGGGCTCCTTGGGCAGACCCAGGACCTGCTCGCCGATGATGTTGCGCTGGATCTCGCTGGATCCGCCGTAGATCGTCTCCGCCAGGGAGAGCAGGAAGGAGCGCTGCCGCGTGTCCAGGCCGTAGTCCTCGCCGACGATCTGACCGGCCGGCCCGGCCAACTCCTGTGCCAGGTGGCCGAGTTGCTGGTGGCGGGTGGAGGCGTAGAGCTTGGCGGTGGTGGACTGGGCGCCCGGGGTGCGGCCCGCGGTCAGTTCGGCGAGGGTGCGCAGGTTGGTGGTGCGCATGATGCGTACGGAGATCCAGGCGTCGATGATGCGTCGGCGCAGCATCGGGTCGTCGAGCGCGCCCCGTTGCCGGGCCAGGTCGATCAGCGCCTCGGCCTCCCGTTCGAAGGTGAGCTGCTGGGGCAGGAGTGTGGTGCCGCGTTCGATGCCGAGGGTGGCCATCGCGGTGCGCCAGCCCTGGCCGACCTCTCCTACGACCATGTCCGCGCCGGTGCGCGCGTCGGAGAGGAACACCTCGGCGAACTCGTCCTGGCCGGCGAGATTGCGGATGGGGCGGATCTCCACACCCGGCTGGTCGGTGGGTAGGAGCAGCATGGTCAGGCCCTTGTGCCGTACCGAGTCGGGGTCGGTGCGGGCGAGGACGTAGAGCCAGTCGGCGTGGATGCCGAAGGACGTCCACACCTTCTGCCCGCTGACCACCCACTGGTCGCCGTCCTGCTCGGCCCGGGTGCGGACCGAGGCCAGGTCGGAGCCGGCGCCGGGCTCGCTGAAGCCCTGGCCCCACAGTTCCTCGACGGCGAGGATCGGCGGCAGGAAGCGCTTCTTCTGCTCCTCGCCGCCCATCTTGAGGAGCATCGGGCCGAGGAGGTCGAGGGCGTTGCCGGTGGCCCGGTAGGGGGCGTTCGCCCGGGCGTACTCGTACTCGAAGACGATCTCCTCCAGGAGTCCGAGTCCGCGTCCGCCGTACTCCTGCGGCCAGCCCACACCCAGCCAGTGGCCCCGGGAGAGCTCTCGGTCCCAGGCCAGGCGGACCTCCCAGGCCTCCCCGTCCGTGGGGCCGCCGACGCCCCGGTGTGCAGCGAACTCGCCGACGAGATGGTCCGCCAGCCAGTCCCGCAGCTCGTCGCGGAAGTCGCGTACGGCGGGTCCGAAGTCCAGCTCCATGCCGACTTCCTTCCAGAGTTTCGGAATCCCAGGGGTTCAGAGGTTCAGATGCCGAGCCGGGTGGCCAGCAGCTCGCGGTGGTACGACGGTGTGCCGAGCAGTACCTCGGAGCTCTTGGCCCGTTTGAAGTACAGGTGCGCGGGGTGTTCCCAGGTGAAGCCGATCCCGCCGTGGACCTGGATGTTGTCGCCGGCCACCTTGGTGAACGCCTCCGAGCAGAAGGCCTGCGCCAGGGCCGCCGCGACGGCGATCTCCGTGTCGTCGTCCGCGTCCAGCGCCCACAGTCCGGCGTACGCGGCCGAGCGGGCGGATTCGATCTCCACCAGCATGTCGGCGCACTTGTGCTTGATCCCCTGGAAGGAGCCGATGGGGCGCCCGTACTGCACCCGGATCCTCGCGTAGTCCACGGCGGCGTCCAGCGCGGCCGCCGCTCCCCCGACCTGTTCGGCGGCGAGGAGGACGGATGCGGTGGCGAGGGTGCGTTCGAGTGCGGGCCACGCCGTGTCCTCGGTGCCGATCAGGCGTGCGGGGGTGTCGGTGAAGTCCAGCCGTGCCTGTTTGCGGGTCTGGTCGAGGGTGGGCAGGGGGGTGCGGACCAGACCTGGCGCGTCGCCGTCGACCGCGAAGAGGTTGACGCCCGCGGGGGTGCGGGCGGCGACCAGGAGCAGGTCGGCGAGGTGTCCGTCGGGGACGTAGGTCTTCGCGCCGGTCAGCCTCGGGCCATCGGCGGTGTTCCGGGCGGTGAACCGGATGCCTTGCTCGTCCCAGCGACCGCTGTCCTCGGTGAGGGCCAGCGTGGCCACCGTCTCGCCGGACGCGATGCCCGGCAGGAGGTCGCGCCGGGCCTGTTCGTCGTCGCAGCGCAGCAGGGCTTCGGCCGCCAGGGCGACGGTGGCGAAGTAAGGACCGCACAGCAGCGCGCGGCCGGCCTCCTCGAAGACGATGCCGAGGTCGACGTAGCCGAAGCCGAAGCCGCCGTACTCCTCCGGTATCGCGAGCCCCTGAAGGCCCAGTTCGCCCGCCATCCGCCGCCAGACGACGGGGTCGTGGCCCCGCGGGTCGGCGGCCAGGCGACGCACGGTCGCCTCGTCGGAGTGCTTGGCCAGGAACAAGCGTACGACCTTGCGCAGTTCGTCCTGTTCCTGGCTGAAGGTGAGATCCATGCCGAGCTTCCCGTCCTCGGTGCGACGCGTCTGCCGATCGCTTGCCGCTCTCCGCTCGATACAGTTAGATAATTATAGTATCCACACTGAATGCACCAGGAGCGCGACGTGACCGATCTCTACGCCCCGTTCACGAGCCTGACCTTCGAGCGGCCCGCGCCCGGCGTGCTGCGCGTCGTGCTCGACGCCCCGCACCTCAACGCGGTCGATCCGCGGATGCACGGCGAGCTGGCCGACATCTGGCCGGTGATCGACCGGGACGAACAGACCCGGGCGGTGCTGGTCCAGGGGGCCGGCCGGGCGTTCTCGGCGGGCGGGACCTTCGACTCCATCGAGGCCATGACCGAGGAGTACACGGTGCGCGCCCGGGTGATGCGCGAGGCGCGGGACATGGTCTACGGGGTGATCAACTGCTCCAAGCCCGTGGTCTCCGCGATCCACGGTCCGGCGGTCGGTGCGGGACTGGTCATCGGCATGCTGGCGGACATCTCCATCGCCGCCCGCAACGCGAAGATCGTCGACGGCCACACCCGGCTCGGTGTCGCGGCGGGTGATCACGCGGCCATCTGCTGGCCGTTGCTGTGCGGCATGGCCAAGGCCAAGTACTACCTGCTCACCTGTGAGGCGCTCACCGGCGAGGAGGCCGAGCGGATCGGGCTGATCTCGAAGTGCGTGGCCGACGACGACGTGCACGCGGAGGCGCTGCGGGTGGCGACTCTCCTGGCCGCCGGTCCCACCAGCGCCATCAGCTGGACCAAGCGGTCCCTCAACCACTGGTACCGCACCGCCCAGCCGATCTTCGAGGCCTCGCTCGGGCTGGAGTTCTTCGGGTTCGCGGGCCACGAGGTCGTCGAGGGCCTGGCCGCCCACCGTGACAAGCGCGCCCCGGACTTCGAGGGCGTGGGCGAGAAGAACCCGCTGGCTCTGTGACCACCGCACGAGAGGAACCGATCATGACCGCTGAGCAGACCGCCACTGAAGTCCCGCCGCTGGTGCGGGGGTTGACGTACGAGGAGATGCCGGTCGGGCAGGTCTTCCGCACCGCCCGCCGGACCGTCACCGAGACCGATCTGGTCAACTTCGTCACCTGGGGCGGCTTCACCGAGCCGCTCTTCTGGGACGCCACGCACGCGGCGGAGGGCGGGTACACGGGCCGGCTGGTCCCGGGCGGCCTGACGTACTGCCTGGCCGAAGGGCTCGTCCTGCAGACGAACGTGCTGCACGGCACGGGCCTCGCCTTCCTGCACATGGAGCTGACCGTGCGGGGTCCGGTCTACGTCGGCGACACGCTGTACGCCGTCGTGGAGACCACGGGTTGCCGCCCCTCCAGCAAGCCCGGCCGGGGCGTGGTGACCAGCCGGATCACCGTGCGCAACCAGCGGGACGAGGACGTCCTGGTCTACTGCCCGGTGCGGCTGATCCGCGGCCGGGACTACGAGGCGCCGGCGCCGTGAGTCCGCGGGACGAGGGACAGTCCGGGCTTCGGGTCGGCGGCGGGCTCCGTGGCGAACTCGGTGGCGAACGCTCCCCCGTGCACCCAGTCGGACGGCATCGCGGGCCGCGGCGCGAGCTCGTGGTCCGGGATCGCCATCGCGTACAGGCGGGTGTAGCGGAACTTGGCCTCCAGGTTGTCGAGTACCGACCAGTACTCGTATCCGCACACGTCGACACCGGCGGAGATTAGCCCCGCCAGCCAGGTGAGCCGGGCCCGCAGCAGGGCCCGGCGACGGGTGTCGTCGCTGTGTCCCGTCTCGTCCACGAGGTCCAGGTCGCCCATGCCGTTGTCGACGACCGACAGCGGGGGCAGCAGGTCCCCGTACTGGTCGCACAGGCCCGCGACGGCGTCGGCGAGCCCCTCGGGGATGATCGGCCAGCCGTAGGCGGTCGTCTCCACGTCGTCGAAGGGGACGATCGCGAAGCCGAGACCCACGAGCAGGCGGTTGACCTCGTTGAGGGCGCTGCGGCACTTGGTGGTCGGCAGGACGCGGGGCAGGTTCTCCGGCGCGGTGACGCGGAACGGCGTGTGCCAGGACAGGCCCAGCACGTCCTGGGCGGTGGCGATGACCTCCAGGTCGCCGGGGCGTACGCAGCCCGTCGCCGCGACCGGGGCGTCGTCGTCCTCGGTCACCATGTGCTCGCCGAGCAGCAGGGGGTCGAGGAAGAGGCGGTTGGTCCAGCTGTCCAGACGCTCCAGGGCGAGCCGGTCGTAGGGGTCGTCGGTGGCCGCGTAGCCGCCGACGAGGGTGACCGTCGTCCCGATCCGGCCGGTGGCGCCGGCGGCCCTGAGGGCCTGGGTGGCGAGCCCGTTGGCGAGCAGGATGTGGTGGACCGCGGGCAGCCCTGCGCGGCCCGCGCCCCGGCCCGGTGAGTACATTCCGGCCACGTGGTCGGCGAGCGTGGGACCGGCGAGGTCGGTGGAGGTGACCCAGCGGTCCACCCGGTCGCCGAAGCGGCGGCCCAGCTCGGCGGCGTACTCGGCGAAGTGCTCGGCGGTGTCGCGGGCGAGCCAGCCTCCGGCGGCGTCCAGCCAGGGCGGCAGGGTGCGGTCGAACAGGGTGAGAGCGGGCCGCCTGCCCTGTGCGAGCAGGGCGTCGAGTGCGCGCTCGCAGCGGTCCAGCGCTTGCCGGTCCCAGCGGCCGGGGCCGTCGGGCTGGAGCTGGGGCCACCCGGCGACCATGCGGTGCGTGTCCGGGGTGAGACCGAGCAGCTGCCGGATGTCGTCCGTCCACTGCCGGAAGTGCCCGCCGCGTTCCGGCGGAGGCGGCGGTGGAGCCGCGATGGTGTCCGCGGTGGCGACCCCCCAGTCGATACCGCGCAGGGATTCATGCAGGAAACCATCGCTCATGGGCACCGTCCAGGCGGTCAATGGTTTAGCGCATTCAACTGAATGTCCGCCGCCCGGACGCTAACACTTCACGCACACCACGACAATGTTTCGGCCAGATCTCCCGAATGTGTAAACCCTGCGGACGGCTACTCCCCGAAGGGCCGGAAGTCCTCGTCCTGCCACCAGGGGTAGACGTCCGGCATGTCCTTGCTGACCCGGCCGGGGAAGGCGGGCTGCCGTTTCGCGAGGAAGGACTCGACACCCTCGACGGGGTCGGGACCGCCGCCGATCTGGCTCATGATGCGGGAGTCGAGCCGGTGCGCGGCCATGGGGTGCGGCTCGCCGAGCATCCGCCACATCATCTGGCGGGCCAGGGCGACCGAGATCGCCGAGGTGCTCCGGGCGATCTCCCGGGCGAGTTCGTACGCCGCCGGCAGCAGTTCCTCCGGGGGGTGGACGGAGCGGACCAGACCGGCCTCCAGCGCCTCGTCGGGACCGAAGACGCGCCCCGTGGCCACCCACTCCATGGCCCGCTGCATGCCGACCGCCCGGGGCAGGAACCAGCTCGCCGCCGACTCCGGCACGATGCCGCGGCGCGCGAAGACGAAGCCGAACTTCGCCGTCGTCGACGCCAGCCGGATGTCCATCGGCAGGGTCATGCTCGCCCCCACGCCCGCCGCGGGGCCGTTGATCGCCGCGATGACCGGCTTGGTACTGGAGAAGATCCGCAGCGCGACCCGGCCGCCGGTGTCCCGGTGCCAGGCGCCCGCCTTGCGGTGGTCGAAGGACGTACCACCGGAGCTGACGTCGGCGCCCGCGCAGAAGCCGCGTCCGGCGCCCGTCACCACGATCACCCGTACCTCGTCGTCCGCGTCGGCCGCGTCCAGTACGTCGAGCAGGTCCTGCATCATCCGCGGGTTGAAGGCGTTGAGTTTCTCGGGCCGGTCGAGGGTGACGGTGAGGATCCGGTCCGCCGTCTCGGCCCGCACGGTCTCGTACTCCTGCTGCGCCATGCGTGTCCTCCGTCGCTCCACGAGCCCGTTTCCAGAAAGCTTAATTAGTTATAGCATTCAACTCTAACGAGAGATCCCGGACGAGCGATCCTGAACGATCGATCCTGAACGAGGGCGGTGGACATGACGGATCTGGTGGTGACGGCCGCCGGGCCGGTCCGGCTGATCGAGCTGAACCGGCCCGAGCAGCGGAACGCGATGAGCGACGAACTGCACACCGGCCTGGCGTCGGTGTGGGACGAGGTCGCCGCCGACCCGGAGGCACGGGTGATCGTGCTCACCGGGCGCGGCCCGGCCTTCAGCGCCGGCGGCAACCTCGACACCATGACGCGGGTCCAGCGCGACAGCGCCTTCCGGGAGCGGCAGGTCGACGAGGCCCGCGGGATCATCACGGGCCTGGTCCGCTGTCCCCTCCCGGTGATCGCGGCGGTCAACGGCCCGGCCGTCGGCCTCGGTTGCAGCCTCGCCCTGCTGAGCGACCTCGTACTGATCGCCGACGACACCTATCTCGCCGACCCGCACGTCCAGGTCGGCCTCGTCGCGGGCGACGGCGGGGCGTACGTCCTGCCGCTGCTCGTGGGTCTGACCCGGGCGAAGGAACTGCTGTTCCTCGGCGAGCGGGTGAGCGCCGAGGACGCCGTCCGGCTGGGCATCGCCAACCGCGCGGTGCCCAGGGACAAGCTGATGGACGAGGCCATGGACCTGGCCGGGCGACTGGCGGCGCTGCCCGCGCAAGCGCTGCGCGAGACCAAGCGCGCGGTCAACCGGCACCTGGAGCAGGCCCTCGACACCGTGATGGAACCGGCCCTGCTCGCCGAGCGGGACACCATGCACGCACCGGATCACATCGCCGCGGTCGAGCGGATCATCGCGGCGCGCGGCCGCCGCTGAGCCGGAGAGCTGAGCCTCGGCGCTGAGCCGCAGAGCTGAGCCGGAAAGGAGTACTCGGATGGACTTCGCGTTCAGCGAGGAGCAGGAGGAACTCGGGCGCACGGTGAGGGCGTTCCTCGCGGACACCTCGCCCGAGACCGAGGTACGGCGCCTGATGGAGACCCCGGAGGGCTTCGACCGGGGGCTGTGGCGCCGGATGGGCACGGAGCTGGGCCTTCAGGGACTGGCCGTGCCCGAGGAGTACGGCGGCGCCGGATGCGGGCCGGTCGAGGTGGGCGTGGTCATGGAGGAGGCGGGCCGTGCGCTGCTGTGCGCGCCCTTCCTGTCCTCGGCCGTACTGGCGACGACCACGCTGCTGCGCTGCGACGACGAGGACGCCCGCAAGCGGGTGCTGCCCGGCCTGGCCTCCGGGGAGCTCGTCGGGACGCTGGCCCTCACCGAGGACTCCGCGCGCTGGGACGCGTCGGGTGTGCGGCTCACCGCCCGTGCTTCCACTGGGAGTTGGCGGCTCACCGGACACAAGACGTTCGTCCTGGACGGCGCGGCCGCTGATGTCGTCCTCACCGTGGCCCGCACCGACGACGGGATCGGTGTCTTCCTGGTGGACGGTGACGCACCCGGGTTGACGCGTGAGCCGCTGCCCACGCTGGACCCGACCCGCAGACAGGCGCGCCTCGACTACGCCGACGTACCGGCGACCCGGCTGCGGACGCACGGCGACGGCTGGGACCTGGTCACACAGGTCCTGGACCGGGCCGCCGTCGCGCTGGCCGCCGAACAGGTCGGGGTGGCCTCCCGCGCGCTGGACATGGCGGTGGAGTACGCCAAGGTACGGCACCAGTTCGGGCGGCCCATCGGCTCCTTCCAGGCCGTCAAGCACCTCCTGGCCGACGTCCTGCTGGAGGTCGAGTCGGCGCGTGCCGCCGCGCACTACGGGCTGCTCGCCGCCTCGGACGAGGCCCCGGACCTGCCGGCCGTCGCGAGCCTGGCCAAGGCGTTCTGCTCCGACGCCTGTCTGCAGGCGACCGAGGAGAACATCCAGGTCCACGGCGGCATCGGCTTCACCTGGGAACATCCGGCCCACCTCTATCTGAAGCGGGCCAAGACATCGCAGCTGCTGTTCGGCGACCCCGCGTACCATCGCGAACTGCTCGCACAGCGCATCGGCATGGAAACGGTCGGAGGGGCGGCATGAAAGTCGACGGCAAGCTCAATGTGTGGAGCACCGCGGAGGTCGTGGAGGAGGCCAGGCACCACGAGAAGGCCGGATACGACGGGCTGTGGGCCTCGGAGTCCAAGCACGACCCGTTCCTGCCGCTGATGCTGGCCGCCGAGCACACCGACCGTCTCGAGGTGGGCACCGCCATCGCAGTGGCCTTCGCCCGCTCCCCCATGCAACTCGCGTACACCGCACACGACTTGCAGACGTATGCCGGAGGCCGGTTCTCACTCGGCCTCGGCAGCCAGATCAAACCGCACATCGAGCGGCGTTTCGCCATGCCGTGGAGCCGGCCGACGGCCCGTATGCGGGAGTACGTGAGCGCGCTGCACGCCATCTGGGCCGCCTGGAACGAGGGCGAACGGCTCAACTTCCGCGGTGACTTCTACTCGCACACGCTCATGTCGCCGTTCTTCTCTCCCCCGCCCGCGACCGGCGGGGCGCCCAAGGTCTTCGTGGCCGCGGTCGGGGCGGCGATGACGCGGGTGGCGGGCGAGGTGGCCGACGGGCTGCTCGCGCACGGCTTCACCACGGAGCGCTATCTGCGCGAGGTCACGCTGCCGACCGTCGAGGCCGGGCTGGCCACGTCGGGCCGTACGCGCTCCGACTTCTCCGTCTCCCATCTGCTGCTGACCGCGACCGGCCGCACCGAGAAGGAGATGGCCCGCGCGGTGGACGGCACCCGGCAGCAGATCGCCTTCTACGGCAGCACGCCCGCCTACCGGGGCGTGCTGGAGCTGCACGGCTGGGGCGAACTCGGCGACGAACTGCACGCGTTGTCGACGTCCCGGCGCGAGGACAAGTGGGAGGCGATGGCTCGGCTCGTCGACGACGAGGTCCTGAACACCTTCGCCGTGGTCGCGGAGCCGGAGCGGGTGGCGGGCGAGATCCGGCGCCGCTACGGGACGCTGGTCGACCGGGTGTCCTTCTACACCGCGTACGAGATCAGCGCCGAGGTGTGGGAGCCGATCGTGGCCGAGCTGCGCGAGAGCTGACCGAGCTGCACGTGCGGGGAGCAGCATGAGAGTTGGGCGGTCAGCCGAGCAGGTCCAGGACGGTGGTCATGGACCTGCTGCGCAGCAGGTAGTCCTCGGCCTCCTGGAGATGGACCCGCCACAGGTCCTCCGCGGCCTCGGCGCTGCGCGCGGCGACCAGGTCGACGAGTGCGCCGTGGGCACGGAAGCCCCGCCGGTTGGCCCGGATGTTCTCGGGGCTGCCGGCGTCGAGGTCGACATGGGACCAGTTCGCCTGGTCGATGATGTCCCGGACCATGCCGTTGAGGACGCCGAGCGTCTCGTTGCCCGCCAGCTCGACGACGAGGGCGTGGAACTCCATGTGGGCGCGGATGAAGGCCGACGGGTCGTCCATGAGCCGCTCGGCCTCGGCGACGGCGTCCCGCAGCCGCTGAAGATCCTCGTCCGTGCGCCGCTCGGCCAGCACGCCGGCGCACGGCGCCTCGATCACCGTACGGGCGTCGTACACGTCCTTCAGGGTCGTCCCCCGGTACTCCAGCACCACGCCCGCGTACCGGGCGGCCACGGTGCCCTCCGGGACCTGTACCCGCGCCCCGCCCCGGGCGCCGCGGCGCACGGTGATCAGCGACTCGGACTCCAGGACGCGGAACGCCTCGCGCAGGGTGGGCCGGGACACGGCGAACTCCTCCATGAGAGCCGTCTCGGAGGGCAGCGCGTCGCCCTCGGCGAGTTCGCCGCGCACGATCATCCTGCGCAGTCGTGCCGCCACCAGCTCGGCCATCTTGGGGACCCGCACCTGGACGCCGTTGACCCCGCCTCCGCCCCGTCTTCCGGTCTCACTCATCGCGGGACCACCTCCGTCCGACCGGCAGGCGCGCAGCGCGGCGCGAACCGGGTGACCCACTCTACAACTAGATAACTCTTTCAACTAGGTTATCGAGTTTGTCCGAATGAGATGGTCGGCCAGGGACAGCAGCAGGTCACGGCCGACCGACCGTTCGCGCATGTCACCCATCATCAGAGGGACGTCGGGGTCGAGATCGAGCGCCTCGCGGACCTCGTGCTCGTCCCGGTCCCGGCGCCCGTGGAAGCAGTTGACGCCCACCACGAAGGGAATGCGCCGGCTCTCGAAGAAGTCGATGGACGCGAAGCTGCTCTCCAGTCTGCGGGTGTCGGCGAGGACGACCGCACCCAGGGCGCCGTGCACGAGGTCGTTCCACATGAACCAGAAGCGCTCCTGCCCGGGCGTGCCGAAGAGGTAGACCACCAGCCGGGGGCTGACCATGATGCGGCCGAAGTCCATGGCGACGGTGGTCGTGGTCTTGCGCTCGACGCCCTCGACGTCGTCGACGCCGACACTGGCCACGGTCAGGTACTCCTCGGTGCGCAGCGGCGCCACCTCGCTCACCGCGCCAACGAGGGTCGTCTTGCCGACGCCGAAGCCGCCGGCCACAAGAATCTTGACGGCCGCGGGAGCCGTGCCGACAGTGCGTGAGGTGAGGTCAGAGTCTACGGAGACCATCCCTCACCGCCCGAAGTAGGTTCATGTCCACGGTGCTTCCTGCCGCGACTGCGAGCGGCGGACGGGTGGTCGCCCTGCCCAGGGCGACCAGGTCGTCGATCAGAATCTTCGCCACCGAGATCGGCAGATCCAGTCCGGCGGCGACCTCGGCCACCGCCGCCGGCGTACGGCACTGCCGCAGGATGGCGCGGTGCTCGGGTTGCAGACCGCGCGAGGACCGGCCGGCGACCTCCGGTTCGACGGTCGTGACGAGGGTGATCAGGGTGAGGTCGTCACGGCCCGGGGCGGTGCGGCCCTGGGTGATCGTGTAGGGCCGCACGGACTGTGCGTCCGCGTCGTCCGACTCCAGGCCGTCCGTCCAGTGGCTCACTCACGTACACCGCCCTCGACGGTGGGCAGGACGACGCGTGCCTCCGCGCCGAGACGCTGGCCGACCTGCTGCATGAGCGTGTGCATGGCCACGGCCATCAGTTCGGCGTCCACCTCCTGGGAGGCCACGACCGCCAGGTGGGTGCCGCGGCCGGCGGCCGAGATGAACAGCCACAGGTCGGCCAGCTCGACGATCACCTGGTGGACCGGCCCCCCGTCGAACAGCGTGCCGACCCCGCGGGCCAGGCTCTGCTGACCGGTGGCCACGGCGGCGAGGCGCTCGGCGTCGCCCCGGGCGATGGTGCTGGACTGGCTCACCACCAGACCGTCGTCGGACAGCACGATGGCGTGCCGGGTGCCCGGGACCTGTTCGACCAGGCCGTCCAGCAGCCAGTCGAGATCCTGATGAGTGGCGGTCGTGCGCAGCGTCATGGTCAGTCTTCCGTCGGGAAACTTCTGCGGGTGGGCGTGGCGTCGGCGGTGCCGCGGTCTGCCGTGGGGGTCGTACGCCGGGCCCGGGACTGGCGTTGGAAGGCGCCGATGGTGGCGCCGGAGCGGGCCGGGGTGGGCCGGGGCCCGGCCTCCCGCTCGTCCGAGGGGAGCCGTACGGCCGCGTCGGGATCACGCAGCTCGTCGGCGAGGCTGGCCTGGCGCACGCGTTTGGGTAGCGGTTGCACGACATCCGGTGCGGTGGAGTGCGGTGGTACGCCGAGAGCGGCCGGTTCCGGGTGGGCCGGTGGCGGGCCGAAAGGCTGGGAAGGGAGACGCCGGCGCGGTGCGCCGACCGGGTCCGCACCCTCACCCGTGCCCGGCAGACCGGTCTGCTGACGTACGGGACGGGGACCCGGCGGCCCGTTCTGCAGCCTCTCCCGCAGCGCGGTCGCGCCGGACGGTGCCCCGCTCGTGGCAGATCGTGGGGCGCGCGGGTCCGGACCGTGGGCCGCGACCGGTGCCGCCTCGACGGCCGACGCCACCGGGTCGGGCACGGGCGGCCAGGAGCTGACGACCTCGTCGACGGGCCCGGAGTCGTCGATGACGACCAGTTCGTCCGGGATGAGGACGACCACCCGCGTCCCGCCGAACGCCGAGGGCCGCAGCTCCACCTGGATGCCCAGGCCCTGCGCGAGCCGGGCGACGACGTACAGGCCGAGCCTGACGTCGTCGGCCCGTGACATCACGTCCATGCGGGGCGGGTCGGCCATCAGCCGGTTGACCGCCTCGTACTGTTCGGCGTCCATGCCCACCCCGCGGTCCTCGATCTCCACGGCGAGACCGCGGCCCACCTGGGCGGCGTACACCTCCACGGGGGTCGGCGGCCGGGAGAAGCCGACCGCGTTCTCCATCAGCTCGGCCAGGACGTGGATGACGAGGCCGACGGCACGCTCGGACAGCCAGACACGGCCCTGCACCTCGATCTGGATCCGCCGGTAGTCCTGCACCTCGCTCTGCGCGGAGCGCAGCACGTCCAGCACCAACACCGGCTTGCGCCAGCGCCGTTGGGGCTGGCCGCCGCCGAGGATGACCAGGTTCTCCTCGTAGCGGCGCAGCCGAGCGGTGAGGTGGTCGAGGTCGAAGAGGTCCTCCAGGACCTCGGGGTCCTCGTGCTTGCGCTCCAGTTCGCTGAGCTTCTTCATCTGGAGACCGATGAGCAGCTGGGTGCGGCGGGCGATGCGCTGCAGGAGCTTCTCGAAGCCGTGGAGCTGGCCCACCTGGGCCACCGTGGTGTCGAGGGCGGTGTGGCGGGCGAGGTTGAGGGCCCGGCCCAGCTGTCCGAGTTCGTCGCCGCCGTGCTGGATCGCCGGGAGTTCGGCGTCCCGGTCGACGACCTCGCCCCGGCGCAGGCGGGCCACCACGTCCGGCAGCCGGGTCTGCAGGTCCAGGGCGGCGGTGCGCAGGGCGGAGATCCTCCGGCGCAGCATGCGGGTGAACAGGACGGTGATCAGGGCGACCACGAGCACGCCGACGGCGTTGGTGACGCTGGTGACGATGAGCCGGGTCTCCATCACCCGCAACTGCTTGTCGGTGGCCGCCGTCAGTGTCTTCGCGTAGGCGGCGTTGCGCTCCTGGAGTTGCGCGGTGACCTGCTGGACGCTGTCGCGCCAGTTCCGCCCGAGCTCCTTGGAGAACCGGTCCGTGTCGCCGCCGGTGGCGGAGCCCGCCAGCACGGCCTGTTCGACGGCGGTCTTCTTCTTCCACGCGCTGCCCGCCATGAGCTTGCGGAACTGCCGCGCCTCGTCGTCCGACAGCAGCGGCACGACCTTGTCGTCGTAGATGAACTGCTGGGAGCCGATCCAGGCGGCGAGCTGTCCCCGCTCGTCACCGGTGAGTTTGCCGCTCGCCGAGGCGCGGGTGAGCAGTGCGTCCTCGCGCGAGATCATCTCGGCGCCCCAGTCCTCGTCGATGACCGGGCGTACAAGGTGGTCGATGCCGGGCAGGCCGACGGTGCTGAGCGTGTTGAACACCTTCAGGTGCCGGGAGATCAGGCCCGTGTAGTTGTCGAACGTCTGCTGCGGCGAGGCGGTTCGCCCGTCGACGCCCGCGCGGTAGCCGGCCAGGTTCCGCAGGGCCCTGCCGAGGTCGACGACGTCACCGCGGATGTCGGCCGGTGCGTTCCAGCCGCTGTCGGGCAGCGCCTCGACGGCCTTCACGGCCGCGTCGGTGCGGGCCCGCTGGGCGCTCAGCTGCTTCCGGTACCCGGCGGGGTCGGCCAGGGCCGCCTCACTGAGCCGGCGTTCCTCCTGGAGGCTGAAGAAGGCGCCCAGCACCGGCCGGGCGGCCTGCGTGGACACGTCGTTGCGGTCCTGCTGACGCCGCCAGTCGGAGTAGAGCTGTGCGGAGTCGACCGCCCACAGCGCCACCAGGGTCACGATGGGCACCAGGGCCAGGACGAGCAGGACCGTACGCAGCGCCGGCTGCCGTCCGGCTCGGGGTTCCCGCCGGCCCTGTCTCTTCGACTCTCGGGCATGCACTGCCACTTCAGGACCTCAGCGATGCTCACAGGGGCGGGCCGCCCCAGTGGGGCCCGCACGATGCGGGAGATGCTATCGCTGGAAACAGCTAACTCAATACACTTAGAGTAATCGGTGTTTAAATTATGGTGAGGTGGTGAGCAGCCCGAGGGGGCCGTTCACCCCTCCGGTACGAAGTACGGCAGCGCGATCTCATCGGTGAGGGCGCGGAAGTCCACACGGACACGCAGCCCGATGACGACGTGGTCGGGGTCGCCCGCGTCCACGTGCGACAGCAGGGTGCCCCCGTCGTCCAGGTCGACGACGGCCAGCGCGAAGGGCGCGTCGAAGCCGGGGCCGGGTGCCCGGTGCACGACGGTCACCGAGTAGACGGTCCCCCGGCCCGCACTCGGCGCGTACCTCCACTCCCGCGACAGACAGCCGGGGCAGGCCGGTTCGGGGACGAAGAAGCGCAGACCGCAGGCCGGGCACTGCGGCACGACGAGCTCCCCGCGCCGGGCGGCCTCCCAGAACGGCCGGGACAGCTCGGTGGGGACGGGGACGGGCCGGTTCATCGCGTCCTCCCCAGCACGCTCATCTCGTAGTGCTGCGCGCCGGAGCCGGCGTTGCCCACGACGGCCAGTTCCGCACCCTCGACCTGGTGCACCGCCGTGCCGCGCAACTGCCGTACGGCTTCGACGACTTTGAGCGTCATCTGCTGGGTCCCGTTCCACGCGTAGGCCAGACAGCCGCCGTCCGGGTTGACGGGATGCTTGCCGCCGACGGTGATGGCACCGCTCGCGGCCAGCGGACCGCCCTCGCCCTCCCCGCACAGTCCGAGAATCTCCAACTGCCGGATGATCTCGAAGGAGTTGGGGTCGTAGAGCGAGAACACGTCCACGTCGTGCGGGCTCACACCGGACATCGCGTACGCGCGGGCCGCGGCGTCCCGGCCGAGCCCGCCGACCTCCCGGTGCAGAGCCGGGTTGGCGTACGCGGCCTGGTGGTACTCCATGCCGCCGCCGAGCACGGCGACGGGCGGGTGCGGAAGGTCGCGGGCCCGCTCGGCGGTGGTCACGACGAGGGCCGCCCCGCCCTCGCCGACGATGCAGCAGTCCAGCAGATGGAAGGGCGTGGCCACCATGCGGGAGGCGAGCACGTCGTCGGCGGTGTAGGGGCCGCGCCCGTACATCATCGCCTCCGGGTTGGTGGTGCCGTTGTTGCGGATGGTGGCGGCGACCTCCGCGAGCTGGCGCGGGGTCGTGCCGTACTCGTGCATGTGCCGTGCCGCCACCAGCGCGAACTGCGCGACGACATAGCTGCCCCACACATCGGCGAACTCCAGCGCCACCCCGGCCCCAACGGGTCCCGTCCCGCGCGAGACCAGCTTGCAGCCGCCGACGACGACAGTGTCCGCGAATCCGGCCCGGATCGCCGCCGCCGCTTTCAGCAGGCCCCGCGATCCGGCGTTGTCGAGCATCGAGTCGCTGGTCCAGCGCAGGTCCCGGCCGAGCATGCGCGCCCAGGAGCTGCCCTCGCCGGGCACGCCGCCCGGGCCGGGCCAGTCGACCTGGGCGCCGTCGACGTCGGCGGGTGTCAGCCCGGCGTCCGCGACGGCGCCGCTCACCGCTTCCAGTGCGAGGTCCATGGCGTCCCGGTCCGGGAGGGACAGCGCCTGTTCGGTGGCGTACACGCCGACGACGACCGGCAGGCGGCGGTCCGCGGGGTTCATCGTCCCGCGCCGAGCGTGTCGCCGCCCGGGTAACCGCCCCCGCCGAAGCGCTCGTCGAGCACCTCGTAGTCCTTCGCGTAGTCCTTGGTGCGGGGCAGGGCGTCGACGAACTCCACCGTCTTGGGCTTCTTGTACGAGGCGATCCGCGCCCGGCAGTGCTCGATGACGTCCGCTGCCGTGACGTCCCCCGCGTCCTGGTGGAGTACGACGACCGCCTTGACGTCCTGCGCCCAGCGCTCGTTGGGCACGCCGATCACGGCGGCCTCCTTGACCGCGGGGTGTGCCTCGATGCAGTTCTCCACCTCGGCCGGGAAGATGTTCTCGGCCGCCGACTTGAGCATCCGGGTGGTCGTGCCGAGGAAGCTGATCGTGCCGTCGGCCTCGCGCCTGCCCAGATCGGTGGTGTGCCACCAGCCGAAGCGGAAGCGCTCCTCGTTGATCTCGGGCCGGTTCCAGTAGCCGAGGTGCACGAGGTCGCCGCGGACGCAGATCTCACCGGCCACGCCGGTCGCGCACTCCTCGCCGGTGCTGTCGAGGACGCGTACGGCGGTGAAGGGGCCGGGGCGTCCCGCGTTGCCGGTGCCCGTGCCGCCGTAGGCCCCGGTCACGGCGAAGCCGGTCACCTCGGTCTGCCCGTAACCGCGGCCCTCGCCGCCGCCGTTGCGCGTGAAGCGGCTGGTGTCGGTGGGCACGGTGCCCTGCCACAGGGGGGCGGCGACACTCGCCCGCAGGTGGGAGAGGTCGTGGCCGGCCTCTCGGTTCAGGGCGACGAGTTGCGCGATGGTCGGCGGCATCAGGTACACGTGGGTGCACTTCTCCGCCGCCAGGAGCGGGAGCAGTTCCTCGGCGACCACGCGGCGCACGATGACGTTCTTGCCGCCGTGGACGAAGGCCGGGACGCCCCAGAACTGGTAGTTGCCGATGTGGAACATCGGCCCCGCGCCGAGGAAGGCGGCCTCCGCGCCGATGTCCCCCATCCAGGCGGAACTCGCGCCCATCGCCAGCAGGTTGCGGTGGGAGAGCATCGAGCCGGACTGCCGTCCGGAGATCGCCGCGGTGTAGATGACCAGCAGTGCGGAGTCGGGGTCGACGTCCGCGGCCGGGTCCTCGGGTGAACCGGAGGCCAGGAAGGACTCGTAGGAGTCGGGCCCTTCGGTGTCGTGGCGCAGCCACAACGCCCGGTGGTCGGTGCCCAGTTCGGCCCGTGCCTTGGCGACGGTGTCGCCGATCTCCTCGTCCTGCCAGACGATGACCTTGGGGTCGAAGTCCTCGACGGCGAAGGCCATTTCGGGAGCGGCCCAGCGCCAGTAGCCGGGGCAGACCATGGCGCCGGTCTTCGCCGCGGCGCCCAGCAGCTCCCAGATGCGGAAGGAGTTCTGACCCAGCCACAGGATGCGGTCGCCGGGGCCGACGCCCGCGTCGGTGAGGGCGTGGGCGAGTCGGTTGGTGCGCTCGTCGAGCTGCGGCCAGGTCAGCCGGGTGTCACCGTCGACGAGGGCGACACCCTCGGGGTAGGACCTGCGGTGTTCGCGGATGAGGTCGCCGAACGTCAGGCGGCGGGCGGGATTCACGGTCGATGACTCCTGTGGGATCTCGTCAGACGCGGCCGACGCCGACGCCCTTGACGTGGATGAACTCCTCCAGTCCGGCCCTGCCGCCTTCCCGCCCGAACCCGCTGGTGCCGACGCCCCCGAAGGGCGTGGCAGGTGAGGTGATCGGGTTCGGGCCGGGGTTCACGTAGACCGTCCCGGCCTTCAGGCGCGGCACCAGACGGTTCACGCGGGCTATGTCGCGGGACTGGATGTAGGCGGACAGGCCGTACTCGGTGTCGTTGGCGAGGGCGACGGCCTCCTCCTCCGTGTCGAACGGGGTGAGGGCGAGGACGGGGCCGAAGACCTCCCGCTGCGCGAGGTCGCTCTTGTTGTCGACGTCCGCGAAGACGGTCGGGGAGACGAAGCAGCCGTCGGATTCGATGCGTTCACCGCCGAGGACGAGGCGTCCGGCACGGTCCTCGACCGCCTGGTCGATCACGCCCTGGACGCGGTCGCGGGCGGCCTTGTTGATCAGCGGCCCGATGTAGGTCGTCGGGTCGAGCGGGTCGCCCACGGGCAGGTGGGCGACGACCCCGGTGACTCGCGCGACGACCTCGTCGTAGATCGGGCGCTCGACCAGCAGCCGGGTGGGCAGTGCGCAGCCCTGGCCGGTGTTGCTCATGGCGAAGGCCGCGCAGTACGGCACGACGGTGTCCAGGTCGGTGTCGGCGAAGAGCAGGTTGGCGGACTTGCCGCCCAGCTCGAACAGGACGGGCTTGAGGCTCTGGGCGGCGGACGCCATGATGCGGCGCGCGGTGGCCGGACCGCCCGTGAAGGAGATCTTGTCGACGCCGGGGTGCGTCACCAGGGCCTCGCCCGCGTCGCCGAGTCCGGTGACGACGTTGATCACGCCCTCGGGGATGCCCGCTTCACGGGCCAGGTCGGCGAAGAGCAGGGCGGAGAACGGCGTGGACTCGGCCGGCTTGATGACCACCGTGTTCCCGGCCGCGAGCGAGGGCGGGACCTTCATGGCCAGGGAGAGTGCGGGCGAGTTCCAGGTGATGATGTGGCCGATGACGCCGTACGGCTCGGCGAGGGTGTACTCGACGTTCTCGTGCGGGCTGTAGGCGGCCCCGACCATGCCCTCGATCTTGTCCGCCCAGCCCGCGTAGTACTCGGTCCACTCGGCGACGTGCGGTCCGACGTTCTCCGCCCAGCCGCCGATGCAGACGCCGTTCTCCAGCGGGCAGATCGCCGCGAAGTCCTGGATGTGCTCGCGCAGGAGCTGCGCGAAGCGGGTGAGCAGGCGGCGGCGCTCGGCGGGCCGCATGGGCCCCCACACCTCGAAGGCCTGCCGGGCGGCGGACACGGCCCGGTCCACCTCGGCGGGCCCGGCGAGCGGGACGAGGGCTTGGACGAGTCCGGTGGCGGGGTTGACGTGCTCGTACAGCCCGCCGCTGGTGTCGTGCAGGTCCTTGCCGCCGATGACGAGCCGGGGGCGCGGCAGGTCCTGCTCGGCCCGTTCCTGGTGCAGCTTCACATCGACCGTGACCACGGTGCCTCCTGAGCCCGCCGCACTGACTTCCGTACAGCTTAAATAGATAACCTATTTAGCCGAACCAATCAATGGTCCCGGCCACCATTCACAGTCCCAGCGACCGGCCGACGATCTCCTGCATGATCTCCGAGGTCCCGCCGAACACCCGCTGGACGCGGCTGTCGCGCCAGATGCGGGCGATCTCGTACTCGTTGATGTAGCCGTAGCCCCCGAAGAGCTGCATGCAGCGGTCGATGACCTCCCAGCCGGTCTCCGTGGTCCAGTACTTGGCCGCGGCGGCCTCCTCGGCCGTCAACTCGCCCTGGACCAGGGCCATGATGCAGCCGTCCAGGAAGACCCTGGCCACACCGAGCTTGGCCTTGATGTCGGCGAGGGCGAACCTGTTCGCCTGGAACTGCCCGATGGGCCGGCCGAAGGCGGTGCGGTCCCTGGCGTACTCCAGCGCGAAGCCGAAGGCGCGCTCGGCGGAGGCGAGCGCGGCCACGGCGATGGCGAGCCGCTCGGTGGGCAGGTTGCCCATCATGTGGTAGAAACCGCGCCCTTCCTGCCCGAGGAGGTTCTCGGCGGGCACGCGCACCTCGCGGAAGAAGAGTTCGGCGGTGTCCTGGGCCTTCATCCCGATCTTGTCCAGCTTGCGTCCGCGCTCGAAGCCCTCGGCGCCGCGTTCCACGACGAGCAGGCTGATGCCCTTGTGTCCGGCGTCCGGGTCGGTCTTGCAGGCGACGACGACCAGGTCGGCGAGGATGCCGTTGGTGATGAAGGTCTTGGAGCCGTCGATCACCCACTCGTCGCCGTCGCGGCGGGCGGTGGTGCGGATGCCCTTGAGGTCGGACCCGGCGGCGGGCTCGGACAGCGCGAGCGCGCAGATCGTCTCGCCCGCGATCACCCCGGGGAGCCAGCGGGCCTTCTGTTCCGGGGTGGTGAGGTGCATCAGGTAGGGCGGGAGGACGTCGTTCTGCAGACCGAGCCCGATGCCGACCGCTCCCGTGGCGGCCATTTCCTCCGCCATGATCGCGTTGTAGCGGAAGTCCCGGATCCCCTGCCCGCCGTACTCCTCCGGGAACTCCCAGCCGATGAGCCCGGACTTGCCCGCCGCCGCCCACGCGGCCCGGCCGACCTGCCCGTCACGCTCCCACTCCTCGGTGTGCGGGACGCATTCCCGCAGGTAGTAGGAGCGGGCGGTCTCCCGGAACAGCTCGTGCTCCTCGGTGAAGATCGTACGGCGCATGCTCGGCTCCACTCCTGCATCTCACGTGCTCTACATCTCGCTTATTTAGCTGAAGTAGTTATACGATAGCGCTGTTTTTGGACCTGGGCGAGGGAGGGCGCGTGAGCGTACGGGACAAGGTGGCGCTCGTCACCGGGGCGGGACGGGGCATCGGCGAGGCGATTGCCGACACACTGGCCGCCCACGGCGCCTCGGTCGCCGTCTGCGACGTGGACGCCCAGGCCGCGGGCAAGGTCGCGGCCCGGCTCACGGAGCGGCACGGGGTACCCGCCACGGGAGTCGGCGCCGACATCTCCGACAGCGCGGCCGTGCGTGCGGCGGTGCGGCGGGTGACGGCCGAACTCGGCCCGGTGGACGTGCTGGTGAACAACGCGGCCATCGACGTCATCGGTCGGTTCGTCGACAGCGACGAGGACACCTGGGACCGGATCATCGCCGTCAACCTGCGTGGGACGATCACGATGACCCGGGCGGTGCTCGACTCGATGATCGAGCGCGGCGGCGGCCGGATCGTGCACATCGCCTCGGACGCCGGCCGGGTCGGCTCCTCCGGTGAGGTCGTGTACTCCGCGACGAAGGGCGGCGTCATCGCCTTCGGCAAGGCCCTCGCCCGCGAGGTCGCCCGGCACGCGATCACCGTGAACACCGTCTGCCCCGGCCCGACCGACACGGCGCTGCTCGGCCAGGTCGCCGACTTCAGCCAGAAGATGTACGACGCGACGGTACGGGCGATCCCGCTGCGCCGCGTCGCCCGGCCCGCCGAAATCGCCGGTGTGGTGTCCTTCCTCGCGTCCGACGACGCCGCCTACATGACCGGGCAGACGCTCTCGGTCAGCGGCGGCCTGACGATGGTCTGAGGTGAGCACCGTGCTGCGTGTCGAAATCCGGGACCGGATCGCCGTGCTGACCCTCGACCGGCCGGAACGGCTCAACGCCGTCGGCTCCGAGACGGTGGACCTGCTCACCCGGGCACTGGACGACCTGCGCGACAACGACGACGTACGCGCCCTGATCGTGGCCGGAGCGGGCCGGGCCTTCTCGGCCGGTGCCGACCTGGGTGAGATCGAGTCGTTCACCTCCCCCGGGCAGTTCCGGGCCTTCGTGGGGCGGCTGACGGACGCGTACGCATTGCTGGAGGACTTCCCCAAGCCCTCCGTCGCGGCGATTCACGGGTTCGCGTTCGGCGGTGGTCTGGAGCTGGCGCTCGCCTGTGACCTGCGGGTCGTGGAGCGCGGCGCCAGGCTGGGCCTGCCCGAGATGAAGCTCGGCGTGCTGCCCGGAGCCGGCGGTACGCAGCGGCTCCCGCGCCTGGTGCCGGCCGCGATCGCCAAGCAGATGATCCTCACCGGCGAGCCGATCGACGCGGAGCGCGCCTGGCAGCTCGGCCTTGTCAACGAGCTCGCCGAACCCGGCGGGGCACTGGCCGCGGCCGAGAAGCTGGCCGGCGGGCTGACGGCCGGGGCGCCGCTCGCCCTCGCGGCGGGCAAGCGGCTGGTCGACTACGGGCTCGGCATGGACCTGGAGGCGGCGATCGCGTACGAGCGCGAAACCGTCTCGGTGCTGTTCACCACCGAGGACCGGGCCGAGGGACTCAAGGCCTTCCGCGAGCGCCGCCCGGGCGAGTTCCGCGGCGTGTAGGCGTTTCTACGTATCTGGAGGTGGGCCGTGCGGCCACTGGAAGGCATTTCCGTCGTCGAGCTGGGCATGTGGGTGGCCGCCCCGGCCGCGGCCACCATGCTCGCCGACTGGGGAGCGGACGTCGTGAAGGTGGAGGCACCGACCGGCGACCCCAACCGGTACACCCTCAAGCACGTCGGCCAGGACATCGACAGCGCGCCCCCCTTCGAGACCGACAACCGCGGCAAGCGCGGGATCGTCCTCGACCTGCGCTCGCCGGAAGGCAAGGACGTTCTGGAGCGACTGCTGGAGCGCGCCGACGTCTTCGTCACCAACCTGCGCCCGGGCGCACTGGAGCGGTTGGGACTGGACCCGGACGAGCTGCGGGAGCGCCACCCCCGGCTGGTCGTCGGCACGCTGACCGGCTACGGCTGGGCCGGTGCCGAGCGTGACCGCGCCGGATACGACGTCTCCGCCTTCTGGGCCCGGCCCGGCATCGCCGCCATGCTCAACCCGGCCGGGGAGCCGCCACCCGGTATCCGCCCCGGGCTCGGCGACCGCACCGCCGCCGCCAACCTGGTGGCCGGCGTACTGGCCGCGCTGCTCCGGCGCGAACGCACCGGTGAGGGCGGCGTCGTCGACGTGTCCCTGCTGCGTTCCGGGACGTACGCCAACGGCAACGACCTCGCCCTGCAGAACTTCTTCGGAAAACGCGGCCGTACCCGCCATCGCACCGAACACGAGTCCCCGCTCTACAACTGCTACCGGGCCGCGGACGACCGCTGGTTCTGGCTGGTCGGCCTGGAGGGCAGCCGGCACTGGCCCGGCGTCGTCAAGGCACTCGGCCGCGAGGACCTCTCGGACGACGAGCGGTTCGCGACCGGTAAGGCCCGGCGCGGGCACGTACGCGAACTGATCGCCGTGTTCGACGAGGAGTTCGCGAGCCGGCCACTGGACGAATGGGCGGCACGGTTCGACGCCGAGGGCGTGTGGTGGGCGCCCGTGCAGACCCTGGCGGAGGTGTCCGCCGATCCACAGGCGGAGGCCGTGGGGGCGTTCGTCGAGCAGCCCGGGATGGGTGACGCGCCACCGCTGCGGACCGTGGCGACTCCGGTGCGCTTCTGGGGTGTGGACGAGAAGCCGCGCACCGGCGCGCCGACGCTGGGCGAGCACACCGACGACGTACTGCGCGAACTCGACTGACCCGTCATATATGACCCGACACATCTGCTGCTTTGGAGGTACGGCGTGGGCATCCTCGACGACAAGGTCGCCATCGTGACCGGCGGTGGCCGGGGTCTGGGCCGGGCGCACTGTCTGGCGCTCGCCGAGGCCGGCGCGACCGTGGTCGTGAACGACCTCGGCGCGGGCGTACACGGCGAGCGCACCGGGGACTCCCCCGCCGACGACGTGGTCGCGGAGATCACCAAGCTCGGCGGGCGGGCCGTCGCCAACCACGCGTCGGTCACCGACTGGGCGGCCACCGAGACGATGGTGGCGGACACGGTCGCCGAGTTCGGCCGACTGGACGTCATCGTCAACAACGCCGGCATCGTGCGCGACCGGATGCTGTTCTCGATGAGCGAGGCCGAGTTCGACTCGGTGATCGCGGTCCATCTGAAGGGCACCTTCGCACTCACCCGGCACGCCTGCGCGTACTGGCGCCAGGCCGCAAAGCGCGGTGAGCGCGTCGCAGGGCGCGTCATCAACACGACGTCCGGGACCGGCCTGTTCGGCAACCAGGGCCAGTCCAACTACGGTGCCGCGAAGGCCGGAATCGCCGGGCTCACCGTCCTCACGGCCCTGGAGATGAGCAAGTACGGCGTCACCGCCAACGCCATCTCGCCGATCGCGGCCACCCGGATGACGGACGGGCTGGCCGTCGGCGAATCCCTCCAGGCCACCGGTGACTTCGATCCGCGCGATCCCGCCAACGCATCGGGGGTCGTCGTCTACCTGGCCTCCGACAGCGCGGCCTGGCTGACCGGCCAGGTCCTGCGCGTCGAGGGCAACCGGCTGAACCGGCTGCAGGGCTGGACCGTCGCCGCGGTCCACCCGAGCGAGTCCGGCCAGGCCCTCACCTACGACGAACTCGTGGACGCCGTACCGCGGTTGTACGGCGTCGCACCGGCGGGCCGGGCCACCGGAGTCGGCCAGTGAAGGGCCACGACGCCGCTGCGCTCGTCCTCCGGGCCACGCTCGGCCCGATGCTCTTCGCCCACGGCTGGAACAAGGTCGCGGGACCGGGCGGGCTCAAGGGCACGACGGGCTGGTTCGAGGCGCTCGGCCTCAGACCCGCCCAGGTACACGCGCGGATGGCGGCCGGGACCGAGATGGCGGCGGGGATCGGCATCACCCTGGGTGCGGCGGGCCCCCTCCCGGCGGCGGCCGCCGTCGGCCTGATGGCCGTGGCCGCGCGCACCGACCACCGGGGCAAGGGCTTCTTCGTCTTCAAGGGCGGCTGGGAGTACGTCGGCGTGGTGGGCGGCGCTGCCGTCGCGCTGGCGGGACTGGGCAATGGCAGGTACTCCCTCGACGGGCTGCTGCGCCGGCAACGCGTCGGCGTGGGGCCCGCGTTGCTCGCGGCGGGACTCGGTACGGCGAGCGCGGCGGCGCTGCTGGCCGTCTGCTACCGGCCGGAGCGCACGCCTGCCGGAGCCCAACCGGACGAGACACAAGCGGATCACTAGGTAAGGGAGTCGACATGGACGCGGCTGACTTCAGCGACGTGCTGTCCGAGGTCCGGCGTTTCGTCCGGGACCGAGTCGTGCCGCTCGAAGCGGAGATCGACGAGAAGGACGAGATGCCCGCGGACATCCGCGAGGCGGCCAGGAAGATGGGCCTGTTCGGCTTCGCACTGCCCGAGGAGTACGGCGGGCTGGGGCTGTCGATGTACGAAGAAACCCGGTTGATGTTCGAACTCGGCTACACGACACCGTCGTTGCGCTCGATGTTCGGGACCAACAACGGCATCGCCGGGCACGTCCTGATGGTCGGCGGGACGGAGGCCCAGAAGGCGGAGTGGCTGCCGCGGATCGCTTCCGGTGACGTACTGGCGTCCTTCGCTCTCACCGAGCCGGACGCCGGCTCCGACCCCTCGACGCTCACCACGAAGGCACATCCGGACGGCGACGAATGGGTGATCAACGGCGCCAAGCGGTACATCACCAACGCCCCGCTCGCCGACGTCTTCATGGTCTTCGCCCGCACCGACCCCGACGCCCCGCGCACCCGCGGCATCTCGACCTTCCTCGTCCCCGCCGGCACTCCGGGTCTGACCGTGGCCCCCCGGGACCACAAAATGGGCCAGCTGGGCGCGTGGACGGCGGACGTGTACTTCGACGACGTACGGGTGCCGGCCTCCGCGCTGGTCGGCGGCGCGGACGGGCTCAACCGGGGCTTCTCCACCGCGATGGGCTGCATCGCGCACGGGCGGGTCCACATCTCCGCACTGATGGTCGGAATGGCCGAGCGGCTGGTCGACGAATCGGTCGCGTACGCGAGCACGCGCAGGCAGTCCGGACAGCTCATCGGCTCCTTCCAGCTCGTCCAGGGTCTCATCGCCGACTCGCAGACCGACTACTACGCCGGACGGGCCACCGTCCTGGAGGCCGCGCGCGCATTCGACGCCGGAACGGACACCAAGATCGGCCCGTCCTGTGCGAAGTACTTCGCGAGCGAGATGGTGTGCCGGGTCGCCGACCGCGCGGTCCAGGTCCACGGCGGCGCGGGCTATATGCGCGGGGTCGCGGTCGAGCGCTTCTACCGCGACGCCCGCCTCTTCCGCATCTACGAGGGCACCAGCCAGATCCAGCAGGTCATCATCGCGAAGGCGCTCCTGGGCGAGGCGGCGCGCGGCTGACCTCGTCCGCGTGGCCGTGCGGTCACGCGGAACGGGAGAGCTGTGCGCGCACCCACGCGGGATCGGGATTGACGTGGGACCGGCCGGCCACGACGACGGTCGGCACGGTCTCGTCCCCGTCGTTCACCGCCCGCACCGCCGCCGCGCCCTCGGGGTCGCGCCAGATGTCGACCCAGTGCGCCCGGTGGGCCCCGCGGCCCAACCGCATGCGCAGCCGGAGGCAGTACGCACAGCCGGGCCGCCAGAAGACGACCGGTCGGCCGTCGGCCGCGCTACGGCGTCGCGCTTCCACCACACCGATCGACCTGGGGAAGGCGAGAGGCGAGTTCACCCCCGCGAGCAGGACGAACACCAGTAAAAGCACCACGGCGGTGCCAGGATTTCCGTCGAGGAGCGACCCGACCGCGGGGCCTGTGCCACAGAGCAGGAACAGGATCGGGGGGAGCCAGACGCGCGTCATGAGGACGAAGGCTATGCGACGGGCCGGAACGTTCCACGGACCGGGTCGTCGAGAGGGCCCCGGGGACGTCCGATGCCCCGGGGCCCTCTCGACGGCTCGGTCGTCAGATGCCGAGCCGGTCCAGGAGGCGTTCGTGGTAGACCGCCGGTCCGCCGAAGAGGAGCTGCGAGGACTTGGCCCGCCGGAAGTAGAGGTGGGCCGGGTGCTCCCAGGTGAAGCCGATACCGCCGTGGATCTGGATGTTCTCCATTGCGGCGAACATGTACGCCTTGGAGCAGCTCGCGTGCGCGACCGCCGAGGCTACGGGGAAGTCGGCGGAGCCCTCGGCGGCCAGCAGCGCGGCCTCCCGTGAGGCGGCCTCGGCGAGTTCGGCCTGGACCAGCATGTCCGCGCACTTGTGCTTGACGGCCTGGAAGGAGCCGATGGGCCGGCCGAACTGGTGCCGGGTGCGGGCGTACTCCGCGCTCATCTCCAGGCACCGGCGCGCCCCGCCCGCCTGTTCGGCGGCGAGCCCCACGGAGGCGATGTCGAGGACGTCGGCCATGATGCGCCCGCCCGCGCCTTCCGCGCCGACGGCCGTCGCGGGCACGGCGTCGAACGTCAGCCGGGCCATCGTCCTGGTGGTGTCCAGGGTCTGCATCGCCTCGGCCGTCACTCCGGGGGCCGTTCGGTCCACCGCGAAGAACGTGGGTCCGGCGACGGTGCGGGCGACGACGAGGAGCAGGTCGGCCGTGGTGCCGTCGATGACGAAGCTTTTGCGGCCGCTCAGTTTCCAGCCGCCGTCCCCGTCCGGGAGCGCGCGGGCGGAGATCAGGGCGGGGTCCCAGGACCCGGCTTCCTCGGCGACCGCGAGGGTGGCGGTGGTCCGCCCGGCGGCGATGCCGGGCAGATGGCGTGCGCAGGCCTCGCGGTCTCCCGTGGCCAGCAGCGCCTGGACGGCCAGGACGACGGTGGCGAAGAAGGGCGCGCAGAACAGGGCGCGGCCCATCTCCTCCAGTACGACGCCGAGTTCGACCGGTCCGAAGCCGTCACCGCCGTACTCCTCGGGGATGGCCAGGGCCGGCAGGCGCAGCTGGTCGGCGGCCTGCGCCCACACCTCCGGGTCGAAGCGGGGCTCGCTGTCGAGGAGTTTGCGTACCGCCTCCTCGGACGACTTCACTTCGAGGAACTCCCTGACGGACGCGCGGAGTTCTTTCAGTCCGCTCTCGTCGGCGCTCATGCGCGTGCCTCCTTGGGCAGACCGAGGACTCGCTCCGCGAGTATGTTCTTCATGATTTCCTCGGTGCCGCCGAGGATGCGCAAGGCCGGTGTGGCCAGCAGGAGTTCGGACCAGGAGTACATGCCCCAGCGGCCGGTGTCGGCGATGATGCGCGGGCCGAGGCACTCGGACACGAAGTGGGCGGCGCGCGTGAGGTTCTGGCCGTACATCAGCTTGGCGACGGACCTCTCGGGGCCGGGGGCGATCCCCGCCCGGAGGGTGCGCTGGGCGCGGTCGTTGAGGTAGCCGGTGGCCATCGCGTCCACGAGGAGTTCGGCGAGGCGTCCGCGCAGGGCGCGGTCGTCCCAGGTCCAGGTGGCGCGCATGAGTGCCGAGAGGTGGTCCGGGGACAGGGCGGCGGCCACCGGGCCCGCGCCCTCGCTGCCGACGGTGTTGCGCTCGTTCATCAGGGTGGTCAGGGCGACCGTCCAGCCGCCGTCGACCTCGCCGAGGCGGTGGTCGTCGGGGATGCGGACGTCGGTGAGGAAGACCTCGTTGAAGTCGGCGCCGCCGGTCATCTGACGCAGCGGGCGGACCTCGACGCCGGGGGCGTCCATGGGGACCAGGAAGGCGGTGATGCCGCGGTGCTTGGGCGCGTCGGGGTCGGTGCGGGTCAGCGCGAGGCCGATCTGGCTGTGCTGGGCGACCGACGTCCACACCTTCTGCCCGTTGAGCACCCACTCCTCGCCCTCGCGGACGGCCCGGGTGGCCACGCTCGCCAGGTCGGATCCGGCGCCGGGTTCGCTGAACAGCTGGCAGGCGATGGCGTCTCCGCGGTACATCGCGGGCAACCAGCGCTCGCGCAGGGCGGGTTGGGCGTGGGCGAGGATCGTCGGCCCGATCATGCCGAGGCCGACCACGCCGAGCACTCCGGTGTCCGGGACGTCGTACTCGGACTCGATGCTGTCGTAGAGCAGGTCGTGGAGGGGGGTCAGGCCCCGGCCGCCGTACTCGGGCGGGCCGGTGATCCAGCCGAAGCCGTTCTCGTGGCGGGTGCGCTGCCAGGCGCGCGCCCGCCGCACGTGCTCGGCCTCCTCCTCGGGCGGGAGGCTGCTGAAGTACGCCATCGAGTCGTCGCCCTCGCCCCAGGTGACGCCGGTGCGGTCGGCGGCCTTCGCCGCGTGGGCGTCGAGGAAGCGGCGCGCTTCGGCGGCGAAGTCCTGCATGTCGTGCGATTCGTGTGCCAAGCCCATTGCGGGGTCCCCTGTGCTTTCAGGTCGAGAGGATCGTCACCGCCGACGCGCCCGGCGCGCCGTACAGGTGGGTGTAGCCGACGCGGGGGGTGCCGGAGATCTGGCGGTCCCCGGCCGCGCCGCGGAGCTGGAGGACGATCTCGTGGATCTGGCGGAGGCCGGACGCGCCGATGGGTTCGCCGTTGCCGAGCAGGCCGCCGTCGGTGTTGACGGGAAGCCGGCCGCCGATCTCGGTGACACCCTCGGCGATCAGGCGTTCCTGCTCGCCGTCCTTGCACAGGCCGTTCTCCGCCATGTGGATGATCTCCGACCCGGCGTCGGTGTCCTGGAGCTGCGCGACGTCGATGTCCTCCGGGCCTATACCTGCGCGTTCGTAGGCCGCCCGGGAGGCGTCGACCGTGGGGCTCTCGACCACCTCGCCGACCGGGAACGAAGGGCTCTGCACCTCGAACGCGCCGAGTCGACGGCTGCGCAGTGCGGTGGCACGGACCCGTACCGGCTTCCCGGTGTACTTGTGGGCCTGGTCGGCGCGGCACAGCACGATCGCCGCGGCGCCCTCGTTCGGGCCGCAGTACATGAACTGGCGGAGCGGGTAGTTGAGCACCGGGGAGGCCAGGACCTCCTCCGGGGTGAGGGGGGTCCGGCGCCAGGCCTTCTCATTGGCGGCCGCGTTGCCGAAGTTCTTGGAGGCCACCCGGGCGAGCGTCTCGTGCGAGATGCCGTGCTCGTGCATATAGCGGTTGATCTTCATGCCGAAGAAGTGGGTGGTGAGGAACAGGCCGGTCTGCCCGTACCAGGAGGGGATGCCGGCCACGGAAGGGTCGGCCGCGAACGCGCCGCGCGGGTGTTTGTCCAGGCCGATCGCGATGGTCAGGTCGTGCTCGCCGGTCTCGATGGCGCGGGCGGCCAGCGCGATGGCTGTGCCGGCCGTGGCACAGCCGTTGAACACTCCGCGCAGCGGGATGCCGGTCAGACCGAGCCGTCCCACGATGGCGTCGGGGTTGGCGACCTCGTAGCTGCCGATGTAACCGCCTTGGATCTGCGGCCAGTTGACGCCCGCGTCGGCGAGCGCGAGCCGGACCGCGTCCGCACCCATCTCCAGCGCCGGTTTCCCGGGGAAGCGCCCGAAGGGGTGGAGCCCCACTCCGATGATGACGGCCTCGGTCACGATGTCTCCTCCTCAGCCGGGGTGAACGCGAACGTGACGACCTCGGTGCCGTCGTCCCGGACGGTGTAGGGCACGAGCGTCAGCCGCATGGGCTGACCGATGCGCAGCTTCTCCGGGTCGGGTTCGGTGAGCCGGGCCTCGACCAGCAGTTCGCCGGGGAGTTCGACGTAGCCGACCGCGTAGGGTTCGAAGGCCGCGGGTCCGTCGTACGGCGGGGAGGGCGGGCGGAAGTCCTGGGTGGTGTACGTCCACAGGGTGCCGCGGTCGGCGAGCAGCCGCTGCTTCGCCTCCGTGCTCGCGCACCGCACGCAGGTGGGGGCGGCCGGGAAGCTCACCAGGCCGCAGTCGGCGCATGCGGAGCCGATGAGCCGCAGCGGGTTCTCGTCGCCGGGCGGCCAGGTGAACAGGCCCTCCGTGACGGGGTGTTGTTTCGTCGTCGCCTCATGAGTGGTCATCTCAGGCCCCGTTCCGGTTGCCGAGGGCGTCGGCGTTGGGTGCCGCCTTGGCCACCAGGTTCGGGACGACGGACGACAGCTCCTCGGGGGTCCACCGGTTCTCGGAACCCACGCCGGGGCCGTTGACCCAGCCCTCCAGTACGGTGATCCGGTTGCCGACGACGCCGAAGACCCGGCCGGTGACCTCGCGCGAGGCGGCCGAGCCCAGCCACACCACGAGCGGCGAGATGGCCTCCGGGGTGAGGTCCTGGCGCTGTGCGGCCTGCCGCATCATCTCGATGTCCTCGGTCAGCCGGGTGAGCGCGGTGGGCGCGATGGCGTTCACCGTCACGCCGTAGCGGGCGAGTTCGGCGGCGGCGATGATCGTGAGGCTCGCGAGGCCGGCCTTGGCGGAGCCGTAGTTGGACTGCCCGGGGTTGCCGAAGATGCCGGACGGGGAGGTCGTGTTGATCACCCGGGCGTCGTTGGCGTGACCGGACTTGGCGCGCTCGCGCCAGTAGGCGGCCGCGTGGTGCAGGGCGGCGAAGCTGCCCTTGAGGTGGACGGCGAGCACGCTGTCCCAGTCCTGCTCGGTCATCGACACGATCATCCGGTCGCGCAGGATGCCGGCGTTGTTCACCAGCACGTCGAGGCCGCCGTAGGTGTCCACGGCCTGCCGGACGAGCCGCCCTGCACCGTCCCAGGTGGAGATGTCGTCCGTGTTGGCCACGGCCTCGCCGCCGGCCGCGACGATCTCGTCCACCACCGTCTGCGCGGGTCCGGCCGAGGCGCCCCCGCCGTCGCGTCCGCCGCCCAGGTCGTTGACCACGACCTTCGCTCCGTGCGCGGCGAAGGCCAGGGCGTGGGCCCGGCCGATGCCGTTGCCGGCTCCGGTGACGACCACGACACGGCCGTCGACCACTCCTTCGGACATCCTCGACTCCTCGTTCACAGTGACTGGTCGGCGTTCACAGTGGCTGGTCGGCTCGGGCTTCGGCGAACAGCACGCGCGGGTCCTCGCTGCCGCAGGCGCACCGCCCGGCGACGACCCGGCCCGCGATGCCGAGCGGGGTCTCGGGCAGGAGTGACGTGCGCTGCTCCCCCGCGGCCAGGAACAGTTGCCCGTCGCGTTCGCCGACCCGCCATTCGGCGGCGTTGACGTGGGCGCCGCTCCGCTCGGGGCACTCCAGGGCGAGGGCCGGTCCGAGTGCCGAGAACAGACCGGCGGCGACGCCCACCGCACGCAGCATCGGCACGGCGGCGGGCCGCGCCAGGATCACCGGCGTCGCCCGGAACATCTCTTTGATGTCGGCGGTCCCGGCGAGTCCCTCCAGGGTCTCGGCGGACAGGCCGATCACCGCGTGCGGTCGCAGTTCGCGGTGGAAGACCGAGGTGCGGCGGTGGTCCCAGCCCATCGCCTCGGCGATGCCGTACGTCACCTTCAGCGCGCGCAGCGCGCCGATGACCGCGTGCCCCCAGAACCCCTCGAAGCCGGAGGCGGTCAGCAGGGCCCGCTGCCCGGCGGCGAGGCCGTGCTCCCGCAGCCGGGCGGTGGCCCAGTCGGTGTCCCGGGCGAGTTCGGCCCAGGTCAGTTGCGTCTCCCTGATGCCGTCGGCGGTGGGGAAGCGTACGAGGTAGGCCAGTTCCGGGCGGTCCAGCCGCCTGGCCCGCGACAGGGTGTCGGCTCGGGTCATCAGCTCTTCACCACCCGGGGGAACTTGGCGACGCTGGTCATGGTCTTCAACAGGTCCTCCTCGGTGCGCAGGTCGAGCACCGGCTTGACTCCGGTGCGGGTCCGCACAGCCTCGGTCAGCCGGCCGGCCAGGGCGTCGACGTCCCCGGTGAGTGCGGGGTCGTAGCCGACGCGCAGCCGCAGTTCGTCCACCTCGCGGCGGTCCCGGACGATCTGGAAGACCCCGGCTACCGTCTCGGGCTGGTCCTCGACGGCCTGCCAGATGTCGCGCAGCACCACGGAGCGCCCCTGGACCAGGGTCTCGTCGCCGCTGCGTCCGGCCACCCACATCCGGGCGTGGGTACGGCCGCAGCCGCAGGTGTCGCGGGACAGGCGCACCAGGTCCTCGCTGCGGTAACGGATCAGCGGTGCGGCCGGGTTGTCCAGGTCGGTGGCGACCAGTTCGCCCAGGTCGCCCTCGGGCACGTCACGCCAGCCGTCCTTGCCGACCTCCACGCACTCGGCGAAGACGGTGTCCTCCCACAGGTGGAAGCCGTCGTGCTCACGGCACTCCCAGGCCGTGCCGGTGTCGGCGGCGCTGGTGTACTCGTAGACGTCGATGCCCCAGTCGTCCCGGATCCGCTGGCGCATCTTCCGGCTCAGGGGCTGGCCGGCGCAGGAGGCGCCCTTGAGGGAGGAGAACGCCTCCCTCAGGTCGGTCTTCTCGGCCAGGTGCTCCAGCTCCACCATCTGGGGATACATCATCTGCAGATAGGCCGGCCGGTAGGTGCGCAGGGCCTCGACGACCTCGTGCATCTTGCCCATCCAGGTGTCGACCTCGATCACCACGGCGCCCAGTGCCTGGTACCCGGGGTCCATCAGGTTGCGGAAGGTGCCGGGCGGGCTCAGCACCCGGTCGCCGGGCCTCAGGCCCAGTTCCCACAGGTCGCGCACCTGCGCGGTGACCAGGGGCGGGGCGTCCTGCCAGATCTCGGCGAAGAACTCCGGATCGCCGGTGGTGCCGGAACTGGAGGAGACCGAGGTCAGATCCTCGACCGGGACGCAGAGCAGACCACCGAAGGGGTCGCCGGTGCGGGTCCGGTAGGCGCGCACCATGTCCTTGGTGATGAACGGGATCCGTGCCCGGAAGTCGTCCAGCGTGCGGATGTCGCGCGGGTGCGCCCCGTGCTCGTCCCACAGCTCCCGGTAGAAGGCGGAGTTGGCGTAGGCGTACTCGACGAGCTCGACGACCTGTTCCTCCTGCCGCGCGCGCAGTTCCTCGCGGGGCATGGTCTCCACCTGGGGCTCGAAGTACCTGTCTCCGGGGTCCCTGTCACCCACCATGACGCCTCCTCGCGGCTCGGTGCCCAGATCTTGCAACTAACAGCGCAATCAGTCAACTATTTGGACGGATTCAAGGCGAGGGTCGGCATCTCCTTCCCTTCGGCGCCCCATACAACTAAAATCGCTAACTGATTACATCCATTGCCCTGAGGAGCGTCATGACGAAGATCTGGGTCAACTCCGGGGACTCCCACGTGATGGAACCCGCCGACGTGTGGACCGAGCGGCTGCCCGCCCGGCTCGCGGCCCGGGCACCGCGCAGCGAGCGTGGCGAGAAGTACGAGATGCTCTACATCGACGGCGAGCGCATCGACCGCCAGCTCGGCGACTTCATGGACGCCATGCGCCCGCCGGGCGCCTGGGATCTCAAGGTACGGCTCAAGGACCTCGACCAGGAGGGCGTCTGGTCCCAACTGGCCTTTCCCTCCATGGGGTTCTGGCTCGTTTCGATCACCGACCGGGAGCTCGCCCGGGAGACCGTACGGGCGTGGAACGACTGGGCGTACGACGAGATCCTCAGCAAGAACAAGCGCGTGATCACCACCGCCTGCGTCTCGACCGCCGACATCGACGACGCGGTCGCCGAACTGGAGCGGGCAGCCGAGATGGGCTTCAAGGCGGTCTTCCTGCCGTGCTCGACCAGGGAGGGCGAGGAGTACGCCCTCGAGCGCTGGGAGCCGCTGTGGACCGCGGCCGAGCGGGCGGGCGTGGTGCTGGGCTTCCACATCGGCACGGGCGGCCAGAACGTCGTCTTCCGCGGGCCCGGCGGCGCGGTCGTCAACTACATGGAGACCACCTACCCGGGCATGCGGGTGGTGTCCCACCTGGTCGCCGGCGGTGCCCTCGACCGGCACCCGGACCTCAAGATTTTGATCGCGGAGGGCGGCGCGGGCTGGGTGCCGGCCATCGGCGACCGGATGGACGAGGCCTACCGCCAGCACGGCATGTTCGTCCGGCCGAAGCTGAGCCGGCTGCCCAGCGAGATCATCCGGCAGCAGGTGTACGCCTCCTTCCAGCACGACAAGAGCTCGGTGGAGATCGTCGAGTCGACCGGCTACCGCAACGTGATGTGGGGCGACGACTACCCCCACCTGGAGGGCACCTACGGCCACACCCAGTCCACGCTGCACGACCTGTTCGACGGCGTGTCGGACGACATCCGCGACCGGGTCACGCGCGGCACGTTCAACGAGCTGTTCAAGCTGCCCGAGCAGACTCCCCAGGAGGCGGCCGTCTGACCGGCGGCACACCACCGTGACCACTCCCCCGCGCCCCCGGCCCCCGTCGGATCCCCCGTACCCCTCGTATCCCGAGGATCTGGAACGGCCCGGGCTCGTCAGGACCGGCCGGTCCACGTTCGTCCGGCCGATCCGGCCCGAGGACGCCGACCGCCTGGTCGCCTTCGTCGGCAGCCTCTCCCGGGCCACCCTGGCCTACCGCTCACTCGGGCCGGTGGTCCGGGCGCGCGACGACGTCATCCGGCGCGGCGCACACGTGGACTACCTCAACGAGCTGGCACTCGTGGCCCTGGCCGGCGACGGCATAGCCGGCCTGGTCCGCTACGCCCGCGACCCCGAGGACCCGGAGCACGCCGAGGTCACGTTCACCATCCGCGACGACCACCAGAGCGAGGGGTTCGGCAGGCTCCTCCTGGAGCACATCGCGGCTGCCGCCCGAACCCGGGGCATCCGGGTGCTGGAGGCCGACGTCCTCGCCGACAACGCCCGGATGATCAACGTCTTCCTCGGCTCCGGCTACCGGGTGGAGGCCGGGCCCCCCGGCGAGATCATCCACTTCGAGATCGCAGTCGACCCGCAGGCCCAGGCCGTGGCCCGGGCCGAGCGCCGCGAGCACACAGCCGTACGGCGATCCCTCAGACCCCTGCTCGAACCGCGCTCGGTGGCCGTGATCGGCGCCAACCGCAGCCCCCTGACGATCGGCCACGAGATCGTGGCCAACCTGCTGCGGGGCGGCTTCGGCGGCAGCGTCTTCCCGGTCAACCCACGGGCCGAGCAGATCGCCGGGCTGCCTGCCTACCCCGGCGTCCGGGACCTTCCCGAACCGCCGGACCTGGCACTGGTCGCCGTACGCGCCGAGGCCGTGCCCGCTGCCGTACGCGAGTGTGCCGAGGCCGGCGTCAAAGCGGTGGTCGTCGTCTCGACGGGCTTCGGGGAGGCCGGCGCCGAGGGACGGTCGGCCGAGCTGGAACTGGCCCGCTTCGCACGCGCCTCCGGGATGCGGCTGGTGGGCCCGAACTGCATGGGCGTGCTCAACACGACACCCGCCGCGCGCCTGGCCGCGACCTTCTCGCCCGCCCTGCCGACGCCCGGCCGGGTCGCCATGTCCAGCCAGTCCGGGCCGCTGGGGCTCGCGGTCCTCGACTTCGCCAAGCGGCTGCGCCTCGGCTTCTCGGGCTTCGTGTCGGTGGGCCACGCCGTGGACGTGTCCACCGACGAGCTGCTCCAGTGGTGGGAGGAGGACCCGGCGACCTCGGTGATCCTGCTGCACGTGGAGACCTTCGGCGATCCGCGCCGCTTCGCCCGCGTCGCCCGCCGCATCGCACCACGCAAGCCGATCGTCGCGGTCCACCCCGGGCCCGCGGACTCCGCGGTCAGTTCGCTGTTCGCCCAGTCCGGGGTGATCCGCACCCGCAGCCTGCAGGAACTGTTCGACGTGGCCCTGCTGCTCGCCCACCAGCCTCCGCCGCCGGGCAACCGGGTCGCCGTGATCACCAACGCGGGCGGCCCTGCGGCACTGACCGTCGGAGCCTGCGCGGCGAGCGGGTTGCGCGTCCCCGTACTCGGTGAGGCCACCCGGCAACGGCTCGCCACCGCCCTGGCGCCGCGCGCGGACCTCGCCAACCCGATCGACCTGACCCCCATGGCCACCGCCGACCACTACCGGCAGGCGCTGGACGCGGTCCTGGCCGACGACGGCATCGACGCGGCCGTCGTCCTGTTCATGCCGCCACTGGCGGACAAGCCCGACGAGGTCGCGTCGGCGATCCTCGACGCGGCCGCTGCCCGGCCCGACAAGCCGGTGGTGACGAGCTTCCTGGGGGGCGCGGGCGTCGCCGATCTGCTGCACCGGGACGCACTCGTCGTACCGACCTACACGTTCCCCGAAGCGGCGGCCGCCTCACTCGGTCACGCGGCCGCCTACCAGGCCTGGCGCAGCACCCCCGCGGGCGTCATACCGGACCTCGCGGACATCGACGCCGAGCACGCGCGATCGCTGGTCGCCGGGTGCGCCCCCGGCCCCGTCCCGGCAGCGGTGGCCGCCGAGTTGCTGGCCTCGTACGGGATCGCCGTACGCGACACCGGGCCGGGCCCCGGCCCCGACGCGTTCCTCTCCGTCGGCGCGGACCCGGTCTTCGGGCCGGTGGTCTCCTTCGGGCTCACCGGCGACTACGCCGACCTCATGGCGGACGTCGCGCACCGTGTCACGCCGCTCAGCGACCGCGACGCCCGCGAGATGGTCCGCTCCCTGCGGGCTGCCCCGCTCCTGGACGGCCGGGCGGGCGGGCGCGCGGTGGATCTCGCGGCGCTGGAGGAGACAGTCCTGCGGATCTCCGCGATGGTCGAGGACCTCCCCGAGATCGAGGCACTGGAACTGCGCCCGGTACGGCTGCTGTCAACCGGCGAAGGCGTCGCCGTCGCGCACGCGACGATCCGGCTGACCGAAGACACCACAACAGGAGGCGGTCCCGCGTGAAGGTGGGCATCTACTTCGACCTGCGCAACCCGCCCCCGTGGCGGCAGAGTTGGTCGCGGGTGTACGGGTTCGCCCTGGAGATGTGCGAGGAGGCGGAACGGCTCGGCATCGACTCCGTCTGGTTCTCCGAACACCACGGCTTCGAGGACGGCTACCTCCCCCAGCCGCTCACCATGGCGGCTGCCGCCGCGGCCCGCACCCGCCGGGTGCGGCTGGGCACCGCGGTCATCCCGGCCCCGCTGCACGCGGCCCCCGAACTCGCCGAGCAGGCCGCGATCGTCGACATCATCAGCGACGGCCGTCTCGACCTCGGACTCGGCACCGGCTACCGGGTGCCCGAGTACCGGCTCTTCGACGCCGACCTCACCAAGCGCTACACGACGACCGACCAGCGCGTACGGGAGATCCGCGGCCTGTGGGCCGAGTCCCTGGTTACCCCCGGCCCCGTCCAGGACCCCCTGCCGATCTGGCTCGGCTACCAGGGCCCGCAGGGCGCCCGCAGGGCCGGCCGGCTCGGCACGGGTCTGCTGTCGCTGAATCCCGCACTGCTCACGCCGTACCGGGACGGGCTCGCCGAAAGCGGGTACGACCTGTCCACGGCCCGCATGCAGGGCTCGTTCACCACGTTCGTCACCGAGGACCCCGACGGCGACTGGCCGGTGGTGCGCAGGCACCTGGCGTACCAGTGGGACAGCTACCGCCGGTACATGGTCGAGGGAACGGACCAGCCGGTCCCCCGCCCCATCGACCCCGAGAAATGGCGCGAGACGGGGCTGAGCGCGACCGGCGTCGGACAGTTCCTCTACGGCACCCCGCAGGACATCGCCGAGGCCATCAGGGCGTACGTGGCAGGGTTGCCGGTGGAAGGGGTGTTCCTGTGGGCCTCGCTGGCCGGGATGCCCGAGGAGATGGTGGCCCGCCAGGTCCAGCTCATCGCCGGCAAGCTGCGCCCGCTGCTTGCCGATGCCTGACACGAGGAGTACGAGCATGTCGAAGACGGTCCCCGACACCGGTCACTGGGCGGGGGCGGACTTCCAGGAACCGCCCCGCACCCCGGGCGGAGTGGCACTGTGCGGTGCGTGCCGCGGTGCCGGTTCCTGCCGGCTGGGCGTGGAACACGAACGGCTCGACGAGGACGGCGTGGCGTGGTTCGAGCTCGCCTGCCCGCGTGACCAGGAGGGCGGCCCTCATGTGGCGCATGGGGGCTGGACGGCCGCGGTGCTCGACGACTGCCTCGGCCATCTCCCGTTGCTGCACCGGACCTTGAGCGTGACGGCCGAGCTGACGGTGAGCTTCGTCAAGCCGGTGCCGGTGGAACGTCCGCTTCAGGTCCGGGCGTGGGTCGAGCGGCGGGAGGGCTCACGCTGGTACATCGCGGGCGAGATGGCGCTGCTGCCGACCCGGGTCGTGCTGGCCCGGGCCTCCGGGATCTGGGTGACCCGGGACCGGGGCCACTTCGCACGGCACGAGGAGTGGCTGGCCGGGCAGGACGACGGGGCCGGCGGGGGCGACGGGGCCGGCGGTGCCGACCCTGCCACCGCTGCCGCTGGTGCCGACGATCAGTAGGACCGCAGGCCCATACTGCGGGCGATCCCGTTGCGCTGGATCTGGCTCGTCCCCCCGGAGATCGTGGCCACGATCGACTCCCGGTAGCGGAAGCTCATCACGCTCTCCGTCGAGAAGCCGTGCCCCGCGCAGACCTGCATCCCGAGCCGGGCCGCCGCCACGTAGGTCTCCGAGCCCTTGAGCTTCGCCATCGACCCTTCCCGCGTGCACGGTTTGCCCTGAGCGAGCAGCCAGGCCGCGCGGTAGGCGAGCAGCCGGGCGGAGTCGATCTCGGTCTGCAGGTCGGCCATGGCGTGGGCGAGGGCCTGGAAGTTGCCGACCGGGCGGCCGAAGGCGTGCCGGGTACGCGCGTACTCCAGCATCTCGTCCAGGGTGGCCTGGGCCGCGCCCAGATAACCCCCGGTGATGATCACCTTCTCCAGTTCGATGTTGGAGAGCATGACCTTCCAGCCCTCGTCGCGCGGGCCGACGAGGTTCTCCTTCGGGACCTGGACGTCGTTGAAGAAGACCTCGTTGGTGCCCAGGATGTGCCGGGCGAGCGTGGGGGTCCGGCGCACCTCCACCCCCGCCGTCGCCGGGTCCACGAGCAGCAGACTGATGCCGCTGTGCTTGGGCTCCCGGGGCCCGGTGCGCACGTAGGTCGCGATGGTCGTGTCGGGCAGCCCGGCGCCCGTGCACCACGCCTTCTGGCCCCGCACGACGAAGTGGTCCCCGTGCTCTTCGGCGGAGGTGCGCAGCGCCGCGGCGTCGGAGCCGCTGTCCGGCTCGCTGAGGCCGACGGCGAGCCGGTGGCGCCCCGTCATGACCTGCTCGCGGATGAAGTCACGCTGCGCTTCGCTGCCCCACCGGAACACGGTGATCCCGGGGATGAGGACGCCGATGTAGCACATGGCGACGTCGAAGCTGGCCCGCCCGAGTTCCTCGGCGATCAGGATCAGCTCAAGGGGCCCGCCGCCGTCACCGCCCTCGTCCTCACTGAACGGCAGCGAGAACCACCCCAGGTCCGCCATCCCCCGGAACAGCTCGGGCGGCACCACGCCCTTCTCGTCCCACTCCTTGGCCTGCTCGGCCGGGCACACGTCGGCGACGAACTGCCGTGCCGTCGCGCGCAACATGTCCTGCTCGTCGGTCAGTCCGAAGTCCACGGCCACTCCTCGCCACCACTCGCCCATTCATCTACCTAATTATTCTATGTTAGCGGATAGTGGCTCCCGATGGACCGGCCGCTACGCCCTTTCGGCAACCCGGCGTTCGACCGGCACGCGGCGGCCGAGTGGTGGCGCGGAAGGTGCTGAGCGATCAGCCGTCGGCCACCGGACCCGGTTCCCCCGATCGCGGGGGGTGTCTACTTCTGGGAGGCGGGAGGCGGGAGGCGGTGGCGGGAGGCGATGCCGAGCTTGCGGAACACCGTGCGCAGAGGGGACTCGACGGTCGAGGTGGTGGCGCAGCCACTCGCCGGACCGGAGCCCGGATCGGGCCCGCTTCGGAGCCGTCGGCCATTGGCCCAATAGTTCGACCGACACCTGGTTGAGCTGCTCGACCGCGACGTCCTCGGCCGTCAGGGCTCGGGCGAGGGCGAGGGCGAGGGCGAGGGCGAGGGCGAGGGCGAGGGCGAGGGCGAGGGCGAGGGCGAGGGCGAGGGCGAGGGCGAGGGCGAGGGCGA
>NZ_JBEXFB010000005.1:149713-499639 GCF_040606575.1 Streptomyces sp. NPDC005402
CGTGGGCGAGGGCGAGGGCGAGGGCGAGGGCGAGGGCGAGGGCGAGGGCGAGGGCGAGGGCGAGGGCGAGGGCGAGGGCGAGGGCGAGGGCGAGGGCGCCCAGCGCCCAGCGCCCCGGGAGTGCCGGCGAACGGGGCGCGCTCCGACAGCCGGGCCGGGGGTTCATCGGCGCCGCCCTGTCTCCGGCGCGCACACCGGCCTCGACGAGCAGGGCCGGAACGCGGTCGCCGCAGACCGGGGGCGCCCTCGAACCAGCCCCGTCGCGCTTCGTCGCCGGGGCGGTAGCGGCACTGCCACAGCTCCAACAGGTCAGCGCGCGCTCCGCCAGGAGCCGACGCAAGCCGAGGGCACCGGCACCGACCTCCTGGGCGGCCCGCTGTCCCCGCCCCGGGTCAGGCGAGCCTGATCCGAACCACCTGGCACCGCCCGGCACCCCCCTGAGGCCACCACAATTTGACTTGCCACGACAACCCCCGACTTCCGCCCCCAGATAGGCTGTCGGTCCGGTTTCGGGGGTGCGGGGGGCAGTGATGATCGGTAGCGGTGCCCGTGAGTTGTCAGTGCCACTGAGCTTGGGAACGGTCGCCGATCTGGCGCCGGTTCGCGATCGCCGTCAGCCGGCGTGGCTGGCGCTGGGCGAGGACGGAACGATCAGCCGGTGGGACGTGGCAACCGGTCATCACGAGGCTGTCGGCACCACAACCGTCGCGGAAGAATCCGAGCACGAACCATGGAACGATCACCCGCTGCGCAGGCGCCTGCACGCCTCCTACGACGGCCTGTTCGCATCGGTGGTCAACGACTACGGCCGGTTCGGTGAGGTGATCGACCTGCGGACCGGCGAGATCACGCTGACCTTGGACAACCAGGGCTATCACGAGAACACCGTGCCGTTCTCAATGGCGTTCGGCCAGCACCTCGGGCGTGACGTCGTGATCCACCGAACGGACTGGAACCGGCTGGATGTGTCGGACGCGCAAACAGGATCGCTGCTGACGGAACGGTCCTTCGCCGTGCCTGCAGACGCAGACAAGGACGTCTTGCCGGAGCATCACCTCGACTACTTCCACGGCGCCCTGTATGTGAGCCCGGATGGCAGGCGGATCCTGGACGACGGATGGATATGGCATCCGATCGGCCTCCCCTCGGTGTGGGACCTGGACCAATGGGTCGAGAGCAACGTCTGGGAGTCCGAGGATGGTCCGAGCCGGGTCGATGTGTGCGGCCGGGCGTACTACTGGGACCACGCCATGACCTGGATCGACTCCGCCAGGATCGCCGTGGAGGGGATCGGCGACGACGACGAGCGGATGCGGCCCGGGGCACGGATCCTCGATACGGGTCAGCGCGGAACGGCCGTAGAACTCCTTGCGTTCGAGGGACCGACCGCACCGTTCTTCAGTGACGGCTCCCGTCTGTTCAGCGGCGGCAACACCGGTCTGTCGCTATGGGATCCGGCCGAGGGGAAGCTCCTGGGGGCCGTTCCCGGTTTCTTCCCCACCCACCACCACCCAGGCGCTCAGCAGTTCTTGCAGCTTGCTGACGGCGTGGTCCGTCTATGGAACGCGTGACTGCTTTCCTGAGCGAGAAGTGCGAAGTCACCGGCCCCGGCGTCCGCTGCTCTCCCTCACCACCAGTTCCGTCGCCACCTCCACCCGCGTCGTCTCCGGCTGTTCCCCGGACAGCAGCCGCAGCACCATCCGGGCCGCGAGTGCGGTCATGTCGGCAAGAGGGGTGCGGATCGTCGTCAGGCGTGGAGTCACCCAGTCCGCGAAGGGCAGGTCGTCGAAGCCGACCACGCTGACGTCGGCCGGAATGCGCAGACCCAGTTCGGCGGCGGCCCGGTAGGTGCCCAGCGCCTGGTGGTCGGAGCCGGCGAAGATCGCCGTAGGACGGTCGGGCAACGCCAGGAGTTCCAGGGCGTGTTGGTGTGCGAGGCCGTGGGTGAAGTCGCCGTAGCGCACCAGCTCGGGGTCGAAGGGCAGTCCCGCCTCCGCCAGGGCGGAGCGGTAGCCGTCGACCCGCGCCCGGGAGGTGAGCCGGCGTTCCGGGCCGCTGATGATCGCGATGCGCTCGTGGCCGAGCTCGATGAGGTGCCGGGTCGCCGCCAGTCCGCCGGGCCAGTTGGTCGCGCCCACCCACGGGGTGCCGGGCGCGGGTTCGTCGATCGGCATCACCAGCGCGTAGGGGATGCCGAGCCGTCTCAGCTCCTCGTGCTGCCCGGGCGTCAGTTCGGGCACCACGAGAATCGCTCCGCGTGTGGAACGGGTGGCGAGGGAGTCCAGCCACTGACGGGCGCGTCTGGTCCGGCCGTGCGTGGAGGAGACCACCAGGCCCATGCCCGCGTCGTGCAGGACGTCTTCCGCGCCCCGGATGAGTTCGACCGCCCAGGGGCTGTCCAGTTCGTTGATGACGAAGTCGATCAGCCCTCCGGGCGGGGCCGCGGTGGCCGCCGGATGGTGTTTCGCCAGGTAGCCGTGCTGCTCCAGGAGCCGCTGCACCTTGGCCCGAGTCTCCGCCGATACATCGGATCTGTCGTGCAGCACCTTGGAGACGGTGGACACCGAAACGCCTGCACGATCGGCGATTTGGGCCAGCGTGCGTCTCCTGCCGTCGCTGGATCCTGTCCGAACCGTTGACGTCATCGGATGAATCTCCTACGTTGCCGGGCGATCGAGTTTTGCGAAAGATATCGCAATTCTTGTTTCCGGAGCACGGCTCCTCGGCGAATTGGTGGTCTACATGAAGAGATGGCGCGTCGCTCCCCTGGCCGCGGCCGTGGCTCTGGTGCTGTCCGGCTGCGGAGGTACCGGCGGCGGTGACGGCGCCCGCTCGGGCGGCGGGAAGGGCGAGTTACTGGTCTGGGTGGACAACACCCGTATGCCCGCGGCCCAGCAGTACAAGAAGGCCCACCCGGACGTGAAGATGCGCATCGTCACCATCCCGCCCGACGCCGGCTACGTGCCCACCAAGGTCTCGCTCGCCAACCGCACCAAGAGGGGCTGGCCCGACGTCGTCTTCCTGGCCAATCCTGCCGAGACCGCGACGCTCGCGAGCGAGAAGTTCGGTTACGCGGCCCCGCTCGACGACCTGGTCCCCAAGACCGTCCGCGACGGTTTCTCCCCCGGCTCCCTCGACACCTGCACCTTCGGCGGCAAGACGTACTGCCTGCGCAACGACATCGCCCCCACCGTCCTTTGGTACGACGCGAAACTGATGGCGCGCTACGGCTACCAGGTCCCCAAGACCTGGGCCGAGTACCGGCAGACCGGCCTGAAGGCAGCCGCCGAACACCCCGGCACGATCGTCGGAGCCGTCAACGGCAAGTACGGCGCCGGCATTTACTTCGGAAGCAGCGGCTGCCCCACCCGGGACACGCTCAGCCTGACCGAAGTCCACATCGACCTCGGCCGGCCGGAGTGCACCCGGGTCGCCGATCTGCTCCAGCCGCTCGCCCGCAAGAAGGCCGTCACCACCGTCGTGCCCATCGACCCGGGCTTCGCGAAGTTCGGCAAGGGCGACAAGATCCTGATGCTGCCCGCCCCGGCCTGGTTCGGCGACTTCATGTTCGCGCCCGCGTTCAAGGTGCCGAGCGGCCGGATCGCCGCCGCCCCCATGCCCACCTGGCCCGGCGAGAGCAAGCCATACGCCGGACAGGTCGGCGGCGGTGCCTTCCTCGTCTCCTCGCACGCCGGTGGCCGTACGAAGCAGGCCGCGGACCTGGTGCGCTGGATGACCACCGACGTGAACCTCCAGGCAAAACAGCCCACTTACCCCGCCTTCACGGCAGCCGCGCAGAAGTGGGGCGAGGCCAAGTCGAAGGACCCGTACTACGCCTCGGACCCGATGCCCGCCCTCACCGCGGCGGCGAACGCGCTGCGACCCGGTTTCGGCGCGGTCCGTTTCGAGGCCGACTGGCAGAGCAGCTTCAACGACACAGTCGTCAAGGCCGTCGACTCCGGCAACAACCTCCGCAGTTCTCTGGGGAGTTGGCAGGACAAGCTGGAGGCGGCGGCCAAGACCAGCGGGTACACGCTCGGATGAAGACGCTCGCGACATCCCGCCCGCCCGCGGTCGCCGCCGCCGCGACCCCGGTGCCGTCCCGGCGAAGGCGCCGTCCCGCCCGTACCACCGCCGTCTGGATTCTTGTCGGCCCTTACACCGTGTTCCTCGTGCTCTTCGGGCTCGCGCCCGCCGGATACGCCCTGTGGACCTCCTTCGTCGACAACGGCTCCTTCTCCGGCGGACGCGACTGGGCGGCCGTCTTCCACGACTACCGGCTCGGCGACGCGGCCGCGCACGTGACGACGTATCTGCTGCTGTGGCTGCCGATCCTGCTGCTGACGGTGCTGTCCCTCGCCTTCACCCTGCACGCCCGCCCCGGCCGCACGACGAGCACACTCCAACTCGTCTACTACCTGCCAGGCGCGGTCACCGGCTCGGCCGCCGCCCTGCTGTGGCTGTTCATGGTCAGCCCGGACAGCAGCCCGTTCTCCCCGCTGCTCGAACTCATGGACATCGAGAGCGCCACGGACGCGCTGTCCGGCGGCAACCTCATCGCCGTCCTCACCGTGATGGGCGTCGCGGTGCACGCCGGCGGCTGGATCGTGGTCCTGTACGGGGCGCTCAACGCCCTTCCCAAGGACGTCCTGGAGGCCGCGCAGGTCGACGGCGCCTCCGCCTGGCGAACCATGTGGCACGTCAAGCTGCCGATGGTGCGTACGTACGTCGCCTTCGTGCTGATCTCCAGTTTCGCCTCCGGCAGTCAGGTGTTCGTCGAGCCCACCGTGCTGTCCACCAGCGCTCCCGGTCAGATCAGCCCCACCTGGTCCGTCAACCAGCTCGCCTACGTCTACGCCACCCAGGACGGCGACTTCGGCAAGGCCGCCGCGCTGTCGCTGGCCATGCTCGCCGTAGGAGTGCTGGCCGCGTGGATCGTGATCACCCGTACGCGCATGTACGCCACCCACTCCCCCGATTCCCGGTGAATGAGGCGATGACCGCTCTCTCGCGTGGCGCCCGCGCCCTGTTCCTGCTCGGCGCTGCCGTCTTCTTCGGACTGCCCCTGCTGTGGCTGCTGTTGGCCCCCACCCGCACCGCCGACGACCTGACCACCGGTTCACCGCTCGGCTTCGGCTCGCTGGGCAACGTGGGCGACGCCTGGACGCACCTGACGTCATACAACGACGGTGAGATCACCCTGTGGATCGGCAACTCGATTCTCTACGCGGCGGCCAGTGTGGCCCTCTCTCTGCTGCTGTGCGTGCCCGCGGGCTACGCGCTCGCCAAACACGACTTCGCCGGCCGCCGGACGCTGCTCACCCTGTCCATCGTGACGATGATCCTGCCCCCGGCGGCGCTGGTGCTGCCGCTCTACCTGGAGATGTCGGCGATCAACCTCACCGGAACGGTCTGGTCGGTGATCCTTCCCCTGTCCTTCTACCCCTTCGGCGTCTACCTGGCCTTCCTGCACTTCCAGGCGAACCTTCCAGACAGCCTGCTGGACGCCGGACGCGTCGACGGGGCGAGTGAACTGCGGCTGTTCTGGTCGGTCGCCCTGCCGCTGGCCCGCCCCGCCGTCGCCCTGATCGCGTTCTTCGGCTTCGTCCGCTGCTGGACCGACTTCTTCCTGCCCTTCGTGATGCTCTCGGACGACCGCACCTTCACCCTCCAACTCGGCCTGATGTCCCTGCTGCAGTCCACCGGCGCCGTCAACAACTCCAGCGGCTTCGCCGACCTCGACATCCACCAGCCGGAGGCGGCCCTTGCCGGGCTCGTGGCCTGCGCGCCGCTGCTGATCGGATTCGTCCTCGCCCAGCGCTTCCTGCGCACCGGGCTGCTGGCCGGAGCGGAGAAGGGCTGATGAACGATCCACGTATCGAACTCGGCACAGCAGTAAGGGAATTGGTCGTGCCCGTCACATCCCGCTTCAGCGTGGGCCGGGCACGCGTACGGCTCGGCGTGAACACCGCGATCCACGACGACAAGGCGGCCGAACTGGAGGCGTTCGCCCGGCCGTTGTGGGGACTCGCGCCCCTCGCGGCGGGCGGACAGGACGTCCCACACGCCGAGTTGTGGGTCGAAGGGCTCGCCCACGGCAGCGATCCCGCGCACCCCGAGTACTGGGGCGAGCCGGCCGACCGTGACCAGCGCATCGTCGAGATGGCCGCCATCGGCTTCGCGCTGGCCCTCGCCCCCCAGCAGTGGTGGGACCCGCTGAGCGGCCCCGAACGCGACCGGCTCGCACGCTGGCTGCTCAGCGCGCTGCCCCGGGAGACCTCCGACAACAACTGGCTCTTCTTCCCGGTCCTGGTCGGCCTCGGCCTCGACCGAGTCGGCGTGCCCTACGACCGCTCGCTGATCACCTCGCGCCTCGACCGTCTGGAGACCTTCTGGCTCGGCGACGGCTGGTACGCGGACGGACCCACCGAACGACGCGACTACTACGTCCCGTGGGCCATGCACTTCTACGGCCTGCTCCACGACACGCTCACCGGTGGCGACCGCTTCAAGGAACGGGCGGCACGGTTCGCCGGTGACTTCCGGCACTGGTTCGCCGACGACGGGGCCGCCGTCCCCTACGGCCGCAGCCTGACCTACCGCTGGGCGCAGGCCGCCTTCTGGGGCGCGCTGCCCTTCGCGGGCGTCGACGTACTGCCGTGGGGCGAGGTCAAGGGCTATCTGCTGCGGCATCTGCGCTGGTGGCAGGGGCGGCCGGTGACCGGGCCCGACGGGCTGCTGTCCATCGGGTACGGCTATCCGCAGCCGGCGCTGGCCGAGCAGTACAACGCGCCCGGCTCGCCCTACTGGTCGCTCAAGGCGTATCTGCCGCTCGCACTGGCGGCGCAACACGCGTTCTGGACCGCGAAGGAAGAGCCGGCTCCCGCACTGCCCACCGTCAGCGCCCAGCCACACGCCGGGGCCGTACTCATGCGGGCGTCCGGCGACGTCACCCTGCTCGCCAGCCGCCAGCACCACTCGTGGGTGCGCCACGGAGCCGAGAAGTACGCCAAGTTCGCCTACTCGACCCGCTTCGGCTTCAGCCTGCCCAACGGCACCCTCGGACTCGATCAGGGCGCCCACGACTCCATGTTGGCGCTGAGCGACGACGGCGGGGCGCACTACCGGGTCCGTGAGGAGCCGGCCGCGCACTACGTCACCGCCGACACGGTCCTCAGCACCTGGCACCCCTGGCCCGATGTGGAGATCACCACCTGGCTGACGGCCGCAGCGCCCTGGCACACGCGCACCCACCGCATCCGCAGCGCCCGCGCCCTGCACACCGCCGAGGGCGGCTTCGCCGTCGACCGGGACGCGGACACGGACCGCGAGACCGGACCGGCGTACGCGAAGGTGTCGGCCCCGGCAGGACTCACCGCACTGCACGACCTCGACGGCCGACGCGACGGCGAGGTCATCGACTGCCTCCCCGGCACAAACGTCCTTGCGCGACGCACCGCCCTGCCCATGCTCATCGGCCAACTCCCGCCCGGCGAGCACTGGTTGCGATGTGCCGTACTCGGTGCTCCCGGCGGGGCCGAAGCCGAGACGGCCTGGCGGAAACCCCCGACCACCGCACATCCGACGACTGGAGACCGGACATGAGACTCAGACACCTGTCCGTACTGGGCGCCGTGACCGCGCTGCTGACCTTCCCGGTCCAGGCGCAGGCGGCACCCTCCGGCCACACGTACCACGTGGCCCCCCAGGGCAGAGACCAGGCACCCGGCTCACCGACAAGCCCGCTGCGCACCATCGGCGCCTGCCTCGAACGCGTCCGCCCAGGCGACACCTGCCTGATCCACCACGGCACCTACCGCGAACAGCTCACCCCGCCCTCCGGCACCCAGAGCGCGCCCATCACGATCGCCGCCTACGGCGACGGGCCGGTGACCGTCGACGGAACCGACCGCGTCACCGGCTGGAAGGACGCCGGCGGCGGACTGATCGCCGCTGACACTGACCTGCCGCCCGACCCGGACTTCAACGCGGTGTTCCTGGACAACACCCGTGCGGCGGAAGGCCGTTGGCCCAACTCCGGCGCCGATCCGCTGAACGCCACCTGGGCCGAGGCCGACACCACCTCCACCGACCAGCACATCGACGACAGCGACCTGCCCGACGCCGACTGGACAGGTGCGACCGTGCACGTGTGGGCGGGCTCCAACCCCTGGGCCCAGCAGACCGGTACGGTCACCGCAGCCGCATCCGGCGCGCTGGACTTCAAGGGCGGCAACTACCGCTGCCCGCCCCTGTGCATGGGCAACCAGACCTACCGCAACTACTACCTCGTCGGTTCGAAGGCCACCCTCGACCAGCCCGGGGAGTGGTACTACGACAAGGCCGCGCACCGTCTCTACATGGTCCCCCCGAAGGACGGCATCGCCGGACACACGGTGACCGCCAAGCACCGGCTGTGGGGCGTCGACCTCACTGCCAGCTCGTACGTCACCGTGCGTGGCCTGGACCTGTGGGGAACCTCCCTGCGAACAGGCAAGCCGAGTACAGGAGTTGTGGTCGACGGACTGCACGCCCGGTACATATCCGAGTTCTCCACGCTGCCCATGCCACCGGACAGCGATCTCGCAGTCGAGCCGTTCGAGGGCAACATCGTCGCCTCCCGCATCCTCGACTCGGGCGTGCAGATCCTCGGCACCGACAACACTCTGAAGAACAGCGAGATCGAGCAGTCGGCCGGCGACGGGGTACTGGTCCGCGGCACCGGAAACACCGTCACCGACAACTACATCCACGACGTCGGCTGGATGGGCAGCTACACCCCGGGCATCGAGATCAACGGCAACGGCCACACCGTCACCCACAACACGGTCCGGCGCACCGGACGGGCCGCCATCGACACCGCCTGGCAGCTCAACGGCACCGAGTTCCACGACAACCGCATCGCCTACAACGACATCTCCGAGGCGATGCGCACCTCCCGCGACGGCTCACCCTTCTACGTCTGCTGCAGCCTCAACGGCTCCGGCACCTCCATCGACCACAACACCGCCCACGACGCCGACGGCCAGAACGGCTACTACGTCGACAACTACTCCGGCCACTTCCGCCTGCACCACAACGTCGCCTGGAACACCGGCAGTCGGGGCGTCTACTTCAACGGCCACACCGGCCCCAGCATCGCCAACGAGGACCACAACTCCAGCTACGGCATGGGCATCAACGTCGCCTCGACCGCGCTGGGCGGCGCCACCGACGCGTCCGGCTCCTACTTCAGCAACATCATCGGACCCAAGCCCGTCACCGCGACGCAGACCGGCAATCCGCTGCCGGTCGTCCGCTCCAACCTCATCAGCAACACGCCCGGTTACACCGACGCCGTCAACGGTGAGCTGTGGCTGACGCCGGGTTCGCCCGCCATCGACGCGGGCGAAGTGGTGGACGGCGTCACCACCGACGTCCTGGGCACGGCTCCCGACCAGGGCGCGTACGAGTACGGCGCACCCCTCTGGTCGACCGGCTGCGATCTGCCCGGCTGCCAGCAGCGGGTGCGGCACGGGAGTTGGACCGCCACCTCGAGCGACGGCAGCAACGCCTCCACCACCGTCGACGGTGACATCAACACCCGCTGGACGGGCAGCGCCCCGCAGGCGGCCGGACAGTTCCTGACCGTCGACCTCGGCGAGAGCAAGACCTTCGACCGGCTCACCCTCGACGCGGGCCGCGACACCAGCGGCCAGCCGTACGGCTTCACCGTCTCCGTCAGCCGTGACGGCACGCACTGGGGCGAACCGCTCGCCGAGGTCCACGGCCGCTCCTTCACCCAGGACGCGGCCCTCCCCCGCCGGACCACCGCCCGCTACCTGCGCATCACGCTCACCGCGAGCGGGCCCGCCCCCTGGGTCGTCAACGACATCCGGCTGTACGGCGACGGTCCCGACGCCGCCTCGACACTCCAGGCGGAACAGGCCACCGAGGTTCGGGGAACGGTCCGCGGCACCGCGGCGATCTCCCTCGGGGGCGGGGACCGGGTGGGCTTCCGCGCGGCGAACGTCAGCGGCAGAAACCTCACGGTGCGCGTCGCCCCGTCCTGCGTACGCGGCTGCTCACTTCAGCTGCGCCTGGACAAGCCGGACGGTCGCGTGGCGGCCACTATGCCCCTGAACGGCACCGGCGACTGGCAGGAGCGGTCCGTGAGCCTCAAGCACACGGTCACCGGATCACACGACCTCTATCTCGTGGCGAAGGGCAACAGCCCCGTGGCCGATCTGGACTGGCTGACCATCAGACCGTGACCCGGCCGGTGAACCGGCGCCCCCGGTGACTGACCGCGTCGTGTCCGACTGCGGCAAGCGAACCGGGGGCGTGGGGCCGAACCAAGCCTGGTCCCGGGCTACGACGGCCTCGGCCACCGACCAAGCAGTCCAGCGGCTCGGGCGCGTCAACGACCTCGTGGTGCCCTCCACCCCCTCACGAGTGCAAGGCATGGAGCAGCAGCGGCAAAGACCGGTGCAGCTCGCGCTCCCAGTACGGCCAATCGTGGGTGCCGGGTCCGTAGAAGTCGGTGGTGAGGTGTCCTCCAGTGGCCTTCAGACGGTCGGCGAGCGCGTGGTTCATCTGGTTGAGCAGCGCTTCGAGATCGTCGTAGGCGCATGACTTCCGTGCTCAGCGATGACATGGAGGGTCCGGTCGAGAACACGTCCGACCGCCGGGGTGGTTGGGGCAGCTGTGACCACCGGAGATCTGAGTGCTCCCCCTCCTCTTCTCCCGCGCCGACCAGTTATGTAGATTTATACATAACTGCTGGATGCGGGACTCGTGGCCGGCCCGCCCCATTTCTTCTGAGCCTCGCGGAGCCTCCTCTTGACAGACCCCGCCGTGCGTCGGCGCCGCCAGGCCCTGTACCTCTTCTTCTTCCTCCCGGGTATCGCCATGTCCTCCTGGGTCACGCGCACTCCGGACGTGCGGGACCAACTCGGCGTGTCGACGGCGGAGATGGGGCTGATCCTGTTCGGCCTCTCCGTTGGATCGATGATCGGCATCCTGGGTTCCGGCCGCCTCGTGGAGCGCCTCGGTACCCGGCCCGTGATCGTGCTCGGTACCGCCCTGATCATCTCGGCCACGATCGTCATCGGCGTCGGCAGCGCCGTTGCGTCGGCTCCCCTGGTCACGGCGGGGCTCTTCCTGTTCGGCGCGGGTATGGGCTCGGGCGAGGTGGCGGTCAACGTGGACGGCGCCGACGTCGAGCGCATCACCGACGCACCGGTGCTGCCCACACTGCACGGCTGTTTCAGCCTGGGCACGGTGGTCGGCGGGGTGGCCGGCATGACCGCCACGGCCGCGGAGATCCCCGTCCACTGGCATCTCGCCGTGATCACGCTCGTCGCCACAGGGATGCTGATTTACGCCTCACGTGCGCTTCGGACGGGCGTCGGCCTCAGCACGCGACGTGACACGTCCGACTCCGCCCCGCTCTCGGGGCCGCCGGTCTGGAAGGACCGAAAGCTGCTCCTCATCGGTGCCATCGTGCTGGCCATGGCCCTGGCCGAAGGAGCGGCCAACGACTGGCTGCCGCTGCTCATGGTGGACGGCCACGGTCTGGACGCCACGGCCGGTTCGCTCGTCTACGTCGGGTTCGCCGCCGCGATGACGCTGGGGCGCTTCTGCGGCACGTTCTTCCTCGTCCGTTTCGGACGCGCGGCCGTCCTGCGAGCGAGCGCCGTCTCCGGGGCCCTGGGACTCGTCCTCGTGATCTTCTCCGACAACGTGGCCGTCGCGGCGACCTCCGTTCTCTTCTGGGGCCTCGGGGCTTCGCTCGGCTTCCCGGTGGCCCTGTCGGCGGCCGGCGACTCGGGCCCCGACCAGACTGCGCGCGTCTCCCTGGTCGCCATCATCGGCTACGTCGCCTTCCTCGTCGGGCCGCCGGCCCTCGGCTTCCTGGGCGACCACTACGGGCTGCGTACGGCGATGCTCGCGGTTCTCGTGTTCGTCGCCTCCGCCATCGTGATCGCCCCCGCCGCCGACACCCGCGACCGGGCCGCTGCGACACAGGGCGCCTGACAGAGCCCCGGCGCCGCGAGACCGGGCCGCGCAGCCCCCAAGGCGGTGCCGAGATTCCAAGACAGAGGTGATTCTCCGGTCCTCGCCCGCCCTCGCCTCCGACACAGCCGCGGCCCACGTCGGAGTGGTCAGGGATCGATGGCCGTGCGGTCGTGGGTGGTGCGGGTTTGCCGTACGTTGCCACGCCCGACCGCGCGACGGCCCGGAGCGGGACGGGCCGGAGCGGGACGGGCCCATACCGGTCGCCCGCCGCGGCAAGTAGGGTCCAACATCGTGAAACTCGCGATCTTCGATCTGGACGGCACCTTGGTCGACCGCAGCGGCGCTTTCGCCGAGGCCATCACCAGCCTGAGCAACGACCACGGCTACGGCCCGGAGATCGAACAGTGGCTGCTGACCGAGCTCGCCGACCAAGCCGAGCGCGGTGACTTCGACCGGTTGCGTGCCACCTTCCCCGTCGCCGAGAGCGCCGACCATCTGTGGCGCGTCTACATCGACCGTATGTCGTCCTCAGTGCACTGCCGTCCTGCCGTCCTCAGCAGCCTGGAGCGTCTCAAGGAGGCGGGCTGGAGCATCGGCGTCGCCACGAACGGCGCCAGCGACATCCAGCGGGCCAAGATCCACGCCACCGGCCTGGCCGATTTGATCGACGGGATGGCGGCCTCGGGCGACGTCGACATACGCAAACCCGACCCGCGCCTGTTCGAACTCGCCGCCGCACGATGCGGTACGCAGCTCAGCCCGGGCGACTGGATGACCGGCGACAATCCCGAGACCGACATCGTCGGCGGCCACGACGCGGGGTTGCGCACCATCTGGGTCACCGGCCGCCCCTGGCCCGCCGGACTGGTGACGCCGCACCACACGGTCGATGACGTCGTGGCCGCCATCGGCTACCTGCTCGACGAGGGATCGGCATAGTTCGGGGGCTGCCTTCCTGCGTAGCCGCACCCCACTGCCCGCCGATCAGGGGCAAGGGAACTCCGCCGATCAACCCGAGGGACGAAGCGGCCCTGGTTTCGTACCCTGGCTCACATGCGCACGCGTCCGACACTGCACTGGACCCCTCCCCCGGGCCTGCCACCGGGCACCACCGATCTCCAACCGGTGACCGACGCGCTGAGCGCCGGCGGCGTACTGGTGATCAGCGGGGCGGGTATCTCCACGGAGTCGGGCATCCCCGCCTACCGAGGCGAGGGCGGAAGCCTGAGCAGGCATACGCCGATAACGTATCAGGACTTCACCGCGGCCCTGGAGGCACGGCGAAGGTACTGGGCACGCAGCCATCTCGGGTGGCGTACGTTCGGCCGCGCCCGTCCCAACGCCGGTCACCAGGCCGTCACCGCGTTCGCTCGGCACGGTCTGCTCTCGGGTGTGATCACCCAGAACGTCGACGGCCTGCATCAGGCAGCCGGCACCGAAGAGGTCGTGGAACTGCACGGCAGCCTGGCCAGAGTCCGATGCCTGGCCTGCGGCGCCGTCACCTCACGCCGCGATCTCGCCGTACGGCTGGAAGAGGCAAATGCGGGGTTCGAGCCCACGGGCGCAAAGATCAACCCCGACGGTGACGCCGACCTCTCCGACGAACAGGTCGCCGGCTTCCGCGTCCTGCCGTGCGAAGACTGCGGCGGCATCCTCAAGCCCGATGTGGTGTTCTTTGGCGAATCGGTGCCCGCGCAACGGATCGAGCACTGCCGTCAGTTGGTCCGTGAGGCGAGATCCGTACTGGTTCTGGGTTCCTCGCTCACGGTGATGTCCGGACTGAGATTCGTCCGCCAAGCGGCCGAGGCCGACAAGCGGGTCCTCATCATCAACCGGGACCCCACCCGCGGTGACCAGTTCGCCCACACCCGCATCAACCTCCCGCTGGGAACCGCCTTGTCGTCCGTCGCGGGCCGACTGGACCTTTCCGTCGACGCGGAGCGGACACCCCGGCCAACGTCGTGACAACGGCTGTGCGCCCACCACGCCGGACGAGTCCACGCGCGTGACCGGCTGGGGGTCACCCACGTGCCCACCGACGGCCGTACGCCGATGTGGTAGCCGAGTCTCCCGAGGTTGCCGGCCACCGGCTTCGCATCCCGGCGCTGGGACCTCCTCACCGAGCGGCGCGAACCCCCCGGCCGGTGAGCTCAAGGGTTCCTTCGCGTGGCCTGCCTCAGGTCGGAACGGAACTGCCGCACGAGCGTCTTCGGATCCCGTACGACCTGCCACAGGCCGATCGACAGCAGCGCCAGACTGACGGTGAAGCAGACCCAGAACACTAACTGGGTGCCGGTCGCGAGGTCGTGGGTGCTGCCGTCCTCGTAGCGGCAGTACGCCTGTGGGGGAAACGCCTTCGAGCTGCCGACGCCTCCGTAGTACATGGAGCACAGGTCCTCGCCCGGGTCCTTGAGCGTGTCGTCCGCCGTGACGATCAGCAGCCAGGCCAGCGCGGCCACCGGAACCGTGCCGAACACGATCACTTTCGTCCAGGTCGGCAGGCGGGGATGGCCGAGGAGCCCGATCAGCGCGAGCAGTACGACCGCGAACACCGCGGACACGGCTCCGGCGGTCAACGGCCTCTCGAACACCTCGTCCAGGAGCCAGACGACTCCGGCCACCGGTGGCGCAGTGAGGAGAACGACCTTGATCCCGGACGCGATACGCGGCTGCACGAGCAGGTACACGGCAAACGCGCACGTGATCAGGGCGAGGAGCGCGATCACGGACGCGCGGGGGCGGTGGCAGCGGCATCCCGGTGTGTCTCGTCCTTCCGCCACGGACCGACGCCGAGTTTTCCGGTCGTCCCGAGGTCGAGTTCCGGCACAACCATCACGGGATCGGCTGCGGGCTTGGCCCGGACGCGGACGTACGGCGCGTTCACCGCTTCGCCGGCCTGGGTGGTGTTACGCCAGGCCAGTCCGGCCACCGCAGCCTCACCAGGACGCAGGACGACCGGTTGGGGGCCACCGTCCCCACCGAGACCGGTACTGATCTGATCGGTCCCCTGAAGGATGTGCACGCCGTCCACGGCGTGGTGGTCCTCATCCTGGATCGTGAGTCCCGGGTAGCCGTCGAGGTGAAGGGGCCGGGTGCCGCAGTTGACCAGGTGCAGGCCGACGACGCGCAGCCCCATCGCCGCGTCCCCCTCGTCGGCGTACACGTGCATGCCCGACTTCGGGCACGTTCCCGAGGCGGACGATGCCTCGGCTTCGGGGACGCTCCGCACCTTGATCACCTCCACCCCCGTCACCTCGGGTGGGTTCCCGAGCGTCTCCCCCATGACGGCGGTGCCCTTGACGGTCCGTCCCGGCCCGACCGCCTCGACGGTCTGCTTCACGTTGTCGACCGCGCCTCCGGAGTCCGAGAGGAAGCCGATGGTCAGCGTGTAAGTGGCGCTCTCCGTCTGCTGGTTGGTGACCTCGAAGTCCGCGCTGTAGTCAACTCCCGCGCAGCCGCTCTGCGGGCCCCAGGCGTACAGCGCGGTGATCTTGACGCCGTCCTCCGTCACGCCGGCACCGTCCACGGAGGGCAGGGGCAGCGCGGTCGGAGTGCCGGAGGGACGAACGGACGGCTCCGAGGACGAGGGGCTGCCGTACCGGGAGAAGTCCGACGGGCACAGCGCCTCGGCTCGGACCGGGCCGCCGTCGTCATCCCCGCCGGACGAGGCGCTCTGGGAGCCACAGGCGGCGAGCAGCAGGGCGGCGAGGAGGACGGCGGGAGCGGTGCGGGAGGCGGTCGGCATCCGCCCACCCCACCAGCAAGACCCCCGCTTGGGCTGTGGCGGAACCCACACCTCCGGTCACAGCGGTGTCACAGATCACCTTGGCGGGCGTGGTGCCTTCAGCAGGTGCCTTCTTTGCCCTGTTCCGGTATCCACACCCACCGGTTCCTCGTGGACGTCGTGGCTGCTGACCTGGTTCAGATACGGCGCACGGTGTGCAGTGACCTGGCGTACGTCCCCGCGCCGTCGAGGAGGGACGCGCCGCCGAGATCGGACATGGTGGGCCCGTTGGCCGTCTTGCGGCTGGAGAGGAAGCGGCGTTGACCGGCGTCGTCGAGACCCAGGTAGATGCCGACGTGGTCGATCGTCAGGCTGACCCCGTCGTCGCTGGAGTCGGCGTTGAACAGCACCAGGTCGCCGGGCTGGAGCAGGGCTGCGGCGGGCGGGGTGGTCCCGGTGGCGCGGTCGACGACCACGCCCGGCGCGTAGTCGGCGATATGCCGGGACTTGCGGGGGATCCGCGTGCCCGAGGTGTCCTCCTCGGCGGCCAGGGGCACGCCCAGGTGGTAGCCGTAGACCATGCGCGTGTAGCCCGAGCAGTCGAGGTTGCCGGCCTGCTTGCTGGACGGCCCTGTGTAGGTGCCGTCCGGGAAGGTCCAGCCCACCTTCATGTACTCGTGGAAGTCGGCGCCCTCCAGCCGGTAGCCGTGCGGGTCGAGATAGCCGTACCCGGCCTCGCCCAGGACGTGCTTGCCCTGGGCGGGTCCGGCGCCGGCCGTGACCGCCGCAGCGCCGCCGAGGAACATCGCGGCGTACGCGAGGACGTCCGGGACGGTGGACCCGGCCCAGCCACGGATCGTCTGCTCCAGCTCGGCCGTCCAGGTGCCGTCGAAGGGCTCGGGCAGCAGACGCACCCAGTCGCCGTGGGTGACGGTCGGCAGGGCCGCCCAGTTCGCGGCGTCCACCTCGAGGCGGCTCACGGACAGTCGGACCGGCAGGTTGGTGCAGCCCTCGTTGGCCAAGGCGCGCAGGCCCACCCGGCCCTTGGTCAACGTGGGCGTGGAGTCGGTGATGTCGAAGGCCCACGAAGACGGTTCCACCGACGCGGACTGCCACGCTTTCGCCTGGATCCGGGCGCCCTCCCGCCGCACCCGGATCGTCCAGTCGACCCCCGCCCGCACCCCCGTGGCCAGTGTGAGCGCCGTTGCCAGCGGGGTCACGGCGTTGTCGACCTCCTTCTCCAACCGCATCTCGACCGCCCCGGAGGTGAGGAAGGACAGCCGCGCCCGGTAGTGGTTCTGGGTGCTGACGTAGCCGAAGCTCAGCGCGAACGAACAGGCCTGCCCCGTAGGGACCTTGTCGAACCTGGCGGTGCACCGTACGTCGACGTCGGTGATCTCGTCGTCGGAGAGGCTGGCGTGCCGGCTGTACCCGGCGGTCGTGACGTCGACGATGCCGGCGCCCGGCACCACCGAGAAGTCGGTCTTGAAGGTTTCGGATGTGATCCACCTTCCGCCGCCCGGCGAAGTACCCCAGTACACCCGGTCGCCCTCGCCCAGCGCGAGGTCCGGCAGCGTCCGCTGGAAGTCGTCGACGAACGGCCGTTTGTTCTCGGCGAACGTCCGCTGCGGGCCGGGCAGTACGACGGTTCGCGCGCCGTGCGTGAGCAGTGCGACGCGCTTGCCGCCGGAGGTGACCTCGGTGCGGGCCGGAGCGCTGGAGAGCACGGTCGCGGTGAGGGGGGTGGTGAGGGCCACCGGCGTGAAGTGCGCGGCGCCGAGCGGCGCCATGGTCACCCACGAACGGGCCGGGGACAGGCCACCCGGCCCCGGGAAGGCGGGCACGTCGGCGGCCACCGCGGCACGCGCCGGGGCGACGGCCAGACCGGTGAGCGGAACGGCGGCAGAGGCCGCAAAGGCGGCGAGGAGTCTTCGTCGAGATGTGTCAGACATGTGCTTGATGATCCGTTGCCACCCACCGCCACGTCACGTCAACTCCGACTTCGGCCTGCGACAAGCGACTTCGGCGGTGGGGTGAGGTGTGACACCGGTGCGTCGGCCAGGCCCCGTCGATCAGTTCGGCAAAATGCCGCCGTGAGTTTGAGGGAAAGCCCTTCCACCGGTCTCTCGGCTTGACAGTCTCTGTCCGCACACACCGGATGTCATGTCCGCGATCACCACGTCGCCCTGGAGAGCACCATGCCTCGAACCGTCAGCAGGACCTTCCGGCTTGTCAGAGCCGCCGCCGTTACGGGTAGCGGCACCGCTCTCGCCGTCACCCTGACGGGCAGCGCCTCCGCGGGCGTGCTGCCGAACCTTCCGGAGAACGCCACCACGTTCCAGAAGTACTTCGAGCCGGTGTACGACTACGACACGGACTCCTGCTACCCGGCCGCCGCCATCGACGCGAACGGAACCCTCAACGGCGGTCTGAAGCCGACCGGGTCCATCACCGGCCAGTGCCGCGGTGACCACCTCGGCCACGCCAACACGTACTCGCGAGCCAAGTGCAACAACGGCTGGTGCGGGATCATCTACGCCAGCTACTTCGAGAAGGACAAGGCCTCTCCGGGCATCGGCCACCGCCACGACTGGGAGTGCATGGTGGTGTGGGTCGAGCAAGGGGCGGACACGCCGTCGTACCTGTCCGCCTCCCGGCACGGCGGCTTCAGCACCCACCCGATCGCCGACGTTCCGATGAGTGGCCGGCGGGTCATGGCCGTCTACCACAAGGACGGCGCCAGCACCCACGCCTTCCGCTTCGCCAAGTGGAACGAGACGGCGGAGAACGACACCGGCGCGTGGCACCAGGAGAACCTGCTCACCTGGGACAACCTCGCACCCAACCTGCGCACCATCTTGAACGGCTCCGACTGGGGCAGCGCCAACCTCCCGCTCCAGGACTCCAAGTTCAACGACACGCTCAACAAGGCCAAGCCGGGCGAGATCCCCTTCGACCCGTACGCCTGACCCGCGGGCCGGCACGGCACCGAGGCGGGGCATGACGGTCGCCGCCCCGCGTGTCGGGGCGGCTCACACCGGCGAGCGCACCGGTACGCGAAGTGACTCGGGTCTGGCCCCCGTCCTGCGGTGGCACCGAATCTTGGGACACGTTTTACGCGACGCACGCAACTGCGGCCTGTGCCCTCTCTGTCTGACAGGGAGACGGGTCCGTCAGGGCCGAAGAGCGAGAAGACCGGGGCAGTCAGTGGGACGGCGCAAGGGCAGCATATGGGTCGCATTCGTCACGGGTGTGATGCTGGTGGGCGCGAGCGCCTGCGGTGGGGGCGGCAGTGACAAGGCGAGCGGGGGCGACGCGAAGGCGTCGGGAAAGCCGAGTGCGAGCACCTCTCCGTCACCGACGAAGCCCGCGGGCCCGCCGATGCTGCTGGAGACGATAACCCCGCAGACGGGAACCACGGTCGGCGTCGCCATGCCGATCTCGGTGATCTTCACGAACCCTGTGGCGGCCAAGGCGCGAGCCGCGGTGGAGAAGCACATGAAGGTGAGCGCCTCACAGCCGGTGCCCGGCGCCTGGCACTGGATGGGCGACAAGCGCGCCGACTGGCGCCCTAAGACCTACTGGCCCTCCGGCACGACGGTGAAGATCGACGCCGACATGACGGGCGTCAGCAACGGCAACGGACGTTACGGCGTGCACAGTTACACGCACACCTTCAAGGTGGGCGACGACGTGCGCGCGGACGTCTCGGTGACCGGCCACACCATGAAGGTGACCCGGAACGGCGCGCCGGTGCGCACCCTGTCGATCAACGCGGGCAGCGCCGAGTATCCGACGTGGGACGGCACGATGGCGGTCATCGACAAGCAGGAGAAGGTCCACATGACCTCCTGCAGCGTCGGCATCAGCTGCGACAAGGGCAGCCCCAACTACTACGACCTCACACTGCCCTGGGACATCCACCTCACCCAGTCCGGCACCTACGTCCACTACTCGACCGGCGACCCCAACCCGGGCAGCGGCAGCGCCCGCGGCTCGCACGGCTGCGTCCACCTCTCCCTGTCGGACGCCAAGTGGTTCTACGGTCAGGTCAAGCAGGGCGACCCCATCACCATCACCGGCTCACCCCGCGGCAAGGCCCCGGCCGACAACGGCTACGCCGACTTCAACCTGGGCTGGGCGCAGTGGCTCGCGGGCAGCGCCTCCGGAGAGGGGACAACCGCCACCCTGTGACGCACGCGCGTCGGTGCCTGGTGCTGCTGAGGGAGCTGGGGGCCGCGAAGAAGCTGGACTGGTCGTCGGCGGTGATCGACCCCTCCCCGTCCGGGCGGCCCTGCGCGGCCCAAAAGCGCACGCAGCCCGGTCTTTCGCCCCCGACCGGGCAACAAGCACCACGTCGTCACCGACGAGTTGGGCATCCGGTTCGAGGTGTGACCGACTGGCGGAAACCGTGGCGACGCCACGCAAGGCGGACCTGATGCCGGGCTTACCTGGAAGCCCGGCATCAGGAGCGGCTGGGCCAGTACCGGACACGCCTGAAGCGCGCCGACGGCCGGGGTGAGGGCGTGCCGACGGTCTTCGACGCGTACGCCGATCACGCGTCGTTCGCGTACGAGTACGGCATCCGCGACCGCGGCTGTTCAGGGCCGCCGCCGAGCTCCCGGCTGGGGACGAAGGCCGGGCCGTAATTCGCGCGCACAAGGACAGGTCGAGTGCCCGATCGAGGGCCACCTGGAGCAGCTGCTGCCCCGCCCGGCCCTACGCGGCCTGACGCGACCCGCGCGAGCGATCGTGAGCAGGGGCCGATGTCGACGCGGACGACGATGGCCGGGCGGAAGATCGTCCGTACCGCAGCACCTCCCCGAGCCTGGGGGCGTCGATGCCGTGGCAACGCAGCGTATGTCGCTCGAAGAGCCCTCTCGGTCCTGGGGCCGGGCTCACGTCGGGATGGAGAGCGCGTTGCGCACCTCGTGCATGACACGCGTTGTTGGTGGAGGGGTCGAGAGGGTCAGCGGTCAGGTTGTTCTTGGCCAGTGCGACGGCGAAGCGGTGGTCTGGTGCGGCCCATCGGAGCGAGCTACCGGCCCCGCCGTGACCGAACTCCCGGTTGCCCGGACCGCCGAAGCCGAGGGCGAATCGGGCCGGGTAGCCAATCATGGTGTCCGGTCCGTCGCCGACGGGGGAGGTAGCAGCGGTGACCCGGTCGGAGGACATCAGCCGGACGCCGTCGAGTTGGCCGCCTTCGGCCAGTGCGGCGTACATGCGGGCGAGGACGCGGGCGCTCGCGGTGCATGCTGACGGAGCACAGGCCCGCTGATGAGGAGAATCGAGCGATTGCCCGCCGTGCTGGTGTCCGTCTGCGGCATGCCGGTGTGGCCGTTACTGCCACTGCGAGCTGGTTGCGATGGCCCGTAGCTGGGTCATTGTCAGGATCGGTGCGGTACGGGTCGCGGGGGTGTCGGCGCTGGGTGCCTGCCACTGCATGATGGTGACGTAGAGCCCGTCAGGGCGCAGGACGTTCACCGTCTCGTGCCCGGGGTTCGTGGCGGGTGGTGCCTGCCGGGACTGGATGAGGGTGCCGTCGGCCCATTGCGTCGCGCCGGTGAAGACGTGGGTGCGGATCGCGGTGGTGGAGGTCGGCCGGGAGACGTGCACCTCGAGCAGCGATGTGCCGTGGCCGTCGTCCACCCACAGCTGTCCGGACGTGCGGCCGCCGGGCGGGTTCGAGTGACTCATGCCGGTCGGCAGCAGTGCGGTGAGGGTGGCCAGGGCGCGGTGGGCGGGCAGTGTGCCGGTGAAGGTCACCTTCGGGGTGGCCGGGGCCGGGTCGGTCGGGGCTGAAGCTGCCGGAGGGGTGAGCGGGTGGTCGGCTGTCCGCCCGTCGGCCGGCAGTCCGGGAACGAGTCCGGTGCCGAGCCCCCCGACGATGGCGAGAACGGCTGCTGCGCTCACGCCGACGGCCATGGCGCGACGCCGACGCCGGCGTCGGCCGTTGCGGATACCGCCCTGCACGAGCGAGGCGGTGTGGGGCGGCTCGAAGGGCAAAAGGGTGGTGCGCAGCGCTTGGGCGAAGTCTTCTTCGAGGGGCATGGCGGGTCACCGCGTTTCGGGGTCGGTGAAGAGGCGGAGGTGGGGGCGGGAGCGGGGTGCCGGGGCAGCGGTGTCAGGGGCTGACGAGCTCGGACAGGTCCTGGCCCAGAACGTCCCGGATCCTGGCGAGCGCGCGCATGCTCTGGTTGCGTACCGTGCCCGGCCGGACCTGAAGGATCGCCGCGGTCTGCTCGACGCTGCGGTCCTCCCAGTAGCGCAGCAGCAGTACGGCCCGGTCCCGGGCGGAGAGCCGGCCCAGGGCGTCGAGCAGGGTCAGCCGCAGTGTGGCGTCGTGCTCGGTGGCGGCACCGCGGTCCGGCAGCAGGGCGGTGGGCTGCTCCGTGCTGCTGCGTCGGCGGCGGTGGGACAGGTAGGTCCGTACGAGGACGGTGTGGGTGTAGGCCGCCGGGTTGTCCACCTGCGCGATCCTGCGCCAGTTGGCGTACATCCGGCCCAGCGTGTCCTGCACCAGGTCCTCCGCGAGGTGCACATCACCGCTGGTGAGTACGCATGCTGAGCGGAACAGAGGTGCGGACCGCGCAGCGGCGAACGCCATGAATTCCTCTTCGTGCCGGCGCTTCATCCAAGTTCCTGTTCGTCGTCCACACTCTCAAGACGCGGTGGCCACATGGTTACGTCCCACCCGGAGCAGCAGAAGTCCGGCCGCCGAACGCGTACTTGCTGCCAGCGACGCCGACGGCTCGGCGAAGGCCCCGTGTCCGCGCAGGCGCCACGGCTACGCGCGCAGATACTCATCACCCTCCGCGGTGCCAGCGGCCCACTCCAGCTCATCGAGTCGGCGAAAAGAGTGCGATCAAGGAGACCGCATCACCGGCCCACCGGTCGGCCACCGCGAGTGCGGTACGCGCCGGTGTCACGCCGGGCCGATGACCTTCTTACGCATGGGTTCGATGTCCGCCTCAGCCGTGGCGGTGTCATGTTCTTCACCGACCCCATCGCGGCCTTCACTCATCTCCGACACGCGCTCGTCCCAGCCGGCCGGCTCGCCTTCCTCGGCCCGCAGCCCGGCGGCCCGGACAGCGCCTACGCCCGTGCGACGGCCGCACTCGCACCGTTTCTGCGCGAGGCATCCCCTGCCGCCAGAGGCATGGGGTCCCTCATCGACCCCGCCCGCATCCACCAGGTGCTCGCCGCCGCCGGGTTCACCGACATCGACATAGCCCCCGCCGAGGCCCCCATGACCTTTGGCGCAGATGCGGCCGACGCCGCCGACTTCATCTTCGCCATAAGCCCGACGCGCCACAACCTGCGCCCCGTCGCCCCGGCGACCGTCGCCCGTGTACGTGCCGAAGTGCACGACGCGCTCACAGAGTTCGAGACCCCCGACGGTGTCCACATCCCTGGTTCCGTCTGGATCGTCACCGCATCGCCTACACACAAGCAGTAGTCAAGGGGGAGGTCCAGTCCACGAGCCCATACCGAAAATGATATATCCGACAAATCCTGAATAGTGGTGTTTGGTAGGGGCACACCGTCCAGGGAACGCCACTCCCGAACGGAGCAGCCAATGATCATCAAGAAAATGCATGACATGGGCATCCGCAGCGAGCATGCCTACACCGCAGCCATGGTCTCCATCGGCCTGTCCGTCCTCACCTGGGCAACCAGCCTCGGAGGCGAACCCGGAAGCCACGCCGACCTCGCCCGCGCCGACCGCTGGGGCATCTTCGTAGGTGAATGGGCGCCCACCTTCTTCGGCCTGGGCGTCGCCCTCTCCCACTACGAGCAACAGGACGGCACACTGACCGCCACCGTGCATGAGCTGCGGGAGCAGAAGGCCGGCTGACACGCACGAGCGCCCGCCCCGCCCCGGGGCGGACAACAAGCAACGACCCCCGCCGCCCGCTTCGAAGAGCAGGCGACGGGGCCCACGCACGCGTGGCGTCGGGGCAGTCAGCCTCGGTCAGGGTGGTTGTCCTCGATGCCAGGAGGCGAGAGCCGAGATCCGGACTCGCCCTGCGGGCCCCCTTCAGGAACTCCGCCGATGAGTTTTCCGCGGTCGTGCCGTCTACCCCTCGACGAAGGGAGCGCACCATGCGCAAGATCATCGTTTGCACGTTCCTGACGCTGGACGGCGTCATGCAGGCACCGGGTGGTCCGGACGAGGACGTTCAGAGCGGCTTCGAGCACGGTGGCTGGCAGAAGCCGGTGAGCGACGACGAGGTCGGCGCGGCCATAGCCGGTTGGTACGAGCCCTCCGACGCGATGCTGCTCGGCCGCAAGACGTACGACATCTTCGCGTCGTACTGGCCGACCGCCGATCCCGACAACCCGTTCACCCATCGGATGAACAACATGCACAAGTACGTCGCGTCTCGAACCCTGACGTCCGTCGAGTGGCAGAACTCCACTCTGCTGGAGGGCGACGTCGTCGATGCCGTACGCACGCTGAAAGCGTCCGAGGGAGGCGACATCAACGTCGTCGGCAGCGGCGACCTCGCCCAGACCCTCATGCGGCACAGCCTCGTCGACGAATACCGGCTGACCATCCATCCGGTGATCATCGGCACCGGCAAGCGGCTGTTCGCCGACGGAGCGATCCCGACCGCGCTGGAGCCGGTCAGCGTCTCGACGACGAAGAGCGGCACCATCGTCGGCGTCTACCGGCCCAGCGGCAAGCCCGGATACGACAGTTACTAGCCAGACGCCCTCCGCATGCGCTGGTAGACGGCCCCGCCGTCACCTGCACCCCGTCGCAGTGGGTTCGTACCGATGACGATCGGTACGAACCCACTGCGCTGTGCGCAGAGCTCAGGTGATGTCCATCAGCGGCCGCGGCGGCGGCCACCCAAAAGCCTGACCTTGGCCAGGGTCGTTTCACACGACGTCTTCAAGGCGACCCCCGATGTCCCGACACCGGAACGCGCTCAGGGAACCTCAGCCATCCGACCTCTGATTCAACTCCCCCGCATGCACACCCCATTGACACTCCCCTACGCCTCCCCAATCATCAAGACATCCGATGATTGAGGAGCCGCCATGAGTACGTATCCAAGACGTCATGTCCTCGGTGTCACGGCGGGTGTCGCTGCCTCGGCCGCCCTTTCCTTCGCCTCCGCGACCGACGCCCAAGCTGCTCAGGAGGTCGAGCAGCAAAGCGGGACTTGGGCAGCCGTGCCCGCTCCTGTCCCCGTCCCGCTCGACAGCCTCTACGACAACGACGGCATCGACACCGCCTCCGCGCGAGGCGGCGACTTCGACGGCTCCGGCTACACGTTCCCTGGCGAGGAACTCCCGGCGGGCCAGGTGGCGGTGGACGGCGTTCCCTTCGTCTTCCCGTCCTCGGCAGCCGGTGCCAAGAACAACGTCGTGGCGCTTGGTCAGCGCATCGAGCTGCCCAAGGGGCGCTACATGGCGGCCTACTTCCTCACCTCGGGGAGTTACGGCAACGCCTCGGGCAAGGCGACCGTGCACTACGCGGACGGTTCGACCACGACCGCCGGCCTCACGGGAGCCGACTGGTACGCGGCAGGCGGCTCGCTGTCGACGCCGTTCCGCTACGGCCCGGACGGCGCGAAGGACGAGCACAGCGTCGGCATCGGTACATCGGAGCTGTGGGTCGATCCGCAGCGCGAGGCGATCGCCATCACCTTGCCGGTCACCCACGCCCCCGAGCCGAACCAGACCGCGTTGCACGTGTTCGCGCTCTCCCTCCAGCCGGTCGCCCAGGGACGCGCGCTCGTCCTGCGCGACGCCCACTCCACGAACTCGCTCCTGACGTCCACCGGCGCCCAGAGCGTCGAGGCCACCGTCGTGAACGCGGGCACCACCGCCGTGTTGGCCGGCGACCATGTGTCGGTGCAGGTGGACGTGCCGGGTGCCCGGACCGTGGAGCCCGCCGCCGTCCGCCGCCTCGACCCCGGCGAGCAGGCTCGCGTCCGCATCGGTATCCGCAACCGCACGGGGACGGCACCGGGCACGTCCCAGGACGGCGTGGTGACGGTCACCGGCCGTGGCGCCACGGCCGCCACGCAACGCAGCCGACTGTCCCTCGGCGTCGCCGACTACCAGCCGACCGATACCTCCCTCTCCGGTCACCAGGCGCCGTACTGGTTCCACCGCGCCAAGTTCGGCATCTTCATCCACTGGGGCGTGTACTCGGTGCCCTCCTGGGCGCCGGTCGGAAAGCAGTACGCCGAGTGGTACTGGGACCAGATGCAGGACCCTGCGAACGACACCTACGCCTACCACCGGCGGACGTACGGCGAGAACTTCGCGTACGACGACTTCATCCCGATGTTCACGGCGAAGAAGTTCGACCCCCGCGCCTGGGTCGAACTGTTCCGGGACGCCGGTGCCCAGTACCACGTGCTGACCTCCAAGCACCACGAGGGATTCGCCCTTTGGGACACCAAGGTCTCCGACCGCAACGCCGTGAAGATGGGCCCGAAGCGGGACCTGGTCAAGGAGCTGTTCGAGGCGTCCCGGCGCTACACGCCCGAACTCCACCGCGGCCTCTACTTCTCGATGCCCGAGTGGTTCAACCCGGACAACCCCTGGATGGGCCACGCCCCGCGCAACCCGTACACGCTCGAAGCGTTGCCCTACACCGGATACACGTCGGGCAAGGACTTCGTGAAGGACTATCAGGCTCCGCAGATGCTGGAGCTGATCCACGGGTACGACCCGGAGCTGATCTGGTGCGACATCGGGGGCGCGAACGACAGCGTGCACGTGCTCGCCGAGTACTTCAACCACGCCAAGAACCGGGCCCGTCCCATCGACGTCACCGTCAACAACCGGTCAGGGATCGCCTTCCACGACTTCACGACTCCCGAGTACACGACGTACGACAACACCGTGATCGCCAAATGGGAGTCCAGCCGCGGCCTGGACCCCTTCAGCTACGGCTACAACCAGGCCACCCCCGACGGTTCCTACATGACGACGGAACAAGTCGTGCAGAGCCTGGTGGACATCGTCTCCAAGAACGGCAACTTCCTGCTCGACATCGGCCCACGCGCCGACGGCACCATCCCGGAGATCATGCAGACGCGACTGCGGGAGACGGGTCAGTGGCTGCGGACGAACGGCGAGGCCGTCTACGACACGACGTACTGGTCGAAGATGGCGGAACTGGGTGAGGACATCCGCTTCACCGTGCGCCCGAACCAGGCCTTCTACATCCACTCGCTGGCACAGCCGGGCTCACGGCTCACCATCGAGGCGCCGGTGCCGATCCGCAGCGGGGACAGGGTGATGATGCTCGGCCACGACCGGCCGCTGAACTGGACCGTCAGCAAGGGAGCGTTGGTGATCGACGTCCCAGCGGCAGCCCGCAAGGCGGGACAGCACGTGTGGGTCTTCAAAGTGAAGTGGAGTTCCTGACCGACGACGCCGCAGCGACAGCCATCACTTCACCTTGCGTGGTGTTCGACGCGGGCTCCGTGGGGATTCCCGTCCTGTGCAGTCCAACGCCCAGCGAACGGAGCCGACATGGAGTACCCGGACCTTTCCGCACTGCCCGCAGAGTTGCAGGATGAGGTGACCGCTCGCGGTTCGCTCAACGTCTTCCGGATGATGATGCACTCCCCCGCGCTGGCACCCGGTGTGCTGGCGCTGGGGGACGCGATCCTCCGGCGGAACTCGCTGCCGGATCCCTTGCGCGAACTCGCCATCGTCCGGGTCGGCCATGCCTACCGGGCGGCGTACGAGATCCACCATCACGAGAACATCGCCCGTCTCGTCGGACTCGGTGAGGAGGCGATCGCCGCCGCCGCGACCGGTTCCCCCGAGGGCCTGTCCGCGGCCGAGGCAGCCGTCCTCACCGCCACCGACCGCCTGCTCGACCGGCATTCCCTCGACGACGCCGAACAGAAGGAGCTGCTGGCGTTCCTGACGGTGAACCAGCTCGCCGACCTCGTCATCACCGTCGGCTTCTACCAACTGATCTGCGACTTCCTCAACACCTTCGAGGTGACGACCGCAGGCGAGGCCCCACCGCCCTACGGCGACGTACCGGCCGCTGGGAGCGACGAGGGCCGGTGAAGCGGGCGTCGCGTTCTCGGGTGCGTGACCGGTAGCTGCGGTTGCCCGCTGTCCAGCCGCTGGGTGCACGAGTCGTCGGAGTCGGAGTCGCCCACTCCTGGCAGCTCATCGGAAGCGGAGTGCCCGGCGAGCTCCGTGATCTCCTGCCGGTGACTTCGGCAGGTACGTGGCGACGCGGGCACGCCGTCCCGTGGCCCTCCGTGCGGCAGGTCGCGCGGAAGGCCACGGTACGAGCGTCACCGCCCCTGGAGGCCCTGGCCGGCGCAGGTCGACGTGCCCCCTGGGCGGGCTGTCACGGTGCCATCTCGTACGCCCCGGACAGCGCCTCCACACGCTGCCAGACGCGGCCCGACCGCGCTTCGTCGACGACGGGACGCCGGACGGCAGCCAGTGCCCAGCGCTGCTGATCCTCCGTGGCGGAGTCCTTGCCGTGCAGTTCGACGGCGAAGGCGGAGAAGTCACGCACGAGGACGGAGAACAGCTCGTCGAGCACATCCTCGTCGAGGTCCGTCAGACGGGCCTGCTCCAGGATCAGCTGAGCGTGCACCACCAGCGCGAACAACTGGCCGACGGCGAGAAGGAGATCGAGGTCGCGGCTCTGCTCCTCGTCGGGGGCCGCCGTGGCGACGAACTCGCACAGGGCGTCGGCCTGTTCCCGGAAGCGGGCGACGTTCGGCACGCCGGCGTACGCGTCGTAGGCGGGGCGCCAGTCGTGGAAGCGCACGGAGCCGAGGCCGCGGGCCGGTCCCTGCTCGAAGAGGAACGTGTCGTCAGCCGCGTCGAGGCGGGTCGGCACGGCCGCGAACTCGACCGGGTGCAGGAGGTGGTTGCGCATGAACTTGAGGATCAGCGCGAGGTTGACGTGCACCGTGCCCTCGAGCTTGGGCAGCCCCCGGATCTCGACGGCGGCCTGTGCGAAGTAGGTGTCCTTCTCGAAGCCCTTGGCGGCGATCACGTCCCACATGAGATCGATGACCTTCTCGCCCTCCGTGGTCACCTTCATCTTCGTCATCGGATTGAACAGCAGATAGCGGCGGTCGTCCGCAGAGGCGGAGCGGAAGTAGTCGACGGCGCGGTCGCTGAACAGCTTCATGCCGACGAGGCGGACGTACGCGTCGGTCAACTCCCGGCGCACGTGCGGGAAGGCGGTGACGGGGCGGCCGTACAGGATGCGCTGATGCGCGTGCGTCACCGCCTCGTACATCGCGTGCTCGCAGATGCCGATCGTCGCGGTACAGAGGTTGAACTTGCCGACGTTGACGGTGTTGAGAGCGGCGTCGAAGGCGGCGCGGCCGGTGTGCAGGACGTCGTCCGCGCCCACGGGATAGTCCTCGAGGCGGAACTCGCTGACGTACTTGGAGGAGTCGACGACGTTCTTCACGAGGTGATACGCCGGGTGGCGGCTGTCGGCGGCGAAGAAGACGTAGCCGTCCGGGCCCTCGATGTCGGCGCGTCGGCCGAAGACCGAGACGAGCCCGGCCGCGTTGCCGTTGCCGATGTAGTACTTGGAACCCGTCGCCCGGAAGCCGCCGTCGGCGTCCGGTGTCAGCAGCATGTCGGTGGAGTAGATGTCGGCGCCGTGGGTCTTCTCGGAGAGTCCGAAGGCGAACACCTCGCCCTGGGACAGGAGTTGCGCCGCACGGGTGCGGGCAGCGGCGTTGTCGCTCTGCCACACCGGCCCGAGACCGAGGATGGTCACCTGCCATGCGTACCAGTAGTCGAGGCCGTAGAACCCGAAGATCTCGTTGAGGGCCGCAATCCGGGCCGTGTCCCAGCGCTGGTCCTCGCGTCCGCCGGCGGACGCGGGGGTGAGGAAGGTGGCGAACAGCCCTTCCTTGGCTGCGAACGCGAGAAAGTCGGCCAGCCAGGCGCGGGAACGGTAGTCCTCGATGAGCCTGCGCTTGCCGCGGTCCTCGAACCAGTCGACGGTGGTGCGCAGCAACCTGCGGGTCTCGGGGTCGAAGTGCGCGGGGTCGTACGTCCGCGGGTTGAAGAGGAGGGGGTCGGCCATGGAGGTCCGCCTTCCGAGGGTTGAGGGTGAAGTGGGCGGGCTGGGGACAGGACTGAAGGGCGCGCGGTGCGCGGGCGGCGTTGGGCGGCGGTTCAGGCGTACGGCTGTGCCGTACTGAGCCGCCGAAGGGTGGCGAGCACGTCGTCGAGCCAGGCGATGGTCATCCGCTCGTACGCGATGCCGCCGCGCAGCACGACGTGCTGCAGCTCCTGAGCGGCGTCGAGCGGGGCGGGGGCCGCGGGCCCGGTGAAGTCGCGTTGCTCCCCTGCGAGATAGTGCGCGAGCCGGTCGCTGTGCACCTGACGGTGGCGTTCGACCTCACGGATCAGCACGGACGGGTCGTCGAAGGCCGCACCCCGGATCTTCACGGCGAGGTCGTGCCGCATGCTCTCGGGCTGGATCGATTCGTGCAGCCACTGAGAGAGGGCGGCGCGGCCAGGGCCTACGACGGAGTACTCCTTCTTGTCCGGCCGGTTCTGCTGCGGCATCTCACGGACGGCGAGCAGGCCATCGCTCTCCATGCGCCTGAGAACGCGGTAGATCTGCTGGTGGGTGGCGGTCCAGAAGTATCCGATGGACCGTTCGAACCGCCGGGCCAGTTCATAGCCGGAGCCCGGCTTCTCCAGCAGGGAGACGAGGATCGCGTGCTCAAGCGCCATGCCGCGATCTTTCTATGCAACTCGTTGCATAGCCAAGGGGCGCCGCCCAGGTGAGACGGGGCTCACTGCCCCTTGCTCCTCCGAGTCGCCGGTGAACTCGTGCTCGCCGACCGGCCACGATCGTCTGACCCGGCTGCCGAAAGCGGGTGGGCCTCGAAGCATTCCCTTTCCCCGCCGGCCGCAGGGCTGAAGCAGGCTTGCACCGGCGTTCCGGGGCTGACCACGCTCATGAGGGTGTGGACGTAGGTCTCCGCCTGCTTGCGGGTGGTGACCTGGGCGCTGTGGAGGGAACCGGGCCGGGCTCCCACTCGCATCTCGACGCGGTCCTTCACGCCCGCGCCCCACATGCGGACCCAACTCGTCCCGCATTCCTGGCTGTAGCGGATCTGGACCCAGGCACCGGTGGTGGTCTCGTGTTCGGCCAGGGTCAGCGGCTCGGCACCGCATCGCGTCGCGATCGGGCTGGGGCTACACGGGCGCCATCGACGGTCAGCTGGGCACCAACAGCTGGAAGGCCTTCCAGCGCTGCCTCGCGACGTACTGGGGCTACACGGGTGCCATCGACGGGGACCCGGGCCCCAACACCATCAAGGCGCTGCAGCGTCTGCTGAAGGACGACTACGGCTACACGGGCGAGATCGACGGCATCGCCGGTCCGGGCACCCGGGCGGCGTTCAAGCGCTTCGCCGCCTGAGCCGTACGACCGGTACGACCCGCCCGACCGGGCTGATCGTCGGGTGAACGCCCGCGGCCCGTCCTTGCCCGGCAAGGACGGGCCGCGGAGTGCGTTCCCGCTCACCGGTCCACACCCGCTCCGAACGCCTGGAACAGCGGCGCGCAAGACGCGGTTCTCCGGCGTTCGTCCGTCCCTGCCACGCCCCACGCCCCTCCTCAGAAGGAGAACTCGCCGCCATGGGAAGACTCGCATTCGTCGTTCGTGCCGAAGACAGAAACCCACCGCACAGGACCGCGCACCGCACCGCACCGGGCGGGGCTGGCGGATCCGCGTCGGGACCTTCGCCGCCACCGCGGCGATGGTCTCGGCCGGCATCGCGCTCGGCGCCGGCCCGGCGTCCGCCGCTCCGGCCCCGGTCAGACTGACGTCCGCGTCCTGCCCCAGCGAGATAGTGCAGGGCCAGGCGAGCGGCTGTGTGACGGAGTTGCAGAACCTGCTCAACGCGCACGGCGCCGGTCTGGCGGTGGACGGTCAGTTCGGGTCGGCCACGCTCTACGCGGTCCGTGAGTACCAGGCCGCCACAGCGATCGCGGTGGACGGGCGGGTGGGCCCCGCGACCAAGAGCAAGCTGTACGCGACCGGCGGCTCGGCCCCCGCCCCCGTCAATCTCAACTCCTCCTCGTGCCCCGCGAACATCGTCCAGGGCGCCAAGGGCGGATGCGTCACCGAACTCCGGCGGCTGCTCATCCACCACGGCTACACGGTCGACGTGGAAGGCGACTTCGGCGCCGGGACCGCGAGTGCCGTCCGCAGCTTCCAGTCCGCCCACGGTCTTACGGCCGAAGGCCAGGTCGGCCCAAACACCAAGGCCGCCCTGTACTCGAACATCGGCGGTGGCGGCGGCAACGGCGCGCCCGCGCCGATCAACCTGAACTCCGCCTCCTGCCCCAACGAGGTCGTGCAGGGCAGCGCAGCGGCTGCGTCACCGAGTTGCAGAGCCTGCTCAACCACCACGGTGCCGATCTCGCCGTCGACGGCGACTTCGGCGCGCTCACCGACAGCGCCGTCCGGGACTTCCAGGCCGAGAAGGGCCTGTCGGTCGACGGCCATGTGGGGCCGAACACGAAGGCCGCCCTGTACGGCGCGGTCACCCCGCCGTCGTCGCCCCCGTCCGGCGGCGGTTACGCCAAGATCCTCGACGTGGCGGCGGCCGAGGCCGGCACGGTCGACGGCAGCGCCCGCGCGAACAGTTACGGCTCGGCCGTGGGTCTTTCGCTGTCCACCAGCAACTACGCCTGGTGCGCGACCTTCGTGAGCTGGGTGGCCAAGCAGACCGGGGCCACCTCCTACCGCAACACCTACGTCTCGGGCTGGGTCAAGCAGGCGCGGGCCGGCAACTACCACCTCTCCGTGACCACCAGTCCCCAGCCGGGCGACATCGTGGCCTTCGACTGGGACGGCGGAAGTGACTTCACCGGCGGCCACGAGCACATCGGCTTCGTGCGGACGGTGTCCGGGTCGTCCTTCACCACCGTCGAGGGCAACACGAGCAACCCCAAGGGCGGTAGCGATGGCGTCTACGTCAAGTCCCATGCCATGAACAGCGGTTACGACGTGGTCTTCATCCGCGGCCGCTGAGCCGAACGGCCGGGGTCCAAGGCAGGCCGGGCCGTAGGGCGGCCTTCCCAGGGCTCCGGCACCGGCGGCTGCTTCGGCGGGCGCGGGGGCGCGGACCGCGCCGCAATGCTCAGTGGGTGTTCAGCGCTCCGCAGTGGGTGTCAGCACTCCGCGCGCCGGGCCAGCAGGACCGAGTCCTCGGCCTCGACCGGCCCGTTGTCCCGTTTGAGCGTGCGAGTGCGCTGCTCCACGACGACGGGCTCGAAGTCGTCCGGGAGGCCAGGGAGGAGTTCCGCGGCCAGGAACATCGCCTTGCGGTGGCTCTCGGCGAGGTGAGTGAACTCGTGGGACGGCGCGTGCCCGACGACGAGCAGCAACCCGCCAGGGGCGACGGCTGCGGCGAGGCGGCGGGTCACGTCGACCATGCCGCCGTCCGGGGCGTGCAGATAGTGGCTGGTGACCAGGTCGTACGAGCGGTCGCCGGCATCGAAGGTCCTGGCGTCCACCTGCCACCAATCGACACGGTCGGCCACGCCGGCCTGCTCGGTGTGGCGGGCGGCACGGGCCAGGCCCTCGGCCGAGAAGTCGGCGCCGGTGACACGCCAGCCCTGCCCGGCCAGCCAGACCACGTCGCCTCCCTCGCCGCAACCGACGTCCAGCGCCGTGCCAGGGGTGAGCTCACCAGCGGTGACGACCAGCTGCGGATTTGGCTCGCCGCTCCAGAACCGCTCCTGTCCCGCGTACCGCTCGTCCCAAGCCGCCGGCTCGAACATCTCGGTGGCCGCCTGCTCGTCGTGCTCGCCGCTTCGGCCGTGCTCGTGGTGTCCTGACACCGGATGCCTCCTGCTGCTCGTGGTTCTGTCCCGGGCCGCCCCACTGGGCGCGTTGTCGATGGTGCTCGGACCGGCGCCGGTCCGCACGCGAAGTTGCCGGACCGGCAAACAACAGGGGTGGTCGTGAGGCCGGAGCCGGGTCAGAGAAGTGGGGCCTCGAATCCGGCGCGCCCTGCCGGCGGCGCCTGGCGGTGCAACAACGGACACTGCGGAAGATCCCGCGCCAGTCAGATGCCGCTCCCCCGCTGCGCAGCGACATGACTCCTCTGCACCGGCCGGCTACACCATGACAGGAAGCGCTGCGAGCCCGCGAACGAGACGAGTGCGCCGCCAGTCCAGCCGATCGGACGGTGCGGCGAGCCGGATGCCGGGGAACCGAGTCAGTACCGCTCGCAGGGCGATCTCCGCCTCGGCCTTGGCCAGGGGCGCACCGATACAGCGGTGGATGCCGTGGCCGAAGCCGAGATGCGCAGCGGCGTCCCGGTCCAGGTCGAGCAGGTCCGGCGACGGGAAGCGCACGGGGTCGCGGTTGGCCGCGCCAAGAACGACCAGCACCGGGATCCCGGGCGGAATGTCGACACCGCCGAGCGTGACCGCCTCCGTGGTGAACCGGAAGGTGGCTGTGGTGACGGGGGAATCGAACCGGAGCAACTCGTCCAGCACGTCCGGCACGTCGTCCGGATTCTCCCGGAGGCGCGCCAACTGTGCAGGGTGCTGCAGCAGTGCCAGGGCGGCGTTTCCGAGGAAGTTGGTGGTGGTCTCGTGGCCGGCCACGAGCAACAGCACCGCCAGGGAGACCAGTTCCTCCTCGCTCAGACGCTCCGCCCCGTCGCGAGCCGAGATGAGCCGGTCGAGGAGAGAGTCACCGGGGTCCCGGCGTTTCGCGGCGACGAGGCGCGTCATGTAGTCGGCCATGGAATGCGAGGCGGCGTCGATGACGTCGGGTCTGCCTGCCGCGAACAGCTCTCCGGACCAGCGCTGGACGTCCGGCCGATCCTTCAGCGGGACTCCGAGCAGCTCACAGATCACGATGACCGGCAGCGGCACCGCCAGCGCGGTCACGAAGTCGAACCGCTCGCCGGCCGGCCATCGGTCCAGCAGTTCCTCGGTGACCCGCGCGATGAACGGACGCAGCTGCGCGACGGCCCCGGCCGTGAACGCCTTGGTCACCAGCTTGCGCAGCCGGGTGTGCCGAGGCGGGTCGCTGGCCAGCATGGTGTGCGCCACCGCGGGGTGCAGACGACGCCGTGACTCCTTGCCCGCGAAGAAGGCTGCCGTGTCCTTGGAGAGCCGAGGGTCGCAAAGGGCCTCCCTGGCTTCCGCGTAGCCGGTGACCAGGTAGCTGGGGCGCCCGTCCGACTCCGTGAGCATGGGCTGCACAGGGCACTTGGACCGCATGGCCGCAAAGGTGGGGTACGGGTCCTGGAGGAAGCGGGGGTCCTGAGTCGGGTCAGTCATGCTTTCAGACTCCAACGGGGGCTGGCTCAGCGTCGTCGGCGACACACCCAACACGAGGCGCGCTTGCGTCAGTTGCCTGGAGGAGCGACTGCTTGCGTGTGCCCATGGAGGTCATCGCGAAGACGGCCACCACCGGACGGCAAGGCGCCCTCGCGGGACAAGGTGAGGCGCCGATCTGCGCGGCGAGGCCCCGGACCTGAGGGCGGCGCTGAAGGAGTCGGCGACTGCCGGGACCAGCGACTGCCGACGACGTCGCGTTGATCAGGCCCCTGTCGTCCGCCTCGGTCTGCGGCCGGGTGAGAACCCCCGCCCGCCGAAGCTGACACCGAGGTGCCGCAGCACGTGCGAGCCGTCACAGCGCGGAACGCGGCAGCCCCGTGACAGTGCTCCTCAAAGCGCGCGCCTAGACCACGTAGTTCGGTGAACCTCCGCGGATCACATCATCACGCAACTAATGGTTGCGCGTCCTCTAGCGAGTCGGCTACATTGATGTGCAACCAAACGTTGCAGAAGGCGGGCGATCATGGAATTCGGAACGGTCGAGCGGGAGATCCACATCGACGCCTCACCCGAGGTCGTCTTCGACGTGGTGAGCAGTCCCGAGCACCTGCGTGAGTGGTGGCCGAACGAGGCGGAGTTTCCGGCGGTGCCCGGGGGGACGGGACGGATCGGCTTCGGGGACTGCTCGCAGGGCGGCACCTGGGTGCAGTTCACGGTCGTCGACGCCGTGCCGCCGCGGCTCTTCTCCTTCCGGTGGACACACGAGGAGGGGCAGTCGGCCGCCCCCGGCAACTCGAACCTGGTCGTCTTCGAGCTCGAGCCCGCCGGGACAGGGACGCTCCTGCGGATGACCGAGAGCGGCTTCCGCGAGCGCGGCTGGGACGAGGCGAAGGTTGCCGCCAAGTACGCCGAGCACGTCACCGGCTGGGACTTCTACCTGCCGCGGCTGCCGGGGTATGCCGCGACGGTCGGAGCCGGCGGTCGAGCGTGATGGTGGACGACGCCCTCTGGTCGGCGGTCGGCGACCCGACCCGGCGCCGGATGCTCGACCTGTTGCTGAGCGAAGGCAGCGGGACGGCGACCAGCCTGAGCGAGCGACTGCCGGTGACCCGTCAGGCGGTGGCGAAACACCTCCTCGTCCTCGACCGGGTGGGCCTGGTGCACGCCACCACCACCGGGCGCGAGAAGCAGTTCCGTGTCGATCAGGCCCAGCTCGCTCGTGCCGTCGCCCAACTCGCCGACGTCGGCGCTGCCTGGGACTCCCGTCTGCAGCGCATCAAGCGCATCGCCGAGACGATCCAGCGCGGCAAGGACACGGACGACGAGACCGACAAGAAGCAGTAGAGAGGAACACGGAGATGGCAGACATCCTTCACCGCATCGGCATCGAGCAGTCCTCGCCGCAGCAGGTGTACGACGCGCTGACCACCCTGGACGGCTTGTCCGGCTGGTGGACCGAGAAGACGTTCGGAAAGACCGACCTCGGCGGCGTGATCGAGTTCCGGTTCGGGCCGGGCGGGTTCGACATGAGGGTCGTCGAGCTCGATCCGGGCCGGCTCGTCCGCTGGGACGTCGTGGACGGACCTCAGGAATGGATCGGCACCAGTGTGCAGTGGGACCTCCGACAGGACGGCGACTACACGATCGTCCTGTTCAAGCACGAGGGCTGGCGTGAGCCGGTCGAGTTCATGCACCACTGCAGCACCAAGTGGGCCACCTTTCTGCTGAGTCTCAAGCAGCTCCTCGAGACCGGGGAAGGTGCCCCCGATCCGCGCGATGTGAAGATCAGCGACTGGCACTGACGCGGCGACGCCCGAGGAGAACCGCTGTCCCACGGCAAGACCGTCACGTCCGTTGACGGTGGCACCAGGTTGTCCTCGGCTGCTAGCGACAACCAATCGACACAGGTGGATTTGGGTGCCAGAGCAACCATCACGCCCCGGGTCGCCCTCGACTGGGAAGCCGCCTACTGCCAGAGTCCCACGATCCAGCTCTCGCAAGACGGCACCAGCTGGAAAGGCGCCAAGACCGTGACGGCCGACGACGGCGCCGTCGACACCCTGGACCTCTCGGGACAAGCCCGTTACGTGCGTTGCAGCGGCTCAGCAGGGCAACGTCCTGGGGCTGCTCGCTGGTGGACGGTCGGGCAGATCCGCGCCCACCTTCCCGCCACTGTCGCGAGCCTGGAGGAACACGAGACCGTGGCAGGCGAGGACCCGGCGCCCGAGCCGCGGGCGGAGCGGCTCGACCGGCTGCCTCCGGTACCTCACGTCCTACGCCCGTCAGGCCCGACAGTGCGGAACCAATCTCCTGCGATGGCACCGCCGGCGCCTCAACCCGACCACTGAAGCGATCTACGGTGTGGGGTCTTCAAGGAGTTGGGGGCCGTTGTTGCGGACGTTGTTGACCGCTGTGGAGACGGGCCGCGCATCCAGGTGACCGCCGGCGGGCTGGGTCAGCAGCGCGCGCAGTTCGTCGGGGTCCTGGTGGTGGGGGTCGAGCCACGCGTCGTAATGGTCCGGGGTGAGCGCCAGTGGCATGCGTGGGTGTACGTGGCCGGCGGCGTCGGTGGCCCCGGTGGTGATGATGGTGCAGGTCATCAGCCAGGCGGACGGGTCGTCGTCCTGCCTGACCGCCGGATCGCGCCAGTACTCGTACAGCCCGGCGAGTGCCATGACCTGCTCGTTCTCGGGGTGGATGAAGTACGGCTGCTTGCGGACCTTTCCCGTGTCCGGATCCTTGACCTGTTGCCACTCGTAGAAGCCGTCGGCCGGCAGCAGGCAGCGGTGCCTGGCGAACGCGCGGCGGTAGGCGGGCTTCTCGTGCACTGTCTCCACCCGTGCGTTGATCATCCGGGCTCCGACCTTCACGTCCTTCGCCCAGGACGGAACCAAGCCCCAGCGCATCGGCCGCAGTTGCCTGCCCTCCGGCGCGGCATCGTCATGTCCGCGCGCGGTGCGCTCGAGGACGGCCCACACTTCGTCGGTCGGGGCGACGTTCCAGTTCGGCGCGAGCGCCTCCTCGGGACGCCAGTCGGTGACCCGGAAGAGCTGGACCAGATCCTCGGGACTGCGGGTGGAGACGTATCGGCCGCACATAGAGCCACTGTGCCACCGGTCCGCCTGATCCCAGCTCCCTCTGGGCCCGATACCGGGCCGTGTCCCGCAGGTGCCGCAGGGCGTCCGCAGGGCCGATGCCTGACCCGGGCCCCACGACCAGCGATTCTGTGCACCCGTACGGTCGCGCACCACCGGCACTGAACCGAGCCCGGTGCGGGATCAGAACTGCTCTCAGCGCAGTTGCTCGGCCAGTCCGACGATGATGCCCTCCGGGCCGCGGACGTAGCTGAGCAGATAGCTGTCCTCGAACCGGGCGATCTCGCCGACGAGTTCGGCGCCGTGGGGGCGCAGGCGGGCAACGGTGTCCTCGATGTCGTCGACGGCGAACATGACGCGATGCGTGCCCAGAATGTTGTGCGGCCGGTTGCGCGGCCCGGCGCTGATCGCCTCCGGGCTGCGGTACTTCGCCAGCTCGAGCCGGCTGTGACCGTCCGGCGTCCGGACCATCGCGATGTCACAGTGGACGCCGTGGAGCCCGGTGCACTGGTCGGCGACGAGGCCCTCGACCTCCGCCTTGCCCTCCAGCTCCATGCCGAGCTCCACGAAGAACGCGATGGCGGCCTCCATGTCCTCGACCACGATGCCGACGTTGTCCATCCGCTGAATCGCCATGCCGGTTTCTCCTTCTTCCTCGTGCGGCCGGTGGCGGCCGCTGATGTCCCTGGGACGGAGCCGATGGAACGTTCTCGACATCCTCAGACCGCGAACTGCGAAAAATCCCCATCGCACCCCGGGGAGCCTCATCTCACGCGGGTCCGGATCACGGATCGCCGAGGTCATCGGCCCTGACCGGCAACGGTCCCGGCGGCGAGGAGCTGAGCACGGGCTCCGCAGACGTCCCCGCCACCGCACTGCCGTGGCGGACCAGCACGGCGCAGGTGGCCGCGAGGAAGACACACTGCATGGCCGTCCGGGGGCCGAGCCGGTCCCACCAGGGCACGTCGCCTCCCGCGGCGTACACGTTGGCGGGGAACATCACGACCAGCACCGCGCTGAGCACGGCGGCCGAGCTTCGGGCGGTCCGCGACCACAGCAGCCCCGGTGCGCAGGCGAGTTCAACGATGCCGGTCAGCGTGACGAGCAGACCCGGGGCCGGCAGGGCCGACGGGACCATGGCGATGATCTCCTCGCGCATGCCGATGAAGTGCGCGGCCCCGGTGAGCGTGAACATGGCCGCAAGGCCGCCCCGCAGAGCGGCGATCGGCCGACGTAGCCGTACCACCCCCAGCGCCCCGGCGAGCAGCAGCACACCTGTGACGGCGACGAGTGCAACAAGCGGTTCCATGTACGACCTTTCTGCCTGACGGATCTCTTTGGGAATTGAGGGAGCCGGCCGGGTGCTGGATCTGTACGACGACCCGCGGCTGCGTGAACGCCGACGGCGGCCGCGGCACCGGTCACCCGGACCCGGACGACCGCGCCGGTCTCCTGCCGGACGGCGAGCCGCAGCCCGGCAGAGAATTCCCGGGACGCCTCGACGTCGGCCACGTACCTGACGGGAGGGACGGTCAGCATGATCTGCCTCTCTCTGAGGTGCTCCCGCCAGCGTCCCGGCCGGTGCTCCCTTGAGCGCTGTAAGGTCGCCAGGACAGACGCAACCAGACGTTCGGAGGGGATCTGGTGACGCAATCCGTCACGCTCGACGCGCTGGACCGTCGCCTGATCCATGCCCTCCAGATCGACGGGCGCGCCTCGTTCAGCAGGATCGCCACCGTGCTCGGGGCCCAGGAGCGCACCGTCGCGCGCCGCTACCACCGGCTGCGGTCGGCACTGGTGGTCCGGGTGATCGGGCTCGTCGACAGCCGGCGGATCGGCATGCTCGACTGGTTCGTCCGCATCGCTGCACGCCGGACACCGTCGATCCGTTGACCACCGCCCTCGCGCAGCGGGACGACACCTCGTGGATCGCCCCGCTCGCCGGCGGGACACGGCTGACCTGCATGGTCCGCACCCCGAACGCCGGATCGGACGGCGATCGACCTCTCTTCGACCACCTGCTGCGGACCCCGGGGATACGAGATGTCGAGGCGAGCTGCCTACTGCGCCCGGTCGCCGGGGTCGGCGGCTGGGCAGGTCGGACGAGCGCACTGGACGCGTCCGAGCAGGCGGCCCTCATCGGTTCCACGACGGAGCCGCCGGAGGGTCTGGAAGTGTCTGCCGAGTCGTCCGGTTGGGGCGAGGCGGACACGCGACTGGCGGGCGAACTGGCCCTGGACGGCCGGGCGGACGTGGCACAGTTGGCCGCCGTCACCGGGTGGTCCGCCTCCACCGTGCGGCGCCGCGTCGCCGGGCTGCGGGCCGCCGGGGTGCTGCACTTCGAGGTGGATGTGAACCCGTCCCACTTCGGCTTCCCGGTGGAGGCTCTGCTGTGGATGGAGGTGGCGCCGGCCGCGCTCGGCGAGGTGACGGAGGCGCTGTCACGGCACGCCGCAGTAGCCTTCGCCGCCGTCACGACAGGCCGGGCGTCGGTCTTCGCCATGGTTCAGTGCCGCGACACCGGCGCCCTGTACGACTACCTGGCCGGCGAGTTGGCCGCGCTGCCGGGCATCGGTCGGGTGGAGACCGCCCTCGTCCAGCGCCGCGCCAAGCGGGCGGGACCACTCCTCCTGCCGACGGCGGCGGAACGCGTTCGACGATTCCCACCACGACCGACAGTCCACTGACCCTGCAGATCGCGGTGTTGGTGACGCGCCTCCCGACAGCTGCGGTGCCTTGGCCCGACCGAGCGCGCCCTGCTCTCACCCGCTCTGGCAGGCTTTGCCCTTGAACTCGGCTATGGGGACGGTGACTGCGGATTCGTCGCCGTTGTCCGAGAGGCCGTCGTAGCGGACCTTTCCGGGGGTGAGCCGGTCCCGGTCGGCCAGGGTGAAGGAGACGCTGCGCGACGACGACGAGTTGTCCTTGGTCCAGCCGTAGAGCGTGTACGTGGTCTTGTCGGTGAGGGGAGCGGGAGATTGGGTCGCCTTCCAACCGACAGCAGGGCCATCGACGGTCCAGGTCGCGAGACCGGGCGTGAGGGAACGCCCGGCGGTCCATGACCCGACCGTCACCTGCTTGTCGACGTCGGCGCTGTCCACGTAGAGGGTCGCGCCATCGATCTTGTGCCCGCAGACCATCATGACTCCGACCAGATGGCCGTCGCCGGTCACGGAGATACCAGCTACGGCATCGACGGGAACCGTACATCCCGAGGTCGCGGCCAGGGTCACGCCGATCCCGACAGCACCGAAGAAACGCCGCAACAACGGCCGTGGAGTGGTCGACCACATGATTTGCCCCCTGCTCGGCGCACGCGTATGCCCCTGCCCTCGGACGGCAGGGCGGGCGGCGCGAATACGGCCACCGTTGGTCACCGGTGTGTGAAGACCGAACAATAGAACGGCGGCCGCGGGCCACACCATAGATCAGGCCCGCTGGGCAGGACATGTTCGAGGCCACCGAGTACGCCGACGCGGCGACGGGGTGGGGTGAGTCAGATCAGGTAGCCACGCCGCCACTCTTGGCACGCACACACCTGAACAGGCGCGCAAGGAGATCTTGGACGACGCCGGGCTGATCGCTCGGTACGGCCGGATCGTGTGGGCCTGCGCCGGGTCACGGAAGCGGCCGGCATCTCCCACGGCCCGACCTCACTCGTTCCAGGTCGCTCAGACGTGGTCACTGTCCATGGTTCAGGTGGGCCAAGAGGAGATTCGGGTCCGGCTCGGTGGCGAAGTACGAGGCGCTGGGGACGTAGACCGTCCGGTCGCGTACGGCCACGGAGGTCGGGTTCGAGAGCCCGTCCTGCTGGGTGAGAACGACGGAGTGGGAACCGCCCGGGCACACCACCACGACCTGGTTGGCGCCGTTCACTGCGGCGAGCACCGTGTCCGCGTGGCGTGAGGTGAACGCGAAGTCGTCGATGCCGTCGAGCCCTGTCGCCCGGACCTCGATCATGCCGGCGGAGCCGTTCCGGCGTACGGGGATGCGCAGCAGCGTCCCGCGGTCGGTGTTGGACACCCAGACGGCGTCGTCGTGGACCTTGATGCCGTTGACGCCGAAGCCCGTTCCGGACGGGACCGGGGCGAGGGCCGTTCCCGTGGCCCACGCGGTGGGCTCGCCTCCTGTCATCGGCACGCGCCAGACGATTCCCCGCACCGAGTCGGCCGCGTACAGCACGCCCCGGTGCTCGTCGAGGGCGAGGCCGTTGGGCAGCCCGTTCGCCGGAAGCTTCGCGATCTGCTTGGGCCTGCTGCCGTCAGGTGCGATACGCCAGATGCCGGTCTTGCTGGTTCCGGTGGCGTAGTTGACGTAGAGGGTGCCGTCGTGGGCGCGGGCGATGCCGAGAACGATGGCGTTGTGGACGATGGGGGTGTTCGGGTTCGCGACAGCGGGCAGGGTGACGCGTCTGCGAATGTCTCCATGCCGGGTGACGTTGGCGACCTGCCGGGCGAAAGCGAAGGTCAGGTCGGCGGAGCCGTCGGGTTCGACCGCGATGTTCTCGGGTGTCTCCCCTGCGGCGAAGTCGAAGTGGGCGACGACCCGCGGGTGAGACACGACCGGCTCGTCACCCGATGCTGGAGCTGATGCGAGCACGCCGAGGGCGACGGCGGTCGCGGCGATACCGGCCAGATGCGGGAGTCGGGGCATGAACCTCTCCTTGGGCTGCGGCTCGGGCCACCGCTGTGGCGCCAGAGGCAGACTGCGGTGCGCCTGTCGGTGACTGCCGGAGTCGCGGCCGGAAGATAGCCCTCGTGGCCTAACACGTCATCTGATGTGGCGTGTTCGATGTGGCGTGTTCGATGACTTCCCGTCGTGGGGACCGTTGAGCGGCTGGCGCCGCATCAGCTGTGGGTTCGGCCGTCGGGAGCCTCGGCTCACCGGCGGTTCACGTAGTGGTCGAAGGCCGGGTGCGGGCAGGGTCCGTCCGGCCCGCCACGTCCATCGGCGCGAACGCGCCCCGCAAGGAAAGGTGTCTTCATGCCTGTTGGGCCGGGGGCCGGGTACACGATGCCTGATCGCGACGTTTGGTGGGCCGAGGAGAGGAAGTCGGAGTGGCGGTGAAGGCGATGGGGTGGGCGCACTCGTTCCCCATGTCCGAAGGAGTGCGGGTCGGCCGGGAGTGGACACGCAGGCGGCTTGAGTCCCTGCCGTGGACCGCTGCCGAACCGGACACGGTGGACGCCATCGTGCTGGCGGTGTCCGAGCTGATCACCAATGCGCACGTCCACGCCCACAGCGACGCACACCTGGTCCTCACCTGGGACGGCGACTGTCTTCAGGTGAGCGTCCACGACGAGGACCCTTCGCTGCCGCAGCAGCGCGAACCGGAGCAGGGCGCGGTCTCCGGCCGCGGGGTGTCCATCGTGGGCAAGCTCGCCGACGAGTGGGGAACGAGGTGCCAACGGCACGGCAAGACGGTGACGGCCTGCTTCCGCCCCGCCGACCCCGCTGCCGCCACCGACCGTAAGGACAGCCGCAGTTGAGATCTGCTCACCGGTGAAGCCCGTTGTGGAGGACAGGCGTCATGAATCTGGCACGAGGATCAAGTGACGACCCGTACGCCTGGCTCTGGATCCTTGGCGCTCTCGCGCTGTACGCACTGATCAGCTACGGGCTGACATACCGGGCCCGTGTCCGGCGCGGATCCGCACACCCGGCTCGTGACGCCGTGCACGACCTCAAGGACCGAGAGGACCCACAACCACCCCGGCAGCGCTTCGTCAGTCGCGTGCTCATGCTGTGCGGCGCGGGGCTCACCGGTCTGGCCGCAGCCCTGACCAGCGGCGCCGTACGGATCGTGACGGTCGGACTCACGGCCGGCGTGGCGGTGGTGGCGTGGGCGTACTACGACTACCGCACGGAAAGGCGCGCTCGGACGAGCACGGGCCCGGACGCGTGACCTGTGGCAGGCAACCCTGACGAGCGAGACTCGGCTCCCGGACTGCCTGCCCTTGCCTTCAGATCTTGTCCGACTCGGCCGCTCTCCCCGCCCTCGCGGGCCTGATCCGCACGGCCGGACGGCTGTGAGGTCCGCCCCGCACCCGCGGATACCTGGCCGGTTCCCGGCGAAGAGGTGCATCGCAGTCGGCACGTTTGCACTCGGCACCCTGGTGAACCGACGGTCCCCGCGGCGTGCAGCTCTCTAGACCGTCGCTGCTCACGTCCTGCCGTACCTGATCGGGCTCAGGCGGCCAGCTTGGTGTCGATGACGAAGCTGGTCTCGATGACCTGGCCGGGGAAGGTCAGTTCAGTGACGCCGAGGACTGTGCTGACCGGTCGGTGGTCACCGAAGTACGTCAGGTTGCCTTCCGCGGTCGCCTGGGCGTTCTGGCGCAGGTTCACCACGTACAGGGTCTGCGCGATGATTTGGTTGCGGGTGGCGCCGTAGTAATTCAGGACCTTGTCGAAGTTGGCGTAGGTCTGCTTGAGCTGGGCTGCGAAGTCGTCCGCATGGAGGAAGTTGCCGCTCTCGTCGAGCGAGAGCTGCCCGGAGACGTGGACCAGGTCGTCGGACTTGATCGCCTGCGAGTATCCGAAGTCGCTCTCGGCCGGCACGTTGTGGTTGAAGACGTCGATGGTGCTCATCCTGCCTGCCTCATTGTCATGAGAGCCCGCGGGTTCTCGGGTGCGCTTCACGAAACCAAGACGACACGTGCTCTCTTGTGGTTACTCGGGAACTGTAGGAGGGTGTCCGTTGACCTGGAAGAACGCACTTTGCAGTGACTGGGGAACCAGATGGTGACCAAGCAGTTCACGGGCTCGCCCGAAGACGCGGACCTGCGGCGCGCGGACTCGTTGGCGCGGGAGATCTTCTCGGACGTCGCCAACAAGTGGGCGTTCCTGATCATCGAGGCTCTCGGAGAGCGCACCCTGCGCTTCAGCGAGCTGCGCAACGAGGTCGAGGGCGTCAGCCACAAGATGCTCACCCAGAACCTGCGCATGCTGGAGCGCTACGGCCTGGTCGAGCGCAAGGTGCACCCCACCGTGCCGCCGCGGGTCGAGTACACCCTCACCGAGCCGGGCCAGGCCCTGCGAGCCACGGTGGACGGAATGTGCGGCTGGACCCACCAGTACCTCGGTCATATCGAGGCCGCCCGCCGTCGGTTCGATGACTGACGGACGCACAGCACGCGCGTGAGGCATCCAGCCGTTCGCGATGCCCGAGGGCCCTCGACGGTCAAGGACGTCGTTGGGCACGGGGCCTCGTCTGGGCGGGCGGGCCGCGATGACGGTCGGCTGGGTCCGGGTGGAGGCACCTGCCCCCTGCATACGGGTGGAGTCGGCCGACCCCGGACATGAGAAGGGCGCCGGAGTGAACGCCGAAGGTGTAGCCGCCCTTGCGGCAGGTCCTCAACTCTGGTTCGCCCGTGTCACCGCCGGAGAGGGTGCGCCCGGCGTGCGCATGGGGTCCTCAAAGGGGCTCACCGCGCTCGGCGGTATCGGCACGAGCCGGCGGCCCGCTCCCAGACTCCACCGCGACAGCGCGCGGTGTACGTCACAGCCCGCAGGTGCACGGCCCGCAACTGTCTGTCCCTCCGTGGGACCGCCATCAGTGGTGCTGGCCGGTCCTCTCGGTCGAACCCGGAGGACACACGCGCCAGCCACCGCAAGCACCGGCACGGCCGGGAAGGGGCGTGCGATCCACGATCACCCCGAGGGGCAACCGCCTCTCGATGCGCCTTCCCGGCCGGTCGGACGGGTCCGTCAGCGCAGTCCGGCGAAGAGATCGGTCTCAGGTACCGCCGCGCCGGTGGCGTCCTGGACGCGTACGAAGGTCTCCATGCCCATCAACTCGCCGAACCTCTCCTTGCCCATCTTGAGGAAAAAGATGTTCTCGCCCTGACTGGCGTGCGCGGCCAACGCGTCGAACTTCTGGCCGCTGAACGCGGTGGTGTCCACCCACGTGGTGATCTCATCGTCAGGGAGGCCGATCTCGGCCATCGCGGCGGTCTCGGCGGGATCCGGCTCCGGCATGTCCTCATGGAACTCGCGCATGAGCTCGCCGAACCGCTGCATCATCGAGCGGGGCATCGTGGTCCAGTACACCTTCGGTGTCAGCTCGGTCATCTCCAGCGCCGCCATCGTGATGCGGTGGGCCTGGATATGGTCGGGGTGGCCGTAAAAGCCGTTCTCGTCGTAGGTGACGACCACATCGGGCCGGTAGTGCCGCATGAGTTCCGCCAGTCGCGCGGCGCCTTCCTGCACGGGGGTCTGCCAGAAGGATCCGGGGGCGTCGTTGCTCGGCCAGCCCATCATTCCGGAGTCGGCATAGTCCAGCATTTCCAGATCGCTGATTTTGAGGACGTCACAGCTCGCCTCAAGTTCCTGACGGCGCATCAAGGCGACCGCCGCCGGATCGTGCCCGGGATCGCCCGGCTTGACGCCCCCGGGTCCGTCACCGCAGCCGCCGTCGGTACACGTCACGAGAACCGTGCGGATTCCCTCCGCCGCATACCGCGCCAGGACCCCTCCGGTCCCCGTGGCCTCGTCGTCGGGGTGGGCGTGCACTGCCATGAGCGTCAAAGGCCGGTCAGTCATGAAAACAGTCCTCCTGTGGACATACGTCTTGATCCAAGTGCGCGGCAGGCTGGGCCGCGATCCTGGGGCCGGATCCTGGTCGGACGGTCGACCTTGTGGTCTCCGTGTTCCCCGCCCGTACGGTCCCGGTCCCTCGGTCGATGCAACCGTGCCGACCGGACCCACTGTTCCCGGCGCGGCCGCTTGTTTTCCATACCTCGGCGTTTCAACGCGAACGAGGTACTTGTCCGGCCTGCGGATCTCGACGCCGCATCGGATCCGACCGCACCTGGACGGCCAGAGCACACGAGACATACACCGACGACCTCGGAGACCACCGCGCGCTGATCGCGGTCTCCGCAGCTCCCACACATGGCCGGGGAAGCTCGCTGACAGTTCGCGCTCCGGGTCAGTGACCCGCCAGACCCCGGCCCAGGGACCGGTGGAGTCAAAGGGCCGCCGGAGATCACCCACTGGATGGGGGTGTGTTGTCGGGTGCTCGGGGGGACCATGGAAGTCGCAGCGCCTGCAGACGCTGGCAGGCGTGCTCCGAGGCCGACGGACTCCTGTGGCGTCGGCCGGCGGAAGGAGTGCCGGCGATGGACGAAGCCGATCGGTCTGCCCTGGACCCCGGCCGGGCCGACGCCCGCCGTCCCGAGGACGAGCCGCCGCAGCCCAGCGGGCTGATAGACCTCCTCAGCGTGGCCGCGGTGCTGCTGGATGCCGAGGGGCGGGTCGTTCTGTGGAGTCCGCAGGCCGAGGAGCTGTACGGCTACACGGCCCAGGAGGCGCTCGGGCAGTACGCCGCCCAGCTACTGGTCCACACCGAGCAGTGGGAGTGGGTGATCAAGAAGTTCGCCGAGGTCATGGAGAGCGGACAGAGCTGGGGCGGCACCTTCCCCATCCGGTGCAAGGACGGCGGCACACGACTGGTGGAGCTGCGCAACATGCGGCTCCTGGACGACCGCGGCGACTTCTACGCCCTGGGACTCGGGACCGACTCACCCAGGCTGCGGCAGGTGGAACGGGAGCTCGCGCTGTCCACCCGGCTGGTCTCCCAGTCCCCCATCGGCATCGCGATCCTCGACACCGACCTGACGTACGTGGCGGTCAACCCCGCCCTCGAGCGCATCCACGGCATCTCCCAGGCAGAGCACCTCGGCCGGCACTACCGCGCGGTCATGAGCGCCGCGGAGTTCGAGGAGGCCGAGGCCGCGATGCGGCAGGTCCTGCGTACCGGGGTGCCGGTGATCGACCGATCTCCCATCGTCGGCCGCACCCGCGCCGGCCCGGAGCAGCACGCCTGGGCGATCTCGGTGTACCGGCTGGAGGACACCAGGGGCCGTGTTCTCGGGGTGGCCGAGCTGGTCGTGGACATCACCGACCGCTACCGGTCGGCCCGGGAGGCCACGGAGACGCGGCGCCGTCTGGCGCTGATCGCTGACGGGGCCGCCCGCATCGGCACCACCCTGGACGCCGACCAGACGGCCCGGGAACTGGCGGACGTCATCGTCCCCGAGTTCGCCGACGTGGCCGCCGTCGACGTGCTCGACTCCGTCCTCGACGAGCACCGCCCCGCCACCCACGACGGCCCCGCGCTCTTCCGCGCCCTCGCGGTCAAGGCCGCCTACCCCACCGACGCCGCCACGGCCGCCGACCCGCCCGGCCGGATCACCACGTACGAACCCGACCGTCTGGCCACTCGATGCGTGCGCACCGGCCGGCCCATCCTGGTCCCCCACACCGACGGACACGACCTGTCGCACATCGCCCGCGACGAGCACGCGGCCTTGCTGCTGGCCCGCGCCGGTGTGCACTCCTATCTGGCCGTCCCCCTCAGCGCCCGCGGCGCCACCCTCGGTTTCCTGGGGCTGACGCGGGCCCGGGATCCACGTCCGTTCGACGAGGACGACCTCGCCATCGCCGCCGAACTGGCCTCCCGCGCCGCGGTGTGCATCGACAACGCCCGCGCGCACCAGCACATGCGCAACGCGGCCGAGACCCTCCAGCGCAGCCTGCTCCCGACCACCCCGCCCGACCTGCCCGGCCTGCAGGTCGCATCCCGCTACCGGCCCGCACAGACCGCCTACGAGATCGGCGGCGACTGGTACGACGTCCTCCCCCTCGGCGACGACAGGACGGCGCTCGTCGTGGGCGACGTCATGGGCAGCGGCATCGAGGCCGCCGCCGCCATGGGCCGCCTGCGCACCGCCACGACCGCCTTCGCCGGCCTCAACCTCGGCCCCGCCCAAGTCCTCGAGCAACTCGACTCGATCACCGCCGGGTTGGAGCAGTACATCGCCACCTGCGTCTACGCCGTCTACGATCCCCACCGCCGCGAGTGCCGCATCGCCAATGCCGGCCACCTGCCCCCCGCTCTCGTCCCCAGGGGTGGGCACCCGCGCCTCCTCGACCTGCCCACCGGCGCGCCGCTCGGCGTGGGGGGCGTCCCGTTCGAAACGACCACCCTCCCCTTCGGCCCCGGCGACCGGTTGGTCCTCTACACCGACGGACTGGTCGAAACCCGCCAGGACTCCATCGACGAACGCCTCGAGATCCTCCTCCGTCTCCTCGACACACCCGCATCGCCGCTGGAGGAAACCTGCGACCGACTCCTCGCCGAGCTCAGACACCCCGGCGACCACGACGACGTCGCCCTGCTCATCGCCCGCGCCCGATCCTTCCCATCTCACCGCGCAGACGTGCCCATCCGGCGTCCCGGGTGAAGCTCATCCGAAAACCGGCCGGAGATGCAGAGGCCGGTCATGGAACGGCGGGCGGCTCGGCTCCGGCCCAGGCTCCCTTCCGAGCCACGGACCGCGACGGGTTGACGGACTCACGAGCCAGGTGGATGCGAGCCATGAGTTGGTCATCCCCGACGCCCTCCGGTGCCACCGCCATGGTCCCGTCAACCGTCAATGCGGGGCAACGTTACGGGCGTTCATCGAGGCCGACGTAGCCACCATCAGCCCCGACCGTCTCACCGCCAAAGTGACCGCCTACGCCCGCCTCCACCGCTACGTGCCCGGGAGCCGGGGCGCCGCCGCGCGCCCCCAAGGAGCCAGAGCCCGGTGCTCAGCGGCGGTACGCGGCTGTCGCGATCTCGATGAAAGAGCGGATCAACGGGTTGGTGTCACCCTCGTTCCACACCGCCACCACTCGGCTGGGCGCCATGTCGTTCAGCGGTACCACGGTCAACTCCGCGGGCAGGTCGTGTCCGAGCGGGGCCAGGCCGACCGTGCCGTTCCACAGCACTGCATGCAGGCATTCCTGGACGGCGCGTACCACGGGGCCCTCACGCGGCCTGCCGCCGTTCCAGTACGACTGCCAGACGGGGTCGGTCCCCCGGGGGAACCGGAACCAGGGGCGGTCGCTCAGCTCGGCCAGCCGCAGCCGGTCGCGGCGGGCCAGCGGATCATCGGCGCGCAGGACGACGCCGACCGGATCGGTCCGCAGCACACGCACGGTGAGGGCGGTCTCGTCGAACGGCGCTCGAGTCAAGGCCACGTCGACCAGCCCGGCGCGCAGCCCGCACGTCGGGTCGGTCAGATCGGTGTCACGGACGCGGATCTCGATGCCGGGGTGGCGCCGGCGGTAGGCGGCGGCCAGCCTGGACACTCCCGGGTCGGTGCCGTCCCCCAGGATGCCGACGGTGATGGTCGTGACGCCGGCCGCCGCGCTCACGCGTACACGGACACGGTCGGCGTGGTCGAGCAGCGCCCGCGCCTCGTCCAGCAGCACCGTACCCACCGGCGTGAGCATGACACCGGCTGGGGAGCGGGCGAACAGCAGGGCGCCGACCTCCGCCTCCAACTGCTTGATCGCCCGGCTCAGCGGCGGCTGGCTCATGTGCAGTCGGGTGGCGGCCCGGCCGAAGTGGAGTTCCTCGGCGACCGCCACGAAGTAGCGCAAGGTCCGTAGCTCCACGCTGCAACAATACCCACCGGGTATCGGCGTCGCGGGACAGGTCTTGGACACTGACACGGCCCCGGCGGTGCACTCGGAGCATGACCGAAGAAGCCAGGACCAGCGAGCCGCAGACCGACCCCGCCGTATCGGTGGTTGGTCCCGGCGATGGCGAGACGATCGTTCTGGGCACCACGCGCATGCGCGTTCTGGAGGACGGCAGTCACACCGGGCACCGCCTCGCGATAGCCGAGTCCATCCTCGCCCCGCACACGCAGGGACCGCCCCAGCACCGCCATGCCCAACACGACGAGGGCTTCTACATCCTCGCCGGCACTGTGCGGTTCACCGTCGGTGACAAGGAGTACGAGGCCACCGCGGGCACGCTCGTCATGGTCCCACCCGGCACCCCGCACACCTTCGCCAACCTGACCGACCACCCCGCCGTCATGCTCAGCACCTTCACCCCCGACCTGTACGTGCACTACTTCCGGGACCTCCAGAAGATGCTCGCCGGAGGCCGGCCGCTGACGCCACTGGCCAACATCGACGCGATGAATCGCTACGCGACCGGACCCGCCACCGAACGCGCCTGAAGCCGCCGGTTCGTGCGGCCCGGGCGGCTCCCTCCCCACCGGCGGGCCGTGGCGCTTCCGCCCTTCACTGTCCGGTTCTCCAGAGCTCTTCCGGCCATTTACGCAATCGACGGGGCTCCGGTGAGCCGGTGCCCACGAACGGGAATGATGAAGATCGCCTATTGGATTGTCGCGGGCCCACTCGCCCTCTTCTACTTCTACGCGGGCGCGATGAAGGTGGTCCGCAGCCGCGATCGACTCCGTCCGATGATGGTCTGGGTCGACCGCATGCCGTTGCCCGTCGTAAGGGCTCTGGGGACGGCGCGACCGGACTGATCCTTCCGCCGCTGACCGGCATCGCCCCTTCGCTGGCGACAGCCGCGGTGATCGGCTTCGTTCTTTTGCAGATCGGCGCGGTCGCCGTCCACCTGACTGGCGAAGACCGCCGGATCACACTCAACCTTGCGCTCATCGCCACCGCGGCCGTGACCATCTGGCCGGCCACCGGTCTGTGATCGAGCGCAGTTCTCGACCGGTGGATAGGCCTGCAGGCCGGCCCACACCCCATGGCCGCCCGCCCTTGCTCATGAGTCCCCGTCCGCGGCAGCCTCATCCGCGGCATCGGCTTCCGCTTCTGCGTCCTCGCTTGTCATCGGCCGCCGTGCAGCGGCCATCCGGTGCTCGTCGGCTCTCGGTGATCATCTGCTCCGTTCCCCACCGGCTCTCGCGACGAGGCAGTGGGCGGTTTGTCACTGATAATGCTCCGATGACCGATCTCCAGGAACTCCTCGAGCCGGATGCCGGTGGGGCGGCGGATTTCGACGGTGGCCCCTACCGGGAGCAGCCTGCGCTGAAAGCGATGAGTTTGGCTGCGGATCGCGGTCTCAGCCCTGTAACCAACGGATGGGAGTTGAGATGGGCACGCTGAATCAGGTGGCCGACGGCGTCTGGGTCCGCCAGAGCGAGTGGGTCTGGAGCAATTCCGTCGTGGTGCGCGGGGACGACGGGTTGATCCTGATCGATCCCGGCATCAACGGCTCCGAGTTGGACCAACTCGCCGATGCCGTGGACCAACTGGGTGTCCCGGTGGTCGCCGGGTTCTGCACCCACCCCCACTGGGACCACCTGCTCTGGCATTCCCGGTTCGGCGACGTGCCGCGCTACGCCACCCCGGCCGCCGCCCACGTCGCCGGTGAGGCCCGAGAGCGGGCGCAGGCGATGGCGGCGGAGAGCGCATCCGGCATCCCCCTCGACCTGGTCGCACTCATCACCCCGCTGCCCGCGGACGGCGCACCCGTGCCGGGTGAGATCATCGAGCATCAGGCGCACGCCGTCGGCCACGCCGCCATCCTCCTCGCGGACCGCGGCGTTCTGCTCGTCGGCGACATGCTCTCCGACGTACTGATCCCCCTCTTCGACGTACGCCAGGACGATCAGGTGGGCGCCTACGAGAAGGCACTCGACCGGCTGGATGAGGCCGCCAGGCGCGTCGATGTCGTGGTCCCCGGCCATGGCGCCGTTGCCGTGGGTCCCCAGGTGGCGGCGCGCGTCGCTTCCGATCGTGCCTACGTCGACGCGCTGCGGCGAGGAGAGGAACCGGTCGACGCGCGTCTGGGGCCGCATGCGGACTGGCTCTACCGGCCCCACCGGTCGAACCAGGAGCAGGCGCGAGGACGGTAGGGCCTTCCGGGACTCGGGGGGCCCTTGGCGGTCTGCCGGGTCGACATCCTGACCAGGCCGGCCCGAGGCGGCGCTGATGGCCGCTGCGGCGTCGCCTCGACCGAATCCCGCAGCCACGGGCACACCACCCGTGCCGAGTTCGGGGTCGCGCCACGATGCGTGACAGCCCTCGCTCGGGGCTCACTTGCACCGTCGGCCGCGGCTTGCCGGATCGGCGGGCCGCGCCGTCGACCTGTCCCCGGTGCGTGCCCGCCGGCCACAGCCGAGGTTTCAGCCCTCGGAGCATCAACCGGCACCACGACGCCGGCGCCCCTCACTCACCCCGGCGCCGGGCAGGAACCGGCTGTGCCGTGACCGGCCGCGGGCTGAGCCGTAATTCGATTGACCGGGCCACAGGTCAACGCTGCACTGTGACCAGGCGTCACCAGTCGTGGTGCCGGTATTCCGAGGAGGCAGCGGCAGCGTTCCGGCTGGTGTCGTTCCGGGGGAGCTCCGCGACGTAGGCCGCCAGGTTGCGCAGGGTCTGCCGGCCGCCCTCGATCGCGTGGTACTTCTCCACCGCCTCGTCCCGGAGCTCCTTGGTGGGGAAGACCGTGCGCATCACGATCCGGGTCTCGTCGCCGGCCGGCTCGAAGGCCAGGACCGACTCGAAGGCGTTGGGATCGTCGCGGGACTCGCCGTGCAGCAGCGCGATCCGCTCCGACGGGACGATCTCCCGCCAGGTGATCCACTCCTGGTAGTCGGTCCCGTCCGGTCCGTGCATCACGAAATCCCAGGCCCCGCCGACGCGGAACTCGAAGGACCGCGTGGTGGTGGAGAACCCCTCCGGCCCCCACCACCGCGACAGGTGCCGGACCTGCGTGAACGCTTCGAACACCAGCTCCCGTGGTGCACTGATGACTCTGGACATCACGATCTCGCGGTCCGCGGTCGCGTCTCCGGGCGTGCCGCCGCTACTGGTCGTCGCCATTGGATGGTTCCTCCCGCCTTGCCTGTTTCAGGTCCTGCACGTACTCGTCCAGCCGGTCGAAGCTCCCGCTCCAGAACCGCTCGAAGCCGCCGAGCCACTCATGCACCGGCTGCAGTCCGCGGGCGTCCAGGCCGTACAGGCGCTGTTTGCCCGCCCCGCGGACCCGCACGAGCCCGACCTCGCGGAGGACCCGCAGGTGCTTGGACGCCTGCGGCTGGGTCATCCCCAGGTTCCGCGCCAGGTCGTTCACGGGCCGCTCGCCACCCCGCAGCAGCACCAGGATCTCCCGCCGCTGCGGTTCTGCGATCGCGTTGAACGCGTCCGAGGTCGTCGCCGCTCGTGCCATGACGTCATCGTATGCCCATATGGGCATGTGTCAACGCACCGCCGCCCTGGCCGCATCCCAGGAGGGCGCTGCGCGACGAATGACGGCTGGAACCGCGGGCAGGCGGAAGACCGCCGCAAGCCCGAGTACGTCATGGGATCGCGGACCTGAGCACGCCTGCCGCGCCCTGCCGGCGAACCCACGGCCTCACAGCACCGGCAGGACCTCCCGACCGCCTCCGTGCCCCGGACGACGGACCGACGAGCGAGCGAGCGAGGTGGAACAGCACTTGGCCCCGCTACGACTCGGACCTCACCGCTCGGCCAGGTTCTTGATCAAGCCCCGCCGCCCGCCCTTTACGGTGGGCACCGTGGAACTCCTGCATCTGCGTTACTTCGTCGCTGTCGCCCAGGAACTGAACTTCTCGACGGCGGCCCGCAAGCTGCACATGGCGGCCTCCCCACTGAGCAGACGGATCAAGGATCTTGAAAGCGAACTCGGACACCGGCTGTTCGACCGCGACACCCACCACGTGACACTCACTCAGGCCGGCAACGCCCTGCTGCCGATCGCGCGGGGAGTCCTGGAGCAGGTCGACTCCATCCAGTGGCGGCTGGACGAGACAGCCCGGCCGCAGCGGGCCACCCTGCTGCTGGGCGTGCCCAGCGGCGTCCATCCGGATCTGCGGGAGCGGATGGAGGCCCTGGCCGAGCGGGTCTGCGACCGATTCGAGATCAAGCGCTGGCCGGGCGGCACCGACCGGCTCGTCGACGCCGTCTGCGACGGCAGACTCGCGCTGACCCTCGCTCGCCTCCCGGCAGGCGGCGACCCCGCACTGGAACTGCTGCCGGTGATGTCGGAACGGCTGGGCGCGGTCGTCCCCAGGGACCGGTTCGACGGGCGGGACTCCGTCGCCCTGACGGAACTGGCGGAACTCGCCTACGTCGTCTCCCCGACGGCCGTGACCAACGCGTACTTCCGCGGACTCGACCAGCAGCTGACCGAACTCGGCATCAGGAAGCGCATCGAAATAAACAGTGCCGCTTTCGAAGGAATTTCCGAGATAGTGTCCAGCGGGCTGGCCTTCTCCATTTCGATGCTGGACCCCAGGAGCCCTGTCCAGAATTACCATCTGGACAATGTCACCGTCCTTCCGTTCTCCGATTTCCATCCCCGACTGGAGACCGGTTTGATCTGGCGCAAGGACCGCGGCCAGGGCGGCGACCTGGATGAAGTCGTGGCTGCGGCCCGCGACGTGTTCGCCGAACCGCTCCGCTCGTAATCAACGAAAACCTTGCGAAAGGCGGTATGACCACTGCGGTCATACCGCCTTTCGCCATTTGGTCATTCCCTCGGCTTTCCTTCTCCACACCCCTCGCTGTAACTTAGTTTCCAGATACACGGAAAGAGCGCAGCAAGGAGTGAACGAAAGCCATGACGGACCTCGAGAACACCGTCACCGGCCCCCTGGAGGGCACCCGCGTGATCGACCTGTCGACCGTGGTGATGGGCCCCTATGCCGCCCAGATCCTCGGGGACCTCGGCGCCGACGTGATCAAGATCGAGTCGCCCGCCGACACCGTCCGCGTCGGCCACTACCGCACCACGCCGGGCATGACCCCGCTGAACCTCAACGTCAACCGCAACAAGCGCAGCGTGTCCCTCAACCTCAAGGACGACGCCGACCGCGAGCGGGCCCTGAAGCTGATCGACACCGCCGACGTGCTCATCACCAACATGCGGCCCGGCGCACTGCACCGCCTGGGCCTGTCCTACGACGACATCGCCGCCCGCAACCCCGGACTCGTCTACGCGCACGCCCAGGGCTTCCGCAGCGACTCCGACCGCGCCGGCAACGCCGCGTACGACGAGACCGTGCAGGCGGCCTCCGGCCTGGTCGACATCGCCGACCGGGCGCTCGGCGAGCCGGTCTACCTGCCGACGATCATCGGCGACAAGGTCTCCTCGCTGACCATCGCCTACAGCGTGCTCGCCGCCCTGCTGCACCGGGGCCGGACCGGCCGGGGCCAGCTCGTCGAGATCCCGATGACGGACACGCTGATCGCGTTCAACCTGGTCGAGCACCTCGCGGGCCACACCCATGTGCCCGAGACGGGCCCCACCGGGTTCGCGCTGTCGATGCTCAAGGGCCACAAGGCGGTGCGCACCAAGGACGGCCTGGCCTGCGTCATGCCGTACAACCCGCAGAACTACCGGGACTTCCTCACCGCCGCCGGACGCCCGGACCTCGCCGAGGACCCGCGCGTCAACGGGGACGCCATCGACAGCGCCGACCACGAGGATCTCGCCGCGCTCCTGGAGATCTGCGCCCCGGCGCTGACCACCGAGGAGTGGGCGGAGGTGTGCGCCAAGCACAGTATCCCGATGGCCCCGGTGCTGGAACTGGACCGCGCCCACGAGGACCCGTACGTCCGCGACGGCCATCTGCTGGACAGCGTCGAGCACCCCACCGAGGGCACCGTCCGCACCATCGGCATCCCGGTGCGGTTCTCCGCCACGCCCGGCTCGATCCGCCGGCTGGCGCCGGTCGCGGGCCAGGACACCGAGGACGTCCTCGCCGAACTCGACGCCGCCGCCCGCTGAACGTCACGGGAAGACAGTCAGGAAGACAGCCATGAGCACCACCGCAGAACACCCCCACTCCCCCGTCGTACGCACCGAACGCATCGGTTCCACCCTGCTGATCACCCTCGACCGCCCCGAGGCCCGCAACGCCGTGAACGCCGCGGTCGCCTCCGCCCTGGCCGACGCACTCGACGCACTGGAGGCCGACCCCACTCTGCGGGCCGGCGTCCTGACCGGCGAGGGCGGCACGTTCAGCGCCGGTATGGACCTCAAGGCCGCCCTGCGCGGCGAGTCCCCCGAGATCGAGGGCCGCGGATTCGGCGGCCTGACCGAGGCCGAGCCCACCAAGCCCCTGATCGCCGCCGTGGAAGGCTTCGCCATGGGCGGTGGCTTCGAACTGGCCCTGGCCTGCGACCTGATCGTCGCGGCCGAGGACGCCAGGTTCGGCCTGCCCGAGGTCAGGCGGGGCCTGATCGCCGCGGGCGGCGGCGTGATCCGGCTGCCCAAGCGCGTCCCGCATCACCTGGCCATGGAGCTGCTGCTGACCGGCGAGCCCGTCGACGGCCGCCGCGCCGGTGACCTGGGCCTGGCCAACCGGGTCACCGCGAAGGGGCAGGCCGTCGCCGAGGCACTCCGGCTGGCCGAACGGCTCACGGACAACGCCCCGCTCGCGCTGGCAGCCGTCAAGCGCGTCGTCCGCGCCGCCGACGGCGCCCCCGACGCCGAGGCCTTCGCCTTCCAGCGCACACAGATGAAGACCCTGATGGCCTCCGACGACGTACGTGAGGGCATGACCGCCTTCGCCGAGCGCCGCCCGGCGCGGTGGACTGGGCGGTGAGGCCGGCATGAGGACCGAGGACGTACGGCAGCACCTCACCACCCCGCTCACCAGCCCGGCGTACGCGCCGTTGATCCCGCGGTTCACCGACCGCGAGTACCTCAACATCGTCTACCGCACCGACCTCGACGCCGTGCGGGCCGTCGTCCCCGAACCGTTGCGTGTCGAAGAGCCCTTGGTCCGGTTCGAGGTCATGAAGATGGGCGACGTCAGCGGCTACGGCCCCTACACGGAGGCCGGCCAGGCGATCCCCGTCAGCTTCGACGGCGAGCAGGGCGAGTACCTGCACGCGATGTACCTGGACAACTTCCCGGCGACCGCCTCCGGCCGCGAGGTCGCCGCCTACCCGAAGGTCATCGGCTCCCCGTCGCTGTACGTCGACTCCGGCGCGGTCGTCGGCACCCTCGACCACGGCTCGCTGCGGGTCGCCACCGCGACCATGGGCTACAAGCACCACGAACTCGACCGACGCGAGGCCGAGGCGCAGATCACCGTGCCGACGTTCATGCTCAAGACCGTCCCCGGCTACGACGGCATGCCGCGCGTGCAGGAACTCGTCCGCACCCGTATCACCGACCTCACCGTCAAGGGCGCCTGGACCGGACCCGCCCGCCTCCAGCTCTTCCAGCACGTGCTCGCCCCGCTGGCCGATCTGCCGGTGCTGGAGGTCGTTTCCGCCAGCCACATCCTCACCGACCTGACGCTGTCCGGCGTCGAGCCGGTCCACGACTACCTGAAGGGAGGCGCTTCCTCATGACCCGCCCCTTCCGTACGGCCGCCGTCATCGGCGCCGGAACCATCGGACTGTCCTGGACGGCACTGTTCGCCGCCCACGGCCTGACCGTCCGGGTGAGCGACCCGCGCGAGGACCTCGCCGAGGCCGTCACCGACGCCCTGACGCAGTACGCCCCGCACCTGGCCGCCCGCGGCCTGGACGTGACCGGCCTCGCCGACCGCGTCCACATCGCGGCCGACGTCACCGATGCGGTCCGGGACGCGGACGTCGTCCAGGAGAACGGCCCGGAGCGCGTCGAGTTCAAGCAGGGCCTGTTCGCCACCTTGGCCCGTGAGGCACCCGCCCACGCGCTGCTGCTCAGCTCCTCGTCCGCGATCCCGTCGACCGCGTTCACGAACGAGCTGGCGGACGAAGACGCCGCCCGCGTCCTGATCGGCCACCCCTTCAACCCGCCGCACCTGGTCCCGCTCGTCGAGGTCGTGCCGGGCGAACGCACCGGTGCGGATGCCGTACAGGCCGCGCTGGACTTCTACACCGCGGTCGGCCGTACCCCGGTGGTCGAGCGCAAGGAGATCCCCGGCTTCGTCGGCAACCGCCTGCAGAACGCGCTCAGCCGCGAGGCGGTGTACCTCGTCGAGCAGGGCGTGGTGACCCCCGAGGACCTCGACAAGGTGGTGACCAACTCCCTTGGCCTGCGCTGGGCCACGGTCGGGCCGTTCCTCGGCTCGCATCTCGGCGGCGGCCCCGGCGGGTACCGGCACCTCGTCGAACACATCGGCGCCTCGATGCAGGACATGTGGGACGGCCTCGGCCGCCCCGCGCAGACCCCCGACCAGCAGGAACGGCTCATCGAAGCCGTGGAGAAGGCTTACGGCTCCTGCACGTACCCGGAACTCGCCGAGACGCGCGACCGCAAGCAACTGGCGGTCCTGGACGCACTGGCCGACGCCGGCCGGACCACCGGGACGGCCACCCCGAAGGAGGAGAACTGAGATGACCACCACCCCGCGGCCCACCACGCCCGGCCCCGTCACCGACGAACTGACCGCCGACTTCTACCACTACGAGTCGCTGCTCCCGGACGACGAGCGCAAGGTACTCCTCAAGGCCCGCGCCCTCATGCGCGACCGGATCAAGCCACTGGTGAACGACAACTGGGCCAAGGGCGCGTTCCCCAAGGAGCTCATCGGCCTGTTCCGCGACAGCGGCCTCGCCGGACTGCCCTACGAGGGCTACGGCGACCACAAGCCCGCCGCGAGCAACCTCCTGACCGGCATGCTCGCCCTCGAGATGACCCGTACCGACGCCTCGGTCGCCACCTTCTTCGGCGTCCACAACGGGCTGGCGATGTACTCGATCTACTCCGGCGGCGACCAGGAGCAGCGCGACCGCTGGCTGCCGGCGATGGCCGCGATGGACAGGATCGGCGCGTTCGCTATGACCGAGCCCCTCGGAGGCTCCGACGTCGCGGGCGGCATGCGCACCACCGCCCGGCGCGAGGGCGACACCTGGGTCCTCAACGGCGCCAAGAAGTGGATCGGCAACGCCACCTTCGCCGACTACGTCGTGGTCTGGGCACGGGACGAGGACGACAACCACGTCAAGGGCTTCGTCGTCGAGAAGGGCATGCCGGGCTTCGACCCCGTGAAGATCGAGAACAAGCTCGCCTTCCGCATCGTCGAAAACGCCGAGATCACCCTGACCGACGTGCGGGTGCCGGAGGCGAACCGTTTGCAGAACATCAACTCCTTCCGCGACGTCGCCGAGATCCTGCGCGCGACCCGCGCCGGAGTGGCCTGGCAGGCACTCGGAATCATGACCGGTGCCTACGAACTGGCCCTGGACTACGCCCGGGAGCGGCAGCAGTTCGGCCGCCCGATCGGCGGCTTCCAGCTCGTGCAGGACCTGCTGGTCAAGAGCCTCGGCAACATCACCGCCTCCTGGGGCATGCTCGTCCAGCTCGCCCGCCTCCAGGACGCCGGGATCTTCCGCGACGAACACTCCTCCCTGGCCAAGGCGTTCGTCACCTCGCGGATGCGGGAGGTCGTGGCCTGGAGCCGGGAGATCTTCGGCGGCAACGGCATCCTCCTCGACCACGACATCGCCCGCTTCTTCGCCGACGCCGAGGCGATCTACTCCTTCGAGGGCACCCGCGAGATGAACACCCTGATCGTGGGCAAGTCGATCACGGGCCAGAGTGCCTTCGTGTGAAGAGTTGCGCCTCTCCCCCGCCGTTGGACGGGCCGTGCTGAGACACGGCAGCCCAACGGCGGATCCCACCAGGTCAGTGCCCCGGGACCGGAGGTCCCGGGGCCTTCTGCGTCGCATCAGCGTCCACGCCCACCGACTCGAAGGACCGGAGCTGGCTGCTGACCGGCGGCAACCGCAAGGACGTCACCCAGCTGCTGCCCCGGCTCGACGCCGTCCCGCCGGTCCATGGTCGGCAACTTGTCCGCGTGGGTCGACCCGGACCCGAGGTCCCGGGCCTGCCGCCACGACTCCAGGCACCACCAGCAGGTCCGCCCGAGCCAACGAGCGGGACGGCTTACGCCGGATCCCCCGGACGGCCTCCAAGGCGCGACAGGGGCCGGAGGAGGGACTTCCATGGACGACATGTCCCGACTCGATTGCGCATGCCCACGCCCTCTTCGCTCCGCCGCGGCACTGGGCCTGCTGGCGGCGCTGGCCGTCGGCTGTACCGCGGCCGATGCCGACACGACCGCCGCAGGGCGTGCGGCCGTCGCGACGTCGCCCCTGCCCACCGTCCCACCCGCCCAGCCGCCGCGACAGCTCACCCGGGCCGAGGTCGAGAACGCTGTGAGCCGGCTGGACGACGTCGTACAAGACGCCATGCGCCGCACCGGTGTGCCCGGAGTCGCCGTGGGTGTGGTGCACGACGACAAGGTGCTGTATCTGAAGGGGTTCGGCCTGCGGACGGCAGGCATGAAGGACCGGGTCGGACCGGACACCGTCTTCCAGCTCGCCTCGGTCTCCAAGCCCATCGCGTCCACCGTGGTCGCCGCGGCCGTGGGCGAGAAGACCGTCGGCTGGGACGACCCGGTCGTCGGCCACAGCTCCGGCTTCGCCCTCAAGGACCCGTGGGTCACCCGCCATGTCACGATGGCCGACCTGTTCTCGCATCGCAGCGGACTGCCCGACCACGCCGGAGACCTCCTGGAGGACCTCGGCTACGACCGCTCGTACATCCTGGACCACCTCCGCCACGAACCGCTGGCTCCCTTCCGTGCCCACTACGCGTACACCAACTTCGGGCTGACCGAAGCCGCCGTCGCCACCGCACGTGCAGCCGGGACCAGCTGGGAGAAGCTGTCCGTCGACAAGCTGTACCGGCCGCTCGGCATGGACTCCACCAGCTCTTCCTTCGCCGACTACGAGAAAGCGGACAACAAGGCCGCCCTGCATGTGAAGACCGGGGAAGCCTGGCATGCCGAGCATGTACGCAACCCGGACGCCCAGAGCCCGGCGGGCGGGGTCAGCTCCACAGCCCGTGACATGACGAAGTGGCTGCGCCTGCAACTGGGCAACGGAAAATTCGAGGGCCGGCAGGTCGTCGACGCCGACGCACTGGAGCAGACCCACGTGCCGCACATGGTCTCCGAGCCGCCGCACTCGCCCGCGGGAAGGACCGGGTTCTACGGGCTCGGCTGGAATGTGAGCTACGACGACCAGGGCAGGCTGAAGCTCGGCCACTCCGGCGGCTTCGCGCTGGGAGCGGCCACCAACGTCGCGTTGTTGCCCTCGGAGAAGCTCGGCATCGTCGTCCTGACGAACGGCGAGCCCATCGGCGTACCCGAGGCGATCTCCACCACGTTCCTCGACACCGCGCAGACGGGCGGGCCGACCGTCGACTGGCTGAAGTTCCTCGGGCCGCTCTTCCAGCAAACCCTGCATGCGGAACACTCGAAGGTCGACTACAGCAAGCCTCCGGCCTCGCCCGCACCCGCCAAGGCAAACAGCGCCTACACCGGAACGTACGCCAATGATTACTACGGCCCGATGACCGTCAGCACCCAGGGGGGTGGACTCACCATGCAACTTGGGCCCAAGAAGCAACGGTTTGCCTTGCGCCACTACGACGGTGACACCTTCAGCTACAGCACCACCGGCGAAATGTCCGTCGGCCTGTCCGGTGTGACCTTTACCGTCGGGTCCGGCGGACGCGCCGACAAGGTCCGGGTCGAGAACCTCGACACGACCGGCCTCGGCACCTTCACGAGGAATGACTAACCTCGCGCTTTCATGAAGGCCTTGGCTCGGCCCTGCTTGTGAGAAGCGGCTCGATCACTGCCCAGATGTCCTCGTCCACAGAGCCACGGCCGCGAGCTCGCACAGGACGTGACCGCGGGCATGATGGAGGCCATGACTCACACCGCTCGACGCATGTTCGAGCTTCTGGAGCCGATCTGCCTGGTCACCTACTTCGCCGACGAGTGCAACGAGGAGCTGGCCGCGCTCGGCCACCGCACCTACTGGGACGGCTACTTCGCCAGCCGCGCCGCACCGTTGGGGCGGGTGCCGGCGCAGGTGGTGCACGCGGCCTTCTACAGCTTCGCCGACGGGGAGGCCGCGCGGCACATCCCGAGCGCGTGGGAGACGATCCCGCCCGAGGCGTCCCTCGCCGCCCGGGAGCGGGGCAGCGCCGCCTCCCTGCGACGGATCCTCGGCGAGGAGCTGGCCGACTCCCCCGGCCTGGTGCGCGCCGCCGACCTCACCACCGAAGCAGCGACGAACGCGCCCACAGAAGGGCGGGTCATGTACGCCGGGATGCGGGCCCTTCCGGTGCCGGGCGACGCGGTGGCCCGGCTGTGGCATTCCGCGACCATGCTGCGCGAACACCGCGGCGACGGGCACGTCGCCGCCCTCGTCGGCGCGCGCATCGGCGGCACGGAGGCCCACGTGCTCTCCGCGCTGGAACAGGGCATCCACCCGCCGGAGTCGTTCGGGCGCATCCATCATCTGCCGAAAGAGCGACTGGCCGCGGTCATGGACGGCTTGCGTGAGCGCGGGCTCGTCGACGCCGACGGCCACTTCACCGACGCGGGCCGCGAGACCAAGCAACGCGTCGAATACCTCACCGACGAGCTCGCCGCCGCACCCTACGAGGCCCTGTCTCCCGCCGAACTCGACGAGCTGGCCGCCGCGCTCGAACCCATCACCGCGACACTGGTGGCCGCGGGGTCACAGTGACGAGCGGGAACTGACCGGACGAGGAATCCGCCATCCGGTACAGCGGGTCCTCGGCCCGCGCGCCCGCGACAACGAGTACATCGCCAGGCTGATGACTACGGAGTCCGCGTTGGTCATCCGGACCTGATGTCACGCGGTGACGCACAGGTCGACCAGCTGGCGGGGGTGTCCAACTCCCGCCACCCGAGGCGAGGAAGACGACGGACACAGCGAGCAGCGGGCTTCCCGGGTGGCGGGAAACTTCCCCGTCGCTCCCCTGGAGCCTTCACCGCAAGTGGGTTCCGCGCGGCCCATTCCACGGCCAAGCCGCGCTCCTCCCTCCCGAACACCGGCGCTGGACGGCCGCGCTCAGGTAGCAGAGGTGTAGCCGTTGCAGGCCACTCTCGCCCTGGTTGACGGACCGCCCGGCGCCTGTGCGGAAGGGGTCAGTTGTGACTGATGTAGCAGCGGATGGCCGTTCCCTCAGGGCTGGTGTGGACGCGTACAAGGTCGGCGAGGGAGTGCACGAGAAGCAGGCCCCGGCCGCCGAGCTTGTCCCGTGCGGGTGGGCGACGGCCGGCGAGCGGATCGTTCAGGAACCCGTGGTCGCGTACCTCGCACACCACATGGCCGTCATCGGCCCACACGCGCAGGGTGCCCGAACCCCCGCCGTGCACGACGCTGTTGGTGGTCAGCTCGGCCACGATCAGGGCCACGTCATCCAGGCGGACACCGGAAAGACTGCGCCGCGCGGCCTGCTCGATCGCGAACTGCCGGGCTCTCGGCAGTTGGCCGGCGTCGAAGACGATTTCCTCGGCTGCCGCAGGCTGCTCCAGAGGCTGGTTGTAGCGTGCGACCACGTGCTCGGGGGCGTAGTCGGTGCTGGCTTGTTCCCTGCCGCCGGAGATGATCAGGGGATGGGTCGCGTACGCGTCGGTGAGTACCTGTTCGTCGAGACTGTCGGCGTCGTAGGGGCACAGGATGGTGACTTCCCGGCCCTCGAATGCCGGGTTGATCAGTGCCTCGTGCTGGACGCATGCCGGGTACTCCACGGTGCTGCGGCCGGCCCAGATCGGCTCACCGATGATCCGCACCCGCTTCTCGCGGTGGCTGTCCGCGAAGGCGCGCAGCACCCTGGGGATGATCCGCCCGGGGTTGCGCCCCGCCTCGGTCATGTCGAGGAACTTCACCTGGGCCACGTCCTCGCCCAGGGCCGCCTTGAGGATGGCAAGGTTCGGCCCGGGCACGGCCACCGCCACCGGCTCCCCGGCCTTCAGGCCGTCGCGGACGAACGGCACGGTGCCGTCCAAATACTCCTTCTCACCTTGGTAGAACAAGGCGGGATGGACGAACGGTTCAGTGCTGGGCTCCATCATCGTCCCATCACCTCGACAGTGAGCAGGTCCGGCCAGAACAGGTCCAGAACGCGCCGCAGGGTGGCGGGCGGTTCTTCGAGCACGATGCGTCGCCCCTGGGGTAGGTCCTGGGCCGTCATCGCCAGGGCGGAGACACCGGCGACGTCGACGAAGGTGACCGCGGAAAGTTCCAAGTGGCACGCCTGTTCGTCGCTCCGAGCAAGATGGTGCAGCGTCTGTTCCCAGGCCGGGCGGGTGAGCAGGCTGATCTCGCCGACGGCTTGCCATCCTGGCCGGTCCGTCAACGGGCGCACGCGTAGGCCGCCCGCGGCCGGGGACGGCGATGCCGTCGGCCCGTCCGCCTCCCTTGAACTGTCCACACTGTCACCCTTGGTTGCCCGCTGCCTTGCTTCCCAGTATCTCCTACCGCTGGAGTGTAGGCGGCGGCTGCCTGGCGGAGGTGACGTCCGGCCGCAGTTGGACCTGCGCGAGCCCACAGGCCTCGACGCGGACAACGCAGTCGCGGCAGAGGTCGACGTCCCCGTGCCGGCCGCGCTGGCCGGCCTCCTCGCTGCCCGCGGCATCCTCTGGGCATGGGACGTGGTCGTCAGCGCGGGAGGAGTCGTCCACGCCACCGGTGCCCGTCCAGAGCGGGGAATCCGAGGAACTGCCGACCGAACGTCTCTCCGGCATCGCTGCGACGCTCCGAGAGGTCTTCCTGGGAGCCTGGCACGCGGCCCACCGCGCATTGTTGCCCCCGGCCTCACCGGCTGCCGGACCGTGCAAGCCCGAGCCGCCGACATCCACCCGACAACTCAGGAGAGCTGACGACATGACGAACCGCTGGGTCGGAGTGACCATCGACTGCCTCGACGTGGAACGGATAGCGGGCTTCTGGAGCGCGTTGCTGGATCGCCCGACCCTGCCTTCCCGCCCCGGCTGGGTCTACCTCGGCCGTCCCGGCGACCCACAGCCCCGCCTCAACTTCCAGCCTGTGACCGAGCCGAAGCGCGCGAAGGCACGCCTGCACCTCGACATCGGAGTCGACGACATCGACCAGGGCATCGCCCAGGTCATCGCCCTCGGCGGTCGGTCCACCGGCGAACGGCACGATTACGACGAAGGCGTGGTCGTCGTGATGGCCGATCCCGAGGGCCACGAATTCTGCCTGGTCCAGTACTACTGAACGGCCCCCGATGCGCGTTGCGCGTCGAGCTCTCCACGCTCTCGGCAGGGACAGGGACACGGGTTGGGAAGGGGGGCGTGAGTGCGGAGCGGGCCCTGTGCGCCGCGGATGCCGGGGTCCCGTCGCGGCGTCGGCGACCGCCTCCCGGCAGCGGACGGACATCTGCCGCCGCCACCGTGTTGGGGGTGAGCACGTAAGGCACCGCAGGTAGTCGCGTAGTACCGCGGTACGACGTCTGCGGCGCGGTTCAGCCTCCTGGTACCACCGGATCCGGTCGATTCGGCACTTAGCGTTGCCGGTGTGGCGTCGGAGATCACGGACGCCGGAGACCGACAGAAAGAACGCGAATGATCGACGCACGCCAGTTGACCAAGAGGTACGGAGAGAAAACGGCCGTCGACGGGCTGGACTTCGTCGTGAAGCCGGGTACGGTGACCGGCTTCCTGGGGCCCAACGGAGCGGGTAAGTCCACGACCATGCGCATGATCGTGGGCCTCGACGCCGCGACGAGCGGCTCCGTCACCGTGAACGGCCACCACTACGCCCAGCACCGGGCACCGCTCCAGGAGGTCGGCGCTCTCCTGGAGGCGAAGTCGATCCACCCGGGGCGCTCGGCGTACAACCACCTCAGGGCCCTCGCGCTGACCCATGGCATCCCGGGCCGGCGGGTGGACGAGGTCATCGACCTCGCCGGGCTGGGCAGCGTGGCGAAGAAGCGGGCCGGCGCCTTCTCCCTCGGGATGGGCCAGCGGCTGGGCATCGCGGCGGCGCTGCTGGGAGATCCGCAGACGGTGATGCTGGACGAGCCGGTCAACGGGCTGGACCCGGAGGGTGTGCTCTGGATCCGCAACCTGCTGAAGACGCTCGCGGAGGACGGACGGACGGTGTTCGTGTCGTCGCACCTGATGAGCGAGATGGCTCTGGTCGCGGACCACCTGATCGTCGTCGGGCGCGGGCGCCTGCTGGCCGACACGACCGTGGCGGACCTGATCCGCGAGGCGGGCGGTGACACGGTGAACGTGGCGACTGAGGACCCGGCGCGGCTGCGGGACGTGCTGGCCGGACCGGGCGTCGAGGTCACCGGCCGGATCGGCTCCGAGGAGCTTCAGGTGACCGGGCTGACCGCCCGGGAGATCGGCCTGAAGGCCGCCGAGCACGGGATCGCGCTGTTCGGGTTGAGCGCTCACACGGTGTCACTGGAGGAGGCGTTCATGGACCTGACCAGGGATGCCGTGGAGTACCACGGCTCCACGACCGGGATCGAGACCCTCGGGAGGTCCGCATGAGCACCCTCACCGAAGCGGCCCAGGAACCCCGGACCGCCCCCGCCCGCCCTGTCTACCGGGTGACCGGACGGCGGGTGCTGTCCTCCGAGTGGGCCAAGCTGTGGTCCCTGCGCTCGACGTGGATCACCCTGGGCCTCGGCCTGCTGTTCCTGGTGGCCTTCGGCCTGATCTCCGCGAGCCATTACAAGTCGGGGATCAACTCCGGCCGCACGGACCGGGATTTCGCCGATGCCACGGCCGTCAGCCTGTCCCTCTTCGGTACGAACTTCGCGCAGCTGGCCCTGGGGGTGCTCGGCGTGCTGGTCACGGCGGGGGAATACTCGACCGGCATGATCCGCTCGACGCTCGCGGCGGTGCCGCGCAGACTCCCGGTGCTGTGGTCCAAGGCGGCCGTGTTCGGGCTGGTCGCGCTGGTCGTGGGGACACTGGGCGGCTTCGTCGCCTTCCTGATCGGGAGCGGCATCGTCTCGGGCACGCCCGCCGCCATGAACCTCTCGCACGCGGGGGTGGTGCGCAGCCTGCTCGGCGCAGGGCTCTACCTCGGCCTGGTCGGCGTGATCGGCACCGCCCTGGGCGCCCTGCTGCGGTCAGTGGCCGGCGGGATCTCGGTGCTGGTGGCCGCACTGATGCTCGTCCCGGGACTGATCTCCCTGCTGCCGAGCTCCTGGCAGAACGACATCAGCCCCTACCTGCCGTCCAACGCGGGACAGGCGATGTTCGCCCTGACCCACGACGCCACGACCCTGTCGCCGGGCGCCGGGCTGCTGGTCTTCCTCTGCTGGACAGCGCTGGCATTGGGCGGCGCGGCCTACCGGCTCGCGCGCACCGACGTCTGACACCTGCACCATGAACAGGTGACACCCGTGACCATCGATGACATCAGCGGGATGGGACTGCTGGTCGCCCGCCTGTCCCGGGGCGGCCAGCGGCTCCGGCACGCCGACCGGACACATCCGTGGGTCCTGGACACCACCGTCGTGGCCCTGGTCTTCCTGATGTTCTGCCTGCCCGACCTGTTCCACGGTGGTCCAGGTGACGGTGACGGTCCGCGCCGGTTCCGGTTCGCCTTCACCGACCTGCCCGTCGCGGGGATGCTGGCACTGCAGGCCGGCCTGGTACTGCCCCTGCTGTGGCGGCGACGCAGGCCCCTCGCGGCCTTCGTCGCCATCACGGCGGTGTTCGTCCTGCAGTGGTCCCTGAACGTCCCGCTGCGCGCGGACATCGCTCTCTTCGTCGCCCTGTACAGCCTGACCCTGCACGGGCGGCTGCGCCAACTGCCGTGGGCCTGTGCGGCCATGGCAGGCGCCATGGTGCTGGTCGCCGTACGTGTGTCGCCGTTGGTGTCCGTCTGGGACGCGCTGTTCTTCCTGCTGAGCACGGCGACCGCGGCCCTCGCGCTCGGTCTGATGGTGCGGATCCGCCGGGCCCAGCTCGCCGGACTGCGGGACCGGGCAGCCCGGTTGGAGATCGAGCGCGACCAGCGCAGCAGGCTGGCCACGGCCACCGAACGGACCCGTGTCGCCCGCGAGATGCACGACATCGTCGGCCACAACCTGTCCGTCATCATCACGCTCGCCGACGCGGGGGCCTACGCCAGCGACATCGCTCCCGAACGGGGCAAGGAGGCCCTGCACCTCATCGGCGACGCGGGCCGACAGGCCCTCGGCGAACTGCGGCGCGTGCTCGGCGTACTGCGCGAGGCCACGGACGGCCCCCCGGACGGTCCCGAACTCAGCCCACAGCCACGAATCGGGGACATCGGCACCGTGTGCGCCAAGGTGCGCGCCGCCGGACTGGAGGTCGTCTACCGGACCTCCGGCGACGTGGACGCTCTGGACAGTGGGGTACAGCTGACGGTCTATCGCATCGTCCAGGAAGCCCTCACCAACACCCTGAAGCACGCCGCCACCGGCACCCGGGTGCGTCTGGCGATCCTCGTCGAGGACAGCCGGCTGAGGATAAGTGTCCAGGACACCGGCCCGGCCACACGGCCCGGACCGCCGAGCGAGGAAGGACATGGGCTGGTGGGCATGCGGGAACGTGCGGCTCTGTACGGAGGCACTGTCAGCGCGGGGCCGACGGACGGCGGAGGATGGAGCGTCGACGCCGTCCTCGACCTCACGCCCCGAAGCGGTGACCGATGACCACCGTGCTGATCGTGGACGACCAGCCGCTGCAACGCTACGGCTTCCATCTGCTCCTGGACTCCGTCGCCGAGACCGACGTCGTCGGTGAGGCGGCCCACGGCGCCGAGGCCGTCCGCAAGGCCGCCGAGCTGCGCCCGGACGTCATCCTGATGGACGTCCGTATGCCCGGCATGGACGGCATCGAGGCCACCCGACGCATCGTCGCCGCCGGTGGCCGCTCGCGTGTCCTGGTGCTCACCACCTTCGACCTCGACGAGTACGTCCATGCCGCCCTGCGCGCCGGCGCCAGCGGCTTCCTCCTCAAGGACGCGCGCCCCGAGGAGCTCCTGGCCGGCATCAGGGCCGTTGCCGTCGGCGACGCCGTCATCGCACCCGCCCTCACCCGCCGCCTCCTGGACGAGTACACCAGGTACGTCCCCGCCCACAGAAGCGACTCCGCCGAGGATCCGCGGCTGAGCTCCCTCACCGACCGCGAGCGCGAGATCCTCGTCGCCGTCGGCAAGGGCTGGACCAACGGTGAGATCGCGGCCCGGTTCGTCCTGTCCGAGTCCACGGTCAAGACCCACGTCGGCCGGGTCCTGGCCAAGATCGGCGCCCGCGACCGCATCCAGGCAGTGATCTTCGCCTACGACCTCGGTCTCGCCCGGCCCAACGGGGACTGAACCGAGGAACCGTCGCCATCACCGAGGACACCTGGCCCGCTGCCTGGACGCCGAGCTCACCCGTACGGCCGAAACGAGGCGATCGTGCCGCTGTTTGTGTACGACGACACCCGCGACGGCGACCCCACCCGTCCCAGGGGGCACAGCCTCGGCTCCGTCAGTCACTTCGTTTCGTCAACCACTCCGCCGCCCCCGCCCGGCCACTTCCGCTGACTCCCCGTCAGCCACGTTCGAGCGGTGGGCCCGTGCCATCGGTTTCGCTCGGGTGCAGCACATTCCGGCCGCCTAGAAACAGCCGCAGGCCGTCGCGTGGGACTCCAAGAGGAGGAACGAGTGCTCCAGTCGGGCGCCTTCTCGGTGGCGGCGGCCACTCTGCGGGTGTAGCGTCGTGATCCAGCAGTCGTGGTTCCGAAGTTCCGTTCGCCCGTGATCGCCATCACGGGCGTTCTTGCGTGTCAGCGCCTCTCCGGACCAGGGCGATCACCTCCCGGGCGCGCAGAGTGCGGGCCCGGTTTCCCTCTAAGGAGACGGTTATGGCCAAGGGCACTGTCAAGTGGTTCAACAGCGAAAAGGGCTTCGGCTTCATCGAGCAGGAGGGCGGCGGCCCGGACGTCTTCGCCCACTACTCCAACATCGCCGCCCAGGGTTTCCGCGAACTGCAGGAAGGCCAGAAGGTCGAGTTCGACGTCACCCAGGGCCAGAAGGGCCCGCAGGCGGAGAACATCCGCCCGGTCTGATCGCGCTGCTGCGGCAAGGCCCGGCATACCTGGCTTCAGGATGTCGGCCTTGCCGCCTGCCGCAACCGTGACCCAGGGTTGCTTCGGCTCCCCGGCTCACCGCGGCGACAGCTGCGACACAACGCCGGTTCTCGTGTCCTGTTCGTGCCCTGTGCCGAACAGGACACGAGGATCAGCCGCGCCGGCAATCGGGCAATCGACCTGCCTCGCCGGCCGCCGTGCGCCTCACTGGCATGGTGGCCCTCGACCATGTGCTTGCTCGCCCGCCGCACCCCCAGATGGCGTAACGGCTGGTTGTCATTCCCGCGCCCCCGCCTGCTCGGGGCGCTCGTCAGGGCCCGTACGCGCGACGCCCCGCGCGAAAAGGGCATCTCCGGTGCCGTAGTGGCGCAGCAGCCACACACCGTAAGCGGCATGGAAGACGTATACGCACACCTGCCACCAGTCCGGCGCCGCACCCGGCGAACGGATCTGGAAGAAGTCGTCCAACGCGTGGACGGCGACCATCGGCCAGATCGAGCCGATCGCGTACCGCAGCCCGGCGCAGGTGAAGCCGAACAGGCCGGCGGACAGCATCTGCCACAGCGTGTCGTCCAACGGGGCGCCGAAGAACAGGTAGTTCTGGAAGTGGCCGGCGCCGAACAGGAAACCGACGCCGATCGCCGCCCGCAACGGACCGAGTGGCGTGAGGATTTGCTGCACCAGGCCGCGACTGTAGGTCTCCTCGTTGATGCTCACCCACAGCAGTGAGACCAGACTGCTGACCAGCAGGGTCGTACGGCCCTCAAGGCCCGCCACTGCGTACGAGCAGGCCACGACGAGCATCGGCAGAACCAGCCACCAGCGCCGCAGTCCACCCAGCACGGCGACCCCGCTCACGCGCAGCCATCCCCACCGCCGCAGGACGATCCAAGTGCCCGCGAAACAGGCCGCGTTGACCACGGTTGCGCCCAGGTCGGGGAACCAGGACGGTGCCAGGGGCGGCAGGATCACCTTGGCGAGCAGTACCAGCACCACATGCCAGGCGAGCGTGAACTCGACGGCCCCCCACAGGGGATGGCGGCTTACGTGCCCTTTCCACCGGTGCATCACGCGGTGAGCGTAACTGCGGGAACCTGCTCGCCGCCCTGCGCTATCGAACGCCGCCTGCGCGGGCTCTTGGGACGGCCCGCCCCGTCACGCGTCGGACGCAAAGTCGAGAACAGGACTGCCGGGCTGCCGGACTGTCCGGCGGGCTGCCTCGCGCAGGGCGGAGACGGCTGGTTCGTCGCGGCTGTCGGGCAGCCAGGCGAGTTCGGCCGTCGAGAGGCCCAGCTCCGGGCAGTCGACGTAAGTGAGGCCGACGCGCGGGTACAGGCGGCGGGCCGCGGCGGGCAGGAAGGTGATCGCCCTCCCTTGGGTGACGGCGAGGACCATGGCCTCGGTGTCTCTGACCACAGGGCCGAAGCGGACCCTGGTGCCGTCGGGGCGGGGGTTGACCGTCAGGTGGTTCCACCACGAGCGGGGTACTTCCGGAGGCATGTCGACGACCGTGCGATCGGCGAGTTGGCCGAGCGTGAGGGTGTCGCGGTCGGCGAGCGGGTCGTCGGCGGAGAGACAGACCACCCGGGCCTCGGACGCCAGGTGCAGGGACTGGATCCCGCCCGGCAGGGGGCCGCGGAGGAAGGCGGCGTCGACCTCCCCGCTGAGCAGCGTGCTGAACATGTCGACGAAGGTCAGATTGCGGACCTCGATCTCCAGGTCGGGGTGCCGAGCGCGGAGGTCGGCGAGGATGGCCTGGGCGTAGGGCATGGCGGCCTCGGCGCCGAGACTGCCGATCCTCAACAGCCCACCTGTCGCGCCGACATGACGGTCGGCTGCCTGTCGCAGTCGGGTCATGGCGTCGACCACCGTCCGGGCCTCCTCGGCGATGGACCGGCCGACTGCGGTGAGCCGCACGTTCCGGCCGCCGCGCTCGACGAGTACGACACCGAGCCGCTGCTCCAGCGATCTGATCTGCTGGCTGAAGGCCGGTTGAGTGACGTAGACCCGCGCTGCCGCGCGCCCGAAGTGCAGTTCCTGAGCGAGGACCAGGAAGAGTCGAAGTTGGTGGAGACTCGGCTCTCGCTTACCCCCGGATCCGCCACCAGCAGTCATAAATGAAAGCTTATCGACAGGAAGGGCATCCTCTTCTCCCTCTCGGCTTTCCCTTCCAAGCCCACTACATCAGGATCTATGGGACCGACTTGGCCGACGGAGCAGGATGAGCCGGACGCTTCAGGAGTCGTCCGGCGCGGTGATTCCTGCCTTATTAGGCCGTCTCCGCCCCGGCGTCGAGCGTGCCCGGTCCGGTGCGTCCACACCGCCCTTCTCAAGGAGTCACTTGCTTCGTATCCATTTCAGCTGGGGCGATCTCGAGAACGTCCGCATTGCTCAGCAACCCGATCCTCTATGGGAGTTGGTGTGCGCGGTGTGCCGCCTCCAGACGCGTCAGGGGGTCGTGGAGTTCGGACACTGGCGCCGCGAGACAGGTCAGCGGCTGTCGCGAGACCGTCGAGCCGCACATGCCCTGGGCACCCTGCGCACCGTCATCCCGGCCTCCGGCTACATCCCCGACTTCCTGACGCCCCCGGTCACCGGCGAGTGCTTGGAGTCGGGTCTCGAAAAACTACGGGCGACGCCCCGTGACCGATTGGCGGCGGAACTGACGCGATTCGCCGGCACACGGCCGGTGCCGGGCTGGCTGCGAGGCCCCCATGAACCACCTACCGCCTCGCTCAGCCTGGTCTCCGACGCGCTGCGGGGCTCGTTCCACACACTCCTGGAACCCTACTGGCGGCATGTCCGTTCGGCCGTCGGCGACGACGTGTCGGTCCGCACCCGGGCCGTACTCGACGGAGGCACCGCCGCCCTCCTGGAGGGCCTGCACCCCTTCGCCCGCTGGAACCCGCCGTATCTGGACGTGGACTATCCCGTCGACCGGGAACTGCGGCTGGAAGGGCGGGGGTTGATGCTCGTGCCGTCGTATTTCTGCTGGCGCAGACCCACGGCCCTTGCTGATCCCGATCTCGATCCGGTCCTCGTCTACCCCGTCATGAAGCAGCCTCTCGACATCGCCCGAGCAGGCGAGGAACGGCTGGAACGACTGCTCGGCCGCACCAGGAGTGCGGTCCTCGTCGACGTGGCAGGCCATCCCGCACGCACCACCACCGAGGTGGCGCAGGCCCTCGAACTCGCACCGGCCAGCGCGAGCTACCAGATAGGCGTCCTGCGCGGGGCAGGACTCGTCGTGAGCAGGCGAGACGGCAAGCACGTCGAGCACAAGGCGACGTCACTGGCTCTCAACCTGCTCGCCGGCACCGGGACGACGTTTCGAAGAGGTTCGAAAACATAGCGGCCCGTGCAGGTGCATGGCACTGTCTTCGCAAGCGTTGAACGACCAGGGGGAACCACATGGGGCGAGCCGTCAAGGCTGCGCTGATCGCACTCTTGGTGCTCGGCTGCTGCTCCGTCCTGGCGGCCAGATCGGCACCGGCTCAGCACGTGACGATCACGGCGCACTAGCGCGAGGCACAGAGCCGGCGACCACTCCTCGCACCGGGTGAGCGCCGGATGCCTGATGGCCCCGACAGACGCCGACAAGCACCGACCGACGACCAATGGGGGAACAAATGAACCTGCAAAAGCGTGCACTCGCCGTGGTGTTCCTGGCAGCGACCGCCCTGGGCGCCCTCGGCGCGCCCGCGATGGCGGCGCCGATGCCGTGGGAGACCAGCAAGGTCCCAGCCGTCCCCGCCGCGGCCGACGGCCACGACGGCAGCGTCATCGTCACCGTCCAGTGCGGGCCTCCCTGCTACCAGTAGGAGCTGGGAGCACCGTCGTCTGTATCACCTCGGTTCCCACTGATTCCTGCGGCAGACACCACAGTCGCAGGAACGCACAGGCGCAACTTGAGCATCGTCACCGCCAATCTCGCCATGTCGCTCGACGGGTGCACCGCAGGCCCTCATCAGAGCCGTGAGCACCCCTTCGGCACCGGCGCCGACGCGCTCACCGCCTGGATGTTCGAGACGGAACAGCCCGGGAGAGGGCAGGACGCACAGCTCCTCACGGACGGGTTGATGGGGGCCGGAGCCGCCGTACCACGCACCGGTCCGCTCGAGATGCGGGGCGGGACCACGTTCACGTTCGTCACCGGAGGGCTTGAGACAGCCCTGGAGCAGGCGCGGAAGGCGGCGGGTGAGAGGGACGTCGAAATCGCGGGCGGCGCGTCGCCCGTACGTCAGTACCTCGCCGCGGGACTGCTCGACGCACTGGTGCTGCATCTGGTGCCCGTCGTGCTCGGCGCGGGAGAGCGTCTCTTCGAGGGCCTCGCCCAACTGGCCCTGACTCCGGTCGAAGTGATCAGTTCACCGACTGTCACGCATCTGCGTTACCGGACCGCGCGTCGGGACTGACCCATTCACGCGGCTTATCGGGACTCCAAGACGATCACACACATGGATCGCGGCCTTTACGGGCGACGCCCTGCCACCCTTCCACGACCGGAGGAGCACCGCGCCAGCGGAAAGCCACTGCGGTGACCGATCCAGCAGGGCTCACGTCCCTCCGCCCGAGAGCACCGACGTCGGGGAGCGGTCGATGGACACCTACGACCGGATCGGCGAAGTGATCGACAGCGGGCTGATGGCGGTCGACAACACCAAGATTCGTCGAGAGTGGTCGGGGCAGATTCCCCCAAGTCACCTATCACATCGCAGCGTTGAGGAACCGGCCGTCAGGTGTGTGGCCCCTCGGGCCGCCGACAAATTCGTGCAGATGGGGATGCGAGCCGCCCCCGGCTGCGTGGCTGTCAGGCGCGGGCGACCACGCGCTGCAGGTCGGTCGGCAGCTGGATCTCGCGGGTCCAGCATGCGGGCCGCAGCGATCTCGTCGCCGGTAAGCGGAGACTGTTCTTCCTGGGCCGCCCGGCGCCCACCCTTGATGCCCGGACCATCGGCCCGGGCATCAAGGCGTTCCCTCCCTCGGCAAACCCGGCCGCCGAGGCCGTGCCGCTGAGAAAGCCCTTCTCTCAACGGACGGGCTTCGAGTCAGAATCCGATCGGGGACAGCCGCGGTCACCAGTAGTGGCGTCGGCCGGCGACCGCGTGCCCCATGGATCCCATGACCCAGAAAACGGCGCCCACCACGGCCAGGATGATGCCAAGGGTCCAGAGGATCGATATGCCGGTGAGGAAACCGACGACAAGCAGGATGATGCCGAGCGCGATCATGACGTACCTCCTGGTGCGAGCTGACGTGTTACCTCCCGGATGCCCCGAAGCGGCAACATCACCCCACCCCGAGCAATCACGAACTAATTGCCGATGGACGTCGGGCAGGTATCGCCTCGCCGCCCCGATCGCACAGGCTCACCGAACGCCCGTGGCTCGTGCTGGTGCCGGCCTGGTTGGACAGGTGGGCGAGCGCACGTGGTGATCATGTGGTGGTGAATCCGTTGATCACGGAGGGATTCCGTGCCTGCCGTTGCATCACTGCTCGTGCCCGCGGCGCTGGAACACCTGACCATGCTCCCGGCCGGTGCCCCGTCCCGGTCGCCGACGGCGCGCGCCCGCACGACGCCTCGGCCCTGTGCTCGATCCGCGTGACAGACACGGCCGCCGTATCCCGCGTCCGCGCCGCCCTGCGCGGCGGCGGCCCGCGTGACGGCCGGGCCCCGCGCTCTCCTCGCGGTGGCGAGTGGATCGCGGACGCTCCCGGCGGGTTCTACGCGTCCTGGGGTTCACGCCAGTCACGCTGTCGGCCGCGCGGCCGTGCCGCCACCCGTGCACCCTCTGCTCGTGCGGCTCGCGTCGTGGCGGCCGGACGGCCGTCGTCCCTCTGAAACGAGATCTCCGCCCTCGTCCCGCTCCACGGCCCCGCGACCTCACGGGCACCGCGATCACCGCCGATGCCCCCTCTGCGGGCGGGGAGCCTCTCCCCCAGGCCGGCCGCCCTGGCACATCGCCCTGGACCATTCCAACGCCCGTACGGGCCCGTCATCGATCGCCCGCGCAACCTCCGAACCGTCCACGGCGGGACGGCAGAGCCGCTCGCCTGCACAAAGGTCGGCCCAGGCATCCCAAAACCGTGGTCAGCAGGGGACGTTGTAAGGAAAATGGCCCTCATGACGTACGAAGGCTCCTCCATCGACCCGTCCAAGCCCAGCATCGCCCGCGTCTACGACTACTTGCTGGGCGGCAAGGACAACTACGCCGTGGACCGCGAGATCGGCGACGTGTTCAAACGCGACCTGCCCGGCTCGGTGGCCATCGCCTTCGCCAACCGCGCGGCCCTGACCCGCGCGGTCGGGGAGATCGTGAAAACCACCGGTATCCGGCAGTTCATCGACCTGGGCAGCGGCCTGCCGACGGCCGACAACGTCCATCAGGTCGCGCAACGGCACGCCCCCGAAGCCCGGGTCGTCTACGTCGACATCGATCCCCAAGTCCTGGTCCATGGCCGTGCGTTGCTGGAGAAGGACGAACGGACCCGGGTCGTCGCGGTCGATGTACGCAATCCCGAGGGCGTCCGCACCCACCCCGACACCGTGGAAATGATCGACTTCACCCAACCGGTCGCCGTCATGTTCAGCGCCATCCTCCACCACGTCAACGACGACGAGGACCCGGCCGGCATCGTCCGCTACTGGCGTGAGAACGTGCCGTCCGGAAGCTACTTCTTCATCAGCCACTTCCGCTCGGGCAACAACCCACAGACGCAGGAGGCCGAGAAGGTCCTCCAGCAGACGTTCGGCCGCGGCCGGTGGCGCACCGACGAGGAGCTCGCCTCCCTCCTCGACGGCCTGGAGATCCTCGACCCCGGCATCGTCCCCGCGCCCCTGTGGCGCCCGGACCAGACCGCCACTCCCTGGAACGACAGCGGGGAACGGCAACTCACGGTCTGGGAACACCTCATCGCCGCCGCCCTCGCCCGCAAACCCTGACCACCACGCGCAACCGGACGGATCATCGCTGAGGGCGCCCAGCCTCAGGTCGGTCGTGCCTTTTCGCCCCGCCGCCGAAGGGAGGCACGGGCGTAGAGGACCAGCCGCCCTGAGGTGCGGTACATCTGATGGAAGGTCACTGCACGTGCACAGAAGTCGCGTATACGCGGTCATCATCGACACACCCGAATCCGAGGCCGCCCAGGCGGCGAGCTTCTGGTCAGCGGCTCTCGGGGTCGACGCTCAACCGTTTCCACCGGAACCGCAGTTCACCACCCTCCATCAGGCTCTACCCGGACTGATCACCGCCATTCAAGCCGTCGACGACGCGCCCCGTATGCACCTGGACATCGAGACCGACGACGTCGAGGCGGAGACCGCGCGCTTGATCGCCCTGGGTGCGGAGCAGATTTCACAGTGGCAGGAGTGCCACGTGCTCCGAGTGCCTGGCGGGCAACTCGTCTGCGTGCTGCCCGTGGAGAGCGATCCCGAAGGCTTCCGGGCACGGGCCACTGTCTGGCCGTAACCCGCAGCAGTTGTGTTCAGCCAGGTTGGAAGAATGCGAGCAGTTTCTGGGCGGCGTCCGGAGACGTCAGCAATTCCTGCATGTCCGCGGACATCCGGGCGGCAGCGCTGGTGCGCTCGAACATCTCGCGTTCGTATTCCTTGACGGCGGCGGGAAAGTCGTTCGGGTGCGCGGCCAGCGCGAGACCCAGCACGGCGCCGTCGAGCAGCGCCATGTTGGCGCCCTGTCCCACTGGCGGCATCAGGTGCGCGGCATCGCCGACCAGCGTGACACCCGGCGTCGACGGCCAGGTCAGACCGACCGGCAGAGTGGTGATCGTCCGGGGCACGACCATGTCGTCGCAGGCCGCGATCAGCGCGGTGAAGCGCGCGTCCCAGCCGGGGAGCAGGTCGATCAGCCTGGCACGGGCGGCGGCCGGGTCGTCGAACGGGATCCCGCTGGTGGCGAACCAGTCCTCGGGTGTGTTGTAGAAGCTGAGGCCGATGCGGACGCGACCGTCACCGTTGCGCTGCGCCCCCAGGGATATTCCGTTGCCGAGCACCCAGTAGTTGCCGCGCCCGACCATCGCCGCGAGGTCGGGATGTGTGCGGTCGATGTCGGGAATCCCGATCTCGACGACGTTCTGGCCGATATGCGCCGGGCGGGCATCGGTGAGGAGCGCGCGGACCCGCGACTGCGCGCCGTCCGCACCGACCAGCAGGTCATATGTCGCGCTGCTGCCGTCGGCGAAGTGGAGCAGGCCGTCGTCGGCGGACTTGTGCGTGTGGCCCCAGCGCACGGCGTCTTCGGGGAGGGAATCCAGTAGCAGGTTGCGCAGATCGGCGCGGTCGACCTCGGGTCGATCGAGCGGGGCGTCGTCGGGTGTGTCCTCCTGGAGCAGCAAAGTGCCATCCGGTTCCAGGAGACGCATGTCCTGGCCTTCGCCGCGGGCGATCGCGGAGAACTCGTCGATCAGACCGGCCTCGCGCAGCGCCCGCTGGCCGGAGTGGATGTCGAGCATGCCGCCCTGACCGCGCGCACCACGTGACGGCTCACGTTCGTACACGACGGAGTCGATGCCGTGCACGTGCAGCACACGGGCGAGAGTCAGCCCGCCGAGGCCGGCTCCGACGATGGCGATGGTCATGGTTGCCTCTTCCCGATACACCGTACGAATCGATACACTGTATCGCTCCATGCGATGTATTGTTTGCGGCATGTTGGTGTGGGAGAGGCCGGAGCCGCCGAATCGACCTGTACCGGCCCCGCTGAGCCGGGAGCGGATCGTGCGAGCGGCGATCCGGTTGGCCGACGCGGACGGCCTGGAGGCGGTCTCCCTGCGCAAGGTCGCGACCGCCCTGGACGTCGGGCCGATGCGGCTGTACAGCTACATCGCCGGCAAGGAGGAGTTGCTCGACCTGATGGTCGACGCGGCCTACGCCGAGATACGGCCGGTCGGAGACGACTGGCGGGAGGTACTCCGGTCGCTTGCCGAAACCACCCGGCAGGTCTCACACGAGCACGAATGGCTCGCCGACCTGCTCGGTGGACGACCACAGCTCGGGCCGCACGCGCTGGCCAGGGGCGAGGCTGTCGTGGCCGCGCTGGACGCCGTCGACGTGGACGCGGTCATGCCGGTGGTCACCGCGGTCGACGCGTACGTGATCGGTGCGGTGCGGCGAGAGATCGCCGAGCGGCGGGCCGAGCGTGCCACGGGGATGGACGAGAAGAGGTGGCAGGCCTCACTCGGTCCCTATCTGGAGCGGACCTTCGCCACCGGCCGATTCCCCGCACTCGCCACGGTGGTGCGCGATGCCGCCCACCTGGACGCCGACCAGACCTTCCGGATCGGCCTCGACTTCCTGCTCGACGGCATCGAAGCCCGCATCGCAAAGTGACGCGCGGTTCAGGGCGCGAGGCCCACGCCCTCCATCGGCCCGACGCTCGGTGCTGCGCGCGGGCCAGTGCAGGTCGCCGGGGACGCGGCCGCCAGGACCAACTCGAGAGCAGGGCTGAGCGACAGGTGAAGCGGAGCCGGCTGCCGCGGCGGCCGGCTCCTGAGTCAGCGACACCTACACCGCCCCTGCGCAAGGGAAGCGCCCGCCCATCGACCCGCAGCGGCCACCAACTGGGCGGACCTTCCCGGTCACCGCACCAGCGAGCGGTGACCGGGGCGGTCCCGATCCGGTCGTGTACAGCCCCGCCGATTCGCGTGACCTGCTCGACCAGCCCGGATCGTCATCACGAAATCACGACAGACCTATTTGCCGCTCGGCCGGCCCGAAACGTATCCGCCGGATTTACTCAGCAGCCCGTTGCGTTGTAATTCCAGAACGCCGCCCTGGTCTGCGGTCCGGCGATCCCATCGGGAGTTCCGGCGTTTTCGCCGACGGCGTTCAAAAACTTCTGGAGCGCCGTGATCGTATTGGTGCCGACGACCCCGTCGACGGTACCGGCGTTGTAGCCCCAGGCGTTGAGCATCCTCTGCGCGGCCTTCCAGCTGTTGGTGCCCAGCTGCCCGTCCTCGGTACCGGCGTTGAAGCCCCAGGCGTTCAGGCAATTCTGCCAGTTCTTGGCCCGGGCTGTGTTCAGGCCGAGGTTGTTCACTGCGAGGATCGAGGCATGCGGGCTGCTGACCGCAGGCTTGGTGGCGTGCTGAGGGGCCGCCACGCTCGCACTCGCACCCGCAAGGCCTCCAGCGGCGATGCCGACGACGGCGCTCGCGACAACAAGTGCCCTGGTCAGAGAAGTTCGCATTGTTTCCTCTTTCCGATCGACGATGAAGGAATTGACGCGACCGCCCATACCGGCTGTCTGCGCCGCCGCAAGCGTGCCAGGATCGCGCTCCCAAATCCCGTGAAAATGCGAGCTACTTTTTCGTATGACCTGATTCAGGCCACATTTCAAGCACGCTCCACAGGAGATCCAGTCAGAGAGTTCTGTGAATTCCGGCCGGGGACGGTTGAAGGGCTCGGTCCGCCGTCAGGCAGAGCTCTTGCGGTACGGCCAGGCCCGTCGGTCGGCACACCTCCGCCCCGGGTGGCCCCACGGACACCGGCGTGTCAGAGCCGGGGCGGCGAGCGCTGCGGTTGACGCTTGGGCTGTGCGGTCGTCGGCCGCAAGACCGGCATCAGGAGGTTGAATCGCATGCTTGTTCTGGGCCGCTCGCAGGTCGAGGCGCTGCTCGACATGGACTCGCTGATCGACGCACTGGCCCTGGCGATGGCAGACCTCAGTGCGGGTCGCGCCTCGGTACCCGACCGCGTCGCCGCCCTGGTGCCCGAACGCGATGGATTCCTGGCGGCCATGCCGGGCTTCCTGCCATCGGCCGGGGTACTCATGACCAAGCTGGTGTCACTCTTCCCGCACAACGACGGGACGCGGTTGCCCACCCATCAGGCGCTGATCGTGGCGTTCGACCCGGACACCGGCGAGCCCACTGCCCTGCTGGACGGTACGGCCATCACCGCAGCGCGAACCGGCGCCTGCTCCGCCTTGTCGGCGCGACTGCTGGCCCGCGAGGATGCGACAGTGCTGGCACTGCTGGGCACCGGCGTGCAGGCGCGGTCCCACGCCCGCGCGATCTGTCGGGTCCGCCCGATCCGCCAGATCCGCGTCGCGGGCCGGAATCCGGCGAAAGCCGCTGCCCTGGCTGATGAACTCTCAGCCGCACTGCAGGTCGACGTCCAGGCCGTGTCCAGCTACGCCGCGGCACTCGACGGCGCGGACATCGCGGCCGCGGCAACGCACGCCGTCGAACCCGTGATCCGCCGGTCCTGGCTGGCACCCGGGGTGCACATCACGTCCGTGGGGTACAACCCGGCGGGTCGCGAGATCGACGACGCCACGGTGGCTGAGGCGCTGGTGTGCGTCGAATCGCGCCAGGCCGTGCTCGCTCCGCTTCCTGCGGGCAGCAACGACCTGCTCATTCCGATCCGCGACGGTCTCATCACCGCCGATCACGTGCACGCCGAACTGGGCGAAATCATCGCCGGCAGCAGACCGGGGCGCGCCACGCCGGACCAGATCACCCTCTACAAGTCGGTCGGCGTGGCAGCGCAGGACGCCGCGGCCACGGCCCTGGTCGTCGCCTCCGCCCGCGAGCAGTCAATCGGCGAGGAGATCACCCTGCGGTGATGCTCACGCCGTTCTCCTCAGGCTCGGCGACCTCAGTCGAGTCCGGAGGGTCCTGCATGCGATCCTGACCGCGAGTGCCGGCGAGTGCTCGCGACGGGCAGACGCCGTCGGCGCTCAAGCTGCTCTACCCGCACGGCCCGACGTCCCAGGAGCCCTGCGCGTCGGCGCCCGTGAGCCGTCTGCCCCGAAGCGGCGGACGGCCATGCCACCTGAACTCAGATACGAGTGGTCAGCGCACTGAACGACGGCAGCATCGCCTGACGAGCCTTCAGCCCACAGGCACAGTTCAGTCAATGGATGCGGGCGCCAGGGGCGCAGTTTTACGCGACCAAGGTGCGGCGGCACTCACGCCCGCTGGTCGCCCACTGATCAACGCCCCGAAGGCTACGGCTGCCTGCCGCGCCTCTGGACGGATCACGTCAACACGGTTATCCGACAAGTACATGGCCCCGATCGAGGGAGGCGCGCTCACCCGATACGGGCGCATCGGTCAGCGCCGGCGTACCACCGGGCTACCGGATGCGTTGCAGCGGCATGGACCAAACATCCACCACCACGGGATGCCTCCTGACCCACGGGAGGCACCGCCTCCCCCATGCCGAACTCACCGACGTCTACGGCATGAACGTGCCGATCTACACCGCCCTCGTGGCCGAGTGGTGGGCCCGGGGGCGCACAGTGCCCGGCCGGCACGATGCCCAGTGGGCCACGCTGGCCGCCCCACCCGCGACCGGGATGCCTGGCGGCACGGAAATTCGAATCGGCACCGGGGCCTGGGAACGCGTGGCTCTCTTGGCACCCGGCGCAGGCTGAGCAGTCGCCGGATACGCAGGCCGTCACCGCCACATTCGGCCGGTGTCCGCAGTGCCCGATCCGCGCAGAAACCGCGTGCGGACTCGGGCTTCGACGGCTGCCGTTTGGGCGCCGGGGCGGAGGGATGAGGCCGGGTCGAGCAGGGTGGCGAGTATTCCGGTCGCCTCCTGGAGGGCCACTTCCACGGCCGCCGGGGCGTACAGGGTGCCGCTGCCGTCGGGCGGTACGAGCCAACGGAGGGAGCCGGCGGCCCGCTGCAGCGCCGGGACGGCGATCCACGCGCCGCAGCCGGCGTAGCGGACGCCGTCACCGACCCAGCGGCTACGCGGATCCGGCGGCAGGAAGAAGCCCACCCGGTGGGAGGTGAAGTCGGCGAGAGTGGGGCCGGGCTCGTGCCGCGGCGAGCGCAGCAGCACGTCGAGGGCGAACAGGCCCAGTTCTTCCGGGACGCTCAGCACGTCCCAGAACCGGCCGGCGGCCAGCACCGCGGTGCCGGAATCCGATTGCCAGGCCCGCTTGCAGGCCCGGGGGTCCGTCGCGGCGGCGGCGAGCCACTCAACTGCTTGCTGCGCCTGGTTTCTCAAGAGCTCTCCTCTGCGGGGCGGCGTGCGGGTGGAACGGTACCTCTGACAGAGCGCAAGATTGTGCGAATTTCCGGTGGTCTGACCGGAATGCTCGGCGCCCATGCTGGTGCATATTTCTACGTGGCGGAAGGGGTGGCGCGACATGGCGCTTTGCTCTGGCGCGAACGACCGCGGGTTGTCGAGGCGCGCTGAAGCGGTCCGAAGGGCAAGCCTGTTGACGAGGTTCAGGGTCCGCGGCTGGTTCATCCGCCTTCGCGAGTGGGAGTGCCGAGTGGCCTGGCGAGGATGGCCCGCGGCGCGCGACCCGTTGGCTTCGCTGGTACAGACGGCGCAACGCCTCGACTACGGCGCAGGCCGGTCCAGCAAGCTCGATGACGATGACGATGACGAGCAGCGGTGAGCGCCACACCGCAGCCGGTGAACACGATCCGGCGGGACTGTGGTCGGCGTTGAGCACATGCACAGAAGCGGTTTCGGGGTCGAGCAGTCCCTGGGGGGTGGTGGCCTGGGCTCAAGGGGGCCGACGTTGTGCCCGGCGCCTGCGTGGCGGTCGTACCCGCGCGGCACCCGCCGTCCTCTATCCGAGCATGAGCATCGTCTCGGCCACCTCGCCGACCGCCGCATCGGGGATCGCGGTGGCGGCCTCGTCCAGGACGAGCAACCGTGCTCCGGGGATTTCGCGGGCGATCGCCTCGCCGTTGTCGACAGGGAAGAAGCGGTTGCGGCGGCCGTGGACGACGAGCGAGGGGACTGCGATCTCGGGCAGCCGCTCACGCCAGCGGGGTTTGCAGTCGAGCCTGGCAAACACCACGCCCATCTGGTTGGCCATCTGGACCGGGGGTGCGATGCCGGGCGTGCGGTCCCAGATGTGCGCGGCGATCGCGCGCGCGGCGACGGGGTCGTCGCCGAGGATCTCCGCGCCGGCGGCGGCGAACTCCGCTACCGCCTCGCGGTCGGCCCAGTCGGGCATCGCGCGCGCGAACAGCCTGCTCATCGTCGCCTGTTCATGGTCGGAAAGGTCGTCGTCGGGCGGGCCAGGGGCGACCGCGCGGGTGCCGACCAGGGTGAGCGCCGAGAACGCGCCCGGATGGTCGAGCACGGCCACCTGGGCGACCATCCCGCCGACGCCGATCCCCGCGAGGTGCGCAGGCCTCCCGCCGAGGACATCGGCAAGCGCCGCCGCGTCGGCGGCGAGGTCGCGCAGGGTGTAAGCGGGCGCTTGCGGGTCCGTCGCCGTCGACTCCCCGCTGTCACGCAGGTCGTAGCGGACCACGCGGCGCCCGCCGGCCGCGAGGTGCTCGCACAGCGCGTCCGGCCAGGAGAGCATCGTCGTCCCGCCCACGAGCAGGACGAGTGGCGCGTCCTCGTCACCGAACGACTCGATGCCCAGTGCGATCTCGTTGGCGTTGACAGTGACAGTGGTCATCGGATCACCGGGAGACGTCGTAGGTCAGGTGCGTCGCGGTCGATGTCGAGATCACGCTCCGCTGCACCAGTGTCCGCGGCGCTCCGCCGGTGAACAGAGGTGTCCCGGCGCCCAACATGACCGGCGCGAGGTGCAGCGACAGTACGTCGACCAGCCCGGCCTCCACCGCCGAGCCGACCGTGGCACCGCCGCCCATGAGGATGACGTCGAGGTCCTTGCCGCCTTCCGACGACGCCGCCTCGGCCCGCTCGCGCGCGGCGGCGACGGCGTCGGACAGACCGGTGGTGACGAACGTCCAGTCGAGGTTGGTCGTCCGCACCGACTCGGGCGGCGAACTCGTCACGACGACGAACGCGGGCTTGCCGACCTCGCCGGCGCCGTAGCCGGTTGTGTCGTCCCAGCCCTTCGGCCCGTCGACCACGTCGAACAGGCGACGGCCGAGGACGACGGCCCCCGAGCGAGCGGTCCCTTCTCGCAGGATCCGGCGATCGTCGGGGTCGTCGGAGAACGCCCACGTGTGCAGGGCCTCGCCGCCGGTGCCCAGACCGTTGTCGGGGCCGGGGTCGGGCCCGGTGACGAAGCCGTCGAGAGAGACCGAGATGTCAGCGATGATTCGAGTCATGCCAGGGCAGACCCGATCCGCCGCCCGAACTCATCGCTCACGCATGAAACGTGTGGCGGATGCGAACTGGAGAGCAGGATGCGCGCGGCGCCACGTCGGTCGTACGGCGGAGGTCGCCCCCGCTCACCTCAACAGCTGGTTCAACAAGGTCTCGCCCGACCTTCGATCACCCCTCGGCAGCCGCTCCCTGGCCCGGGCCCGAAACCAGGACTCTGGTGGCGAGGTTCGCCAGCTGTGCCCGCATTCTTTCCCGCGGCACGCGCTGCTCCCCGGCCAGGTGCTCGACGAGGTCGGCTCGTGTGGCGGCGAGCAGGGCGTGGGCGATGAAGTCGCTGTCCGTCAGGCCGGGGATCTGCTCCAGTACGGCTTGGAGCATGCTGTGCCACCGCTCGTAATGGTCCGGCTGGTAGGGACTGCTGCTGGCGCCTCCCGCCTCCAATGCCAGCGCGAGGCGCCGGTTGTCGAGCTTGAAGCAGAGGAGTGCGTCGAGCAGGGCGAGCACGCGGTCCCTCGGCGGGGTCGCGGGCCCCAGAGGTGGCGGCCCTGACTCGACGGCCTCTCCGAGCGGTTCGAGCCGTGCCTCGTACAGCGCGCGGAGCAGTCCGGCGCGATCGCCGAAGGCGCGGAAGAGGGTTCCCTTGCCGACGCCGGCCGCTGCTGCGACGTCGGCCATCGTGACGTCCTCGGGACTCTCGCGGCAGGCGAAGAGGGCGTCGGCGGCTTTGAGCACGGCTTCCCGGTTGCGGACGGCGTCCTTGCGGGACTTGCGCTCGGGCATGGTGCTCCCTCGTTTGCAAAGCGGACTAGCGGTCCGTATTGTCGAAGCGGACCTAGGGTCCGGATTCTGTGAACTGGAGGATACCCATGTCCGCACCGACTTCGCCGGTGGACCTGTACCACCACAGCCTGCGACTGCTGCTCGACAAGAACATTCCCGCATGGGTCGACCTGTGGGCCGAGGACGGCCTCATGGAGTTCCCCTTCGCTCCCGGGGGCTGGCCCCAGCGCCTGGAGGGCAAGGAGGCCATCGCCGACTACATGCGCCACTATCCCGACCACATCGATCTGCACGCCTTCCCCGACCTGCGAATCCATCGGACCACCGATCCGCAGACCATCGTGGTCGAGATGCGAGGCGTCGGCCGCCTGGTGAAGTCCGACGCTCCGTTCGACATGACCTACATCGCCGTCGTGACCGTTCGGGACGGGCACATCGCCTCCTACCGCGACTACTGGAACCCCCTCGCCGTCCAGGAACCCGGCACCGACTTCGCGGGGAGCAGCCGATGACGACCGCAGGCACCACCCTGGTCATCGGCGCCACCGGAACCACCGGCAGCCGCACCGCCACACAGCTGGCAGCCGCCGGCCACCGCGTCAAAGCCGCCAGCCGTCGGGCCGGCCAGGTCGCCGGCGCCGAGCCGGTCCCCTTCGACTGGCACGCTCCCGCCACCCACGCTGCCGCGCTCGACGGAGTCGACAGCGTCTACCTCATACCGCCGGTCGGGGACTCCGACCCCGCGGCGGTCATGCTGCCGTTCCTTCAGCAGGCCCGCAGCGCCGGCGTGCGGCGCGCGGTGCTGCTGAGTTCCTCGGCGATCCCCGCAGGCGGCCCGGCGGTGGGAACAGTGCACCAGGCACTGCCCGGCCTGTTCCCGGAATGGGCCGTACTGCGACCCTCGTGGTTCATGCAGAATTTCACCGGCTCGCACGCGCACGGCCGCAGCATCCGTGACGAGGGCAGCATCTGGACCGCCACTGAAGGCGGCCGCGTCGCCTTCGTCGACGCCGAGGACATCGCGGCCGTCGCCGTCCGTGCCCTGACCGACGAGCAGGCCCCCAACACCGATCTCGTCCTCACCGGCCCCGAGGCACTCAGCCACGACGACATCGCCCTCATCATCACCGAGGTCACCGGCCGACCCGTGACCCACCGTCGCCTTTCCTGCGAGCAGATGCGCGATCGCCTCTCGGCGGAGGTCCCGGTGGAGTTCGCCGCTCTGCTGGCCGACCTGGACCGCGCCATCGCCGCGGGGGCGGAGGACCGCGTCACCGACACCGTCCACCGCCTCACCGGCCGGCCCCCGCGCAGCTTCCGCACTCTGCTGGAAGAAGAGGTGGGCTCCAGCAGCTGATGTTCCGGGACGATCGGCAGTTCTGCTTTGGATCCCTATCGCGATCTCGGCCTGCCGTCCACGGCGTCAAAGGCGTTACGGCACGTCAGAAAATGAGGCACCGAAGGCGCCGCCAAGAGCATCGAAATGATCAAGGGGCCGTGGCGCTCCCAGGCGGGACAGCCGGTCAGTCGTCGGTGCACGAGGGCCAGTGATCTGCGGCCCACTCGGGCCAGCCCGGCCAGCCCGTCGGCGGGTTCGGAACATCGCCGCCGGCGAGCTCGGCGGCGTCGGGCTCCTCGAACTGCTCCCGCCATCGTTCTACGTCGGCCTCGCTCATCGGGAACGTCTGATGCGGTGCCCTCTCCTGGCGGTGGGCGATGCGCGCGAGCTGGACGTCCTGGTCCACGGGCACGTAGACCACCTGGCAGGCCGCCCCGGCCGACTCCGCCAGCCGGCGCAGTGCTGACCGTTCGTCGCGGCCCCAAAGTCCGTAGTCGAGCACGACGCTGGTCCCCAGCCGTAGGGCCTGCAGGGCGACCGCGATGAGCCGCCCTTCGAGCACCCAGCGCTTGCCGTCGGCCATCGAATCGCCGAAGAGCGGGATCATCCACTGATCTGGGGTCAGCCGCAGCGCCCGGTGCGTTGCGGCGAGCTCTGTGGCCAGGGTGGTTTTACCGGCTCCCGGGAGTCCGACCATCAGGAGCAGGGTGGTGACGCGCGGGTCCGGCGTGACGATGGGTCCGGCCGCATCCGGGCACGGGCATGGGCTTTCGCGCTGTGAATCGAAAGAGTGCGGCTGAGACATTGGTCCCCTGATCAGGCAGGACGGCCCGGCAGCACAGAAATGAGCGTGACTGCCAGCAGGACTCTGATCTGGCGGTAGGTCTCGGGGCTGACCTCGAGGGGGCAGCAACAGCGCCGTGGTTACGGCATCCCGGGCACCGCCGCAGCGGCGGTACGGGTGGTCATGGCAGCACAGCAGCACATGCCTGCACCGTAGCTCACCCGGTCGGCGAACCTCAGGAACATGCGCGTCAAGCGAACCGGGCTCAGCGCTGCAGCGCCCCGCACGTAGCTCGCCGATTCAAGCGCTCACTCGCCCACTGAAGGGTTCTGACCGTGCTTCCGCGTCCCGCTCTGCATGGGGGCTGGCGGCGGGTATCAGCCGGCCAGCTTGTTGAACTTGCGGATCTGCTGGTCGAAGACCCGGGCGGGTGCCATGCGGCGCAGCAGGCTGACGCGCCGGGCGAACGGGCCGGCGGTGGAGCGCAACCGCGGCCTGCGTGCGGTGGCCGCCGTGACGATGGCCTGGGCGACGACGGCGGGGGCGTCGCCACCCGTGACCGCCTCGGCGACCACCTGGTCGACGATGCGCCGCTGTTCCGCGTAGACCGGCAGCGGCGTTTCGGGCAGCACGAGGTTGCCCTCGAACGCGGTGTTGGTCCCCCCGGGCTCGACGAGCAGCACCCGCACGCCGTGCTCACGGACCTCGTGGTCCACGGACTCGGAATACCCCTCCACCGCGTGCTTGGACGCGATGTAGGCGGCCATGTACGGCTGGGGGATCAACCCGTAGATCGACGACAGGTTGATGATGCGCCCACGGCCCTGGGCACGCATGTGGGGCAGGACGGCCCTCATCATGCGGACGACGCCGAAGACGTTGATGTCGAAGACGCGCTGGTGCTGCGCCAGGGAGCTTTCCTCGATGGCGCCCGATGAGCCGATGCCGGCGTTGTTGACCAGGACGTCGATCCGGCCGAACCGATCGATGACCTGCTGGACCAGCGTGGCGACCGAAGCGTCACTGCTCACGTCGAGGTCGAGGAAGGTCACGCCCTCGCGGGGGGGCGACCTTCACGGTGTTCCGGCTGGTTCCGATCACCTCGAAACCCGCTTCGACCAGGGCGATGGCGGCGGCCTCCCCGATGCCTGAGGACGCGCCTGTCACAAGTGCTACAGGTCGTTTCGTGGCCATCATGAGCTCCTTGGATTTTGATCATGTCCACAGCGATTTGCGGCTTTCGGGGTTCCTGATCTCAACTCGCACCTTGTGTCGACATCTGACGAGAACCGCATCTCAATAGTATCTGTTCCTCAATTATCTGCAACTCTGATGTTGCAGTTCTTCAGGAAGGTGCAGCTCAGGAGTATCCTCTTTAAGGAGATACGAGTCGATGACGGGACGGGAGACCTCGTGGGACGAGCACTGCGGGCTGATGCCGAACGCAGCGTGCGCGCCATTCTGGAGGCGGCCGAGAGGGTCCTCGCCGAGGATCCCGGCGCGCCGATGGAGCAGATCGCCGAGGCTGCGGGTTTGGCCAGGACCACGGTGCACCGGCGGTTCGCGAACCGGCAGGCCCTCATCGAGGCACTGGCCGCTTCCGCGAAGCAGCAGCTCACCGACGCCATCGACGACGCCCACCTCGACACTGCTCCCCCACTGGTCGCGCTGCACCGCGCCACCGCGAACACGCTGCGAGTCAAAGGCGCCTGGCGGTTCACGCTCGGCAATCCCTTGGCGCAGACCGACGTCACCAAGGATGTCTGGGCCGAGATCAACGCCCGGTCTCTCGCCTTTCTCGCGCGAGCGCAGCGTGAGGGACTCCTCGATCCCGCGGCAGATCTGGAGTGGACGCGGCGGGTCTACTACGCCCTCATCGGCGAGGCCCTGCACGGGCCCGGCGCTGACGAAGACCCGGACGCACAGAACCCGGACGCACTGGCCACGCGTATCGTCGACACGCTGCTCCGCGGTGCGGGACGACGCGACTGAGCCGCACCCACCCGACGGCGCACCGGGGAGCGGGAGTCAGTAAGGGGTGCCGGCAGCAGGACTGGCAGAGCCGGAGTGCAGGACCGTTCCCCCGGGTGGCTTTTCTGCCATGCCGGTGGAGACGCTGCACGCTGTCCTGTGGCCAGGTGTGAACCTCAAAGTGCGGCAAGTCATGGTCATCGATGGCGACTTGGGGGGTCTGGGCGGCGGAATGTGGCCCACCGGGCAGGTAGCCCGGGCGCCGGACCTCGACGTCGCATCTGCCGCACGTGTTCACAGCCGCTATGGGCGTGAGATGGCCGGGTTGCCTGTCTGCGGGCGGGGACCGGCTGTCCATCTGTGACTGCGACGGTTCTTCAACAGACCTGAAGGGGAGCCGGCGGGTCGGGCTTCGGGTACGTCAGTGGCAGGTTCCGGTCAAAGGTTGACCAAACCACCGGATGCTCTGTCCCACGCGTGGTCGGGTCTCCAGCGACGGCTGTATACACCGCCCGTTTGGGAGGACCTGGTGTCAGCACCAACCCGCAAGAGACGATGGCTCACGATCTGTGCCATCACCGCAACCGCCGGACTCATCGCGATACCCGCGAGCGCCGCGCCCGGCCAACACGGCGGTAGCCCCTTCGGGGCCCGCACACTCGACCAACTCGCCGCGGAGCGAACGCAGTCGGTGGGCGCCATGAGCCCCAAGGTGAAGGAAGACGACGGCGACGACGGCAACGAGGCCGACGAGATAGCCGAGGGGGCGGACCAGTACGCCGAGGCCCGCACTTCACCCGGCATCGTGGCCCCGGGCGCGTACGGGGCCGCATGGGCCAGTCTCGCCAAACTGCCCGGCACCGGCGGCAGTTGGCGCAACGTCACCGATCTGCCGTACGACTCCGACGACTCGCGCTACCGCGACATCGACTCCAACTCCAGCGGTGGCTCGGGCAATGTCACCGGCCGGATGGCCGCGGTGGCCGCCGATGACGACGGGTACGTGTACGCGGGCAGCGCGGGCGGCGGGGTGTGGCGGTCCCGTAGCGGCGGCGGGCACTGGCAGCCCATCAGCGACCGGCTTCCCACGCAGTCCACCGGCGCGCTGGCGCTCGACGGCGGCGGGCGGCTGTGGCTGGGCACCGGTGAGGCGACCACCAACGCGGACGCCTACCTCGGCAGTGGCGTCTACGTCCTGTCCGACCCGCACCACGGCACGTTCTCCACGCGCAGCCGGGTCGGCGGCCACGAACTGGAGTCCACCACCATCCACGAGCTGCGGTTCGGCGGCGGCAAGGTGTGGGCGGCGACCAGCGAGGGCGTGTGGAGCCACTCCACGAAGAAGCTCAGCGGTGCCTGGAAGCTGGAGTACGCGCCCAACCCCGAGTACCTGCCCGGCGGTTCGAAGGCCGACGACCCCGACGCCGCGTACAAGAACATCACCAACGACATCGCGATCGACCCGAAGAACCCCTCCAAGGTCGTGCTCGCGGTCGGCTGGCGCAGCGGTGACGACTACAACGGCTTCTACACCAGGACCAACGGCGCCTGGACCAGGATCACCAGCGGCTTCGGCGACCTGCCGACCGACGCGGACAACGTCGGCAGCGTCACCTTCGCCCGTTCTGCCGACGGTTCGCGCTATTACGCGATCGACCAGTCGCCGGAGCAGCTGAACACCAATCCGGACAGCGGCCTGGAGGGCATCTACGTCTCCAAGTCGGGCTCTCCCAGCGGCCCTTGGACGCAGATCGCCGACTACCAGGGCCTGGCCGCGTCCGGCTCGGCGCTGACCTCCCCGGGCTACATGCCCGGTGTGCAGGCTTGGTACAACCAGTTCCTCAGCGTCGACCCGGCCGACCCCGAGCACGTGTACGCGGGCTTGGAGGAGGTCTACGAGACCAAGGACGGCGGCACCAGCTGGTCGACCGTCGGACCGTACTGGAACTTCGGCTTCTCCTGCTGGAGCATCGACCCGGCCAAGCAGACCGGTGACTGCAACCCGACCACCCACTCCGACCAGCACGGCGTCGCGATCGGCCGGTACCACGGCAAGAGCTTCGTGTACGTCGGCAACGACGGAGGGGTCTACAAGCGCCCCGTCAACGGCTCCCAGGACTCCTCCGGACACGCCACCGACTGGGCCTCGCTCAACGACGGCACCATCGACACCCTGCAGTACTACTCGGTCGGTGTCGGCAAGGACCTCGACCATGGCGGCGTCTCGGTCACCGGCGGTCTGCAGGACAACGGTCAGTCCGTCCTGCGCAGCAACGACAAGGTCATGGGCTCCAACTTCGGCGGCGACGGCGGCGACACTCTCACCGACCCCGCCAACGGCTGCAACATCGCCGAGGAGTACGTCTACCTCTCCATTCAGGTGACTCAGAACTGCGCGGTCAACGACGGCAGTTGGATCACCGACCCGGGCAAGGCCACGTCGTACAACGTCGCCCCGGCCGACAACGCCACCGGTGAGGCACGTTTCATCGCCCCGCTCGCGGCCGACGCGAAGAACAGCTCGACCTGGGTCGCCGGCGGCCGCCATGTCTGGGTGCAGACCCACGGTTACGCCATCCGCAGCGGTGACGAGTGGAAGAGCGTGTACGACCTCGGCGAAGGCCACACCGCGACCGCCGTCGCCGCCTCGGGCGGCAAGGTGTACGCGGCCTGGTGCGGGCCCTGCAACAACCAGGGCTTCGCCCGCGGCATCTCCGTCGGCAACGCGGACGGCACCGGCTGGCACAACATCACGCTGCCGGCCACGGGCGCGGACGGCACCGTACCCAACCGCTACCTCAGCGGCTTCGCCATCGACCCGAAGAACGCCGACCACGTCTATCTCACGGTCAGCGGCTTCTCCCGGCAGTGGACCGAGGGACCGGGCGCCGGCGTCGGGCATGTCTTCGAGTCCAAGGACGGCGGCACCACCTGGAAGGACATCTCGAAGAACCTCCCCGACGTGCCGACCGACTCCGCGGTCGTCACACCGAACGGCGGCCTCGCCGTGGCCACCGACCTGGGTGTCGTCTATCGCGCGCCCGGCCGCACGAGCTGGCAGCGCGTCGGCTCGCTCCCGGCCGTCGCCGTGCTCCAGTTGAAGCTGAGCCCGGACGGTCGCACGCTGTACGCGGCCACCCACGGCCGCGGCATCTACACGATCAAGGTGCGGGACTGCGACTGAGGGCACCATCGGCGTCGCGGTGAACGGGTGATCCCGGGTTTCCGGGGTCACCCCGCCGTCGTGTGCGGCACCACGTTCACGTGCAGGGTGAAGGCCACGCTGCCCGCGCCCGCCAGGTCCGGTTCCTTCGCCAGGGCGGTGATGTCGGCGGCACCACCCCGAGTACCCGCGCTTCGCAACGAGGTTCTCCCGGTGCCGTCCGCACCCAGCTGCCAGCCGGAGGGCAGGACGAAGGCCGGCGCGGAGCTGCGTACGGCGGTCCACCGCCTGCCGTCCGTGCGAGGGCGCAGGACGAGCGACACCACGGTCCCGGGCCGCACACACAACTGCTGCCGGGCCGGATCATCGGGTGACACGGTGAGCTCCACATGCCCGGTGGCGCAGCTGTTCGGCGAGGCGGGCACGGAGGCCGACGCGGACGGGTTTCGCCCGGTCGGGCTCGCGGTCGGTGGCGCAGAGGGACTCGCGGCGGCCGCCCCGGACGAGGCCGTCGGCGCACCGGTCGTCGGCGTCCCGGAGTCGCTCTCGGACGGCCCTCCCGACGCTCCGCCGCACGCCACCAGGACCACCACCCCCGCAGTCACCCACCCCCCGGCCCACCATCGCATCCGCGCACCTCCCGGCCAGGCTTGCCCGGACACCAGCATGCCCCACCCCGAAGGTTCGTGACGAAGAGGGTGATCGAGCGCGGCTCCACAGCGTGTGGCTCACGCGCGGAGACCGTCCGGCACGCCCCAGCGGCGCGCACCCGGCGCCCATCACGGCCATGCTGGGCACGACGGAGCCCGAGCCAGGAGTACGAGGCGGTGTGACGATGACCATCGACGTGATGGTGCGGCGCGAGATCCCGCTGCCGCCCGAACGGGTGGCCGCGTACGCCATGGACTGGCGCCACGACGCCGAGTGGACCCAGGGCATCCGTACGGCGGGACTGACCCGGCAGGCGGACGGCGGCGGCTTCGGGACGGGCGCCGAGGTCACCCGCACGGCACACTTCCCCGGTCGGCGCATCGACTACGTCCTGCGTGTGGCCGCGTACCAGCCCCCGCGGCTGCTGGACATGGTGTCCGTGGCCGCTCCCATGCCGATGCGCGTCACCTACTCCTTCGAGGCGCACCCGCGCGGCACACTCGCGGCCATTCGGGTCCGAGGCGGCCCCAGCGGTCTTCTACGCCGGGCAGGCCCCCGCTCGCCCGTCAGGCCCGTTCCTCCCTCACCAAGGATCTGCGCGACCTCGAGCGCAGACTTTCCGAGCGACAAGGAGACGTCTGATGGCGTACGACGAAGGGCTCGCCGAGCGCATCCGCCAACACCTCAGCACGGTTTCCGGCGTCGCCGAGAAGCGCATGTTCGGCGGCATCGCCTTCCTGCACCAGGGCAACATGGCCGTCGGCGTGACCGGCGGCGATCTCATGGTCCGCGTCGGCCCCGACGCCGCCGACGCGGCTCTCGCCCGGCCCGGGGCGCGGATCTCCGACATGGGCGGCCGCCGGATGCGCGGCTGGGTCGTGGTCGCCGGTTCCGCCGTGGCGGAGGACGAGGCCCTGGGGGCGTGGATCGACGAGGGACGCGCGTTCGCAGCGAGCCTGCCACCCAAGTAGCGCCACGGCTCCGAGGTGAGCGCGGTCGAACTGCCGGTTCAGGGACCGCTGTCGAAGTCTCCCGCGGGCGGGAGGGCCGTCCTCGGCCAGGGCTGAGGACGGCCGGCACCGGCGGTGCCGGGACGTCAGTCCTGCTGCCCGACCGCCTCCAGTACGGCCTTCAGCTGCCGCAGCGGATCCGGACCTGCGATCCGCAGTACGACCGTGTCCGCGCCGGCCGTCGCCAGCTCGCGGATGTGCTCGGCGGCCTGGGGGGCGGGGCCCGAGACGGTGAACACCTCGTGGGACGGGCGGCCGAGCCAGGCGCCGTGGCCCTCGATGTGCGGGTGCAGGGTCCGCGCCACCTCGTCGGAGTCGTCACCGATGCAGGCGAAGGCGAAGACCATCAGAGCGTGGTCGGACGCGGCGCCGCCCTTGGTGATCAGCGCGCGGGCGTTCTCCAGGTCGCGCGGGCCGTGGCCCTCCGTGATCACGGTGCCGTCGGCGACCCGCCCGGACAGTTCCAGGGAACGGGAGCGCACCACGCCCGCCACCACTGGCGGCACATCGGCCGGAGGGTGCGTCAACTGGACGCCTTCCAAGCGGACTTCACGGCCTGCCAGTTCCACCCGTTCGCCGCGCAGCAGCGCGCGGACGGAGGTGATCGTCTCTTCGAGCAGGGCCAGTGGGGAGCGTGCCGCGGCGCCCACCTGGGCCATCCACTCCTGCACACCGTGCCCGATCCCGGCCACCAGCCGTCCGGGGAACACCCGTGCCAGCGTGGCCAGTTCCATCGCCAGGAGCGCCGGGCTGCGCAAGGGGGCGGGGGCGATGCCGATACCGACCCTGATGCGTTCCGTGGCTCCCAGCGCCACGGCCGCCGCCGACACCCCGCCGTTCCACCCGAGGTCCTCCACCACCCACAGGTCGTCCACCCCGAGCGCCTCGGCCTGCCGCGCGAACCCGGGCAGCCCCTCCGGAGCCCAGTCGCGGTCGTACATCACACCGATCCGAACATTCGTCATACGCCGGAACCTATGCGGCGGCCACGACTCGAACAACGGTGTATTCGCCGCTCGTGACCCCAGGGCTGGCACGTCACCCGGTACCGGCCTGTCCCGTCGGCCCGCGTCCGAGCTCGTACGACTCGGGAGGCGGCGAGGCGATGAGTCCGGTGCGGCCGGCCTCCCACCAGGCATGCCGGCGACGCGCCGACCGAGGCCCGCAACGGGCTCCGGGCACCTCAGTCGGCGGCAGCGTATGAGGTACCCGGAAGTCATCGCAGGAAGATCGAGCACCCCCGGCGCCCGGAGATCCGGGGTCTGCTCCCCCGCCTCGCGCGGGCCCCGTTCAACCGGCCTCAGGCCTGGCTACGGGCGCATCGGCAGCCGGCACCAAGCAGGTGCCGGTCCTCGGCCACGACGCAGGGGCGTCCGGGGTTGGCGCAGGGTGGGCCGACTCCGGAACCGCCTCCGCTCAGCCCCCGCTCTTGCGCCGGAAGGACCGCTGGCTCGAAGCCGGGCCGTGCGCTCCACGGATCTTTGACGCATTGGGGTTGGCAGCAAGGTCGGCGGCGTCAGCCTGCGCACCGCGCTTGCGATCCAAGGCCTCGCGGAACTTGCGTTTGAGGTCGTAGTTGCCGTCGCTGTCGGGCGTGAGCGCGGACGTCTCGGGGTCAGCCGGCTCCGAACCTTCTGGGGACGCAGCTTCTGCGGTCATCGTGACCTCCTGGGTTCGGGCAATGGGAAGCCCAGCTTGTCATGCCGGGCGCGGTACGAGACACCGGTATTCCTTCTCCGGCCCATCATGGACCTCACCGCCACGACCTGAGGCGGGCGGCAACGCCTCAGGAGTTCTGAGCGACCGTAAGCACGATCTTGCCCCGTATGTGCCCCTTGGCGGCGCGTTCGTGCGCGGCGCGGGCGTCCGCGAGCGCGAACGTGCTGTCGATCGCGACGCGGACCGTGCCCGCCTCGACCAGGCGTCCCAGTTCGGCGAGCTGCGCGCCGCTCGAGCGGACCTGGGTGGCCGTGACCGTGACTCCCAGCTTCGCGTTCTCCTCGTCGTCGAAGTCTCCGAAGTACACCGGATACAGAGCCCCGCCACGCTTGAGGGTCTGAAGGAAGCGCCTGCTGCGGGGACCACCGACGGAGTCCAGGACGAGATCGACACCACGGGCGACTTCTTCCGGACGGTCCTTGGTGTAGTCGATGAACTCGTCGGCCCCGAGTTCCCGCAGGAACGTCTCGTGGGCGCCGGAGGCCACGGCGATGACGTGGGCTCCCTTCCACTTGGCCAGTTGGAGAGCGAGATGACCCACGCCACCGGCAGCGCCGTTGATGAGCACCGTGGTCCCGCCGTCGAGCGCCATCGGACGGTGCTGGGCCGCTTGGAACGGCGAGGGGTGGTCGTGCCCGAGCTCGATCAGGAACTGCCACGCCGTCAGCCCCGACATGGGCAGTCCGGCGGCGTGCACGTGGTCGACGCCAGCCGGCTTGTGTGCGAGGTCGGACGCGGGCGCGGTGACGTACTCGGCGTACGCGCTGCCCTGGAGGGTGGTGGGGAAGCGCAGCAGGCCGACCACCTCTTCTCCGACGGCGAAGCCGTTGACGTCGGCGGCGACGGCCGCCACGACACCTGAGACGTCGGTCCCCGGGATCAGGGGAAGATCGAACGGGGGCTTGAGCTCGGGAGGTACGTCGGGCATTCCCTCGCGTGCGTACCAGTCAGGAGGGTTGATGCCTACCGCGTGCACGCGCACGAGCACCTCGCCCGGGCCCGGTTCGGGAACCGGTGCCTCCTCGTAACGCAGCACCTCAGGGCCGCCGAACTCGTGCAGACGGATCGCCTTCATCGTGTGGGTCGACATCGTTTTCTCCTGCCCGCATCGCGGGATACGCTTATTCGGATCAGCGATCCGGGTATCCGGACCACTGATCCGAATATATGGACCACTGATCCGGATAGTCAAGAGGGGCAGATGCGGGCCGACGCCAGGAAGAATCACGACCACGTGCTCGCCGTTGCGGGCACGGTCATCACCGAGCAGGGTGTCGACGCATCGCTGCGCGACATCGCGCGCAGGGCCGGCGTGGGACTCGCCACGCTGATCCGCCACTTCCCCACCCGTGAGTCCCTCCTCGAAGCCCTTCTCCGCACGAGCTTCGACGAACTGGCGGCAAAGGCGGCGGCCCTGGAGACATCGAGTGCGCCCGACGACGCGCTGGCGTCGTGGCTGCGCGACTTCGTCGCCTGCGCGCACGACTACCGCGGCGTCATCGAACTGATGGTGACGGCCATCGAGGACCCGCAGTCCGCACTGCACGCCTCATGCGTCGCGATGCGCGCCTCCGGCACACGGCTCCTCACCCGCGCCCAGGCGCAGGGTCTCGCACGAGCGGACCTCGACGGCACGGACCTGTTCGCGCTGGCCGGGTCACTTGCCTGGCTCAGCGATCAGCCCTCCCTCGCCGCACGCGCCGATCACCTCTTCGAGGTGGTCACGAGCGCCATCCTGAGGAACCCGGTGAGTACCGACAGCAGAGACACCCCCTCGTTGGCCCCCTAGCCGAGGTCAAGCCGCACACAGGCCTCCGAGCGGCACGCGACCGGCCCGGCCGCGTGCCGCTCGGGGTAACTGGTGGACTGGGACGCGGCCTTCGTCCTCATCGTGCCTCCGCGCCGGAGCACGTGATCGAACGCAGACCGCCGGCGCCTTCGGGCGGACCCTGACCCGAGTCAAACCATTCGACACTGTTCGAGATCGTGGCACGATGTGAAGCATGACAACGAACCGAAAGGTCCATGCCGCGTAACCGGCCAGGACGCGTCCGGACAGGCCTTCCCCGTCACCACACACCAGGAACGACGCCGGTCATCGACGGCTTGTCCGCCCGTGCGCTGTCCGAGATCGCCCACCTCGAACGCACCCGCAACTATCTGCTGTCAGGAGACGTCAGCGCGGCCATGCGCCTGTGGAAGGACTACGTCCACCGCCCCCAGCGCCAACTGTGGCATGACGACGAGTGGGGTGACGCGTACGACGACTGCTGCGGAAATCCCCTCGAAGCCCGCGCTCTCCTCGATACCACGATGCAGGCCCTGTCGCCGAGAAGCGCTCGCGAACTCCGACAGATCGTCAGACGGTTCGACGCCGTCTGAAACCACTGACCCAGGCCATCTCCCAGATCACCCTCACGGCCGCACGACAAGCTGCCCGCCATGACCGAACTCGGCACCAAGCCTGGCCACTTGCCCCGACCCGCACCCCACGCCCACGGCAGGAACAGGTAGCTGAGCCCGGCCTCTCCGACCTCCGGCCGACCGCAGCAGAACCGGTCAGGCCTCGCGGTTCACCGCCGCGTCGAGGAGGGGGCCCAGTTCACGGGCCACGGTCGTCAACGGACGTACATCCCGCTCCGCCCTGGCCATGAGAATCGCTCCTTCCAGGGCGCTCACCATGAGGGTGGCCAGCGCGCCGGCGCGTTCCTCGGGCACGCCCATGTCGGTCAGCGCCCGGGCCACCGGACCGGTCCAGGTGGCGAACGCCTCTGCCACGGCCGCCCGCGTGGACGTGGTCGACTCGGCCCAGTCCACCGTGGCGGCGGCGACGGGGCAGCCCCCCGCGAAGCCGGCGCTCTCGTACTCGTCGGTCCACTGGCGCACCATCCCGGCGAACAGTCCGCTCGGTGTCGGCTCGGGCAGGGCGGCGAGGAAACGGGCCACCCGGTTGCCCGCGTAGCGGCCCGCCCACTGCACCGCCTCGTTGACCAGTTGCTCCTTGCCGCCGGGGAAGTAGTGCTGGAGCGAACCGCGCGGCGCACCGGCGTGGGCGGCCACCTCGCGCATGCCGGTGGCGGCGACCCCGTCCCGCCGGATGAGCTGGGCCGCGCTGAAGACCATCCGCTCCCGAGCTCCCCTCTCGGACACCGCCATCGCCGACCTCCATGTCTGGTGGGTGCGGAGCCACTCTATGACCGTCGTCATAAAGCTGCCTACTATGACCGCTGTCATAGTGCGCGACAACGGCTCGGCGTCGGCGCGAGCGGAAACAGGCGGTGCCTTGTGAACGTGGGATTCATCGGCCTCGGAACCATGGGGCAGCCCATGGCCCTCAACCTCGCCCGGGCCGGGACGCCGCTCGTCGTGTGGAACCGCACTCCCGGCCGGTGCGAGGCCCTGCGCGCCGCCGGAGCGGAGGTCGCCGCGAGCCCGGCCGAGGTCTTCGACCGGGCCGGGACGGTGTTCCTCATGCTGGCCGACGAGGCCGCCGTGGACGCCGTACTGGAGCGAGGCACCCCGGACTTCGCCGGCCTCGTCGCCGGACGGACCGTCGTCCACATGGGCACGACCTCGGCCGAGTACTCGGCCGGCCTTCAGGATGCCGTCCGGGCCGCGGGCGGAAGGTATGTCGAAGCTCCCGTCTCCGGCTCCCGCATCCCCGCCGAACAGGGGGAACTGGTGGGCATGACGGCGGGTGACGACGACGCCGTCGCCGCCCTACGCCCCCTGCTGGCCGCCATGTGCCGGGAGACGTTCGCCTGCGGCGCGGTCCCCGGCGCGCTGCTGATGAAGTTCTCGGTGAACCTGTTCCTGATCACCCTCGTCACCGGGCTGACCGAGGCGTTCCACTTCGCCGACCGGTACGGACTCGACCAGCGTCTGCTCCGGGACGTCCTGGACGCGGGCCCGATGGCCAGTGCGGTGTCACGGGTGAAGGGGTCCAAGTTGCTGGCCCGCGACTTCACCGTGCAGGCCGCCGCCGCCAACGTCCTGGAGAACAACCGTCTCATCGCCGAGGCCGCCCGCAAGGCCGGTCTGGCCTCCCCGCTCCTCGACGCCTGCCATGCCCTGTACGGCGAGGCCGTCGAACAGGGTCACGGCGGCGAGGACATGGTGGCCGTCCTGCACGCCCTGGAGACCCGGACCGACGGCACGCCCCCGCCGTACGGCGCGAGTCAGGGATGAACTGCCGACGAATTCTGGCTTTTCCTCTGGTCAGGAGCTGGTCAGAAACACGGTTCGCGACCGACGGTCTGCTTACGATCGTCAGCGCCCCGATGAATCCCGTACGACCCACTGGAGCCCCGGCGTGTCCCCACCCGAGCCCGGAGCCATGACCGTTGCACCCGTCCCGTTCCTCCGGCGGCGCCCGGTCCTGCTGGCGGCCGGTGTCCTCGTGACCTCGGGAGTCGTGACGGTGGGCGTGCTGACCACCGCGGGCCCTGGTGCGGGCAGGGAAAGACGGGCTGTCGCCTCAGACGGTCTGCCCCACACGACCATCCAGGTCTCCGCCGGCGGCTGCGGACACGGCTGGACCCACCCGGTGGCGGGACGTCAGGTCTTCGACCTGCGCAACACCTCCGGCAGCCCGGCCGAGGTCTATCTCACCGACGCCACAACGGGCGCGGTCCACGGCGAGGTCGAGGGCCTCGGCCCCGGCACGACCCGGCCTCTCCAAGCGACGCTCGGCAACGGCTCGTACGCCTTCAGATGCCTGCCCGACGACGCCGACGCAGTCACCGGGCCCACCGTGCGGATCACCGGCGCGGGGAGCGTGCAGAGCGGTCCGGCCGCCGTGCCGGTCACCCAGCAGGAGCTCATCCCGCCCACCCTCGCCTACCAGAAGTGGATCCGGGCCCGCACGGTCGAGCTGGCCCGCAGGACCGATGTGCTGCGCGCGGCAGTCGACCGCGGGGACCTGGCCGCCGCGCGCCCCGCCTGGCTGCCCGCGCACCTGGTGTACGAGCGGATGGGCGCCGCCTACGGCACCTTCGGCGACGCCGACGCGGAGATCAACGGGACCACGGCCGGGCTGCCGGGCGGGGTGCGTGACCGGGGCTTCGCCGGCTTCCACCGCGTCGAGTACGGGTTGTGGCACGGCGAGTCCGCGAGCAGCCTGCGCGGGCCGGCCGACCGGCTCGCCGAAACCGTGCACGCGTTGCGGGACGGTTGGCCCGACCAGCGGATGGATCCGGCCGATGTCGGTCTGCGGGCCCACGAGATCCTGGAGAACACCGTGCAGTTTGAACTGACCGGCCGTACCGACTACGGCAGCGGCACCAACCTCGCCACCGCCCGCGCCAACCTCGACGGCACCCGGACCCTGCTCGGCCACCTGCGCCCGCTCCTGAGGACCCGCACCACCGGGCTGACCGGAATCGACGCGTGGATGAGCCGCGCCCAGCACACCCTGGACGCCTTCGACCACGACGGCCGCTGGACCCCGCTCGCCGAACTGACGCGCGCCCAGCGGGAGAAGGTCGACGCCGACCTGAGTGAACTCGTGGAGCGGCTGGCCGATGTCGCCGCCCTCACCGACGTACGGAGGACCGCGTGACATCCGCACACCAGGTGGGCCGCCGGGGTTTCCTGGCGGGAGCGGCCGCCGTGGCGGGTACGGGTTTGGTGGCGGCCAGTGCTCCCGAGAACGCCGCGAGCGACAGCCCGAGCGTGGCCTTCCACGGCCGCCACCAGGCCGGCATCCTCACCGCGGCCCAGCGCGCCACGGCGTTCGTTTCCTTCGACACGACGGCCGACGACCGGGCCGAACTGACGGATCTACTGCGCACGCTCACCGACCGGGCCCGCTTCCTGACCGCCGGGGGGATCCCCGACTCCCCCGGTATCACCGCCCCGCCGTCCGACTCCGGCACGCTCGGTCCGCAGGTCCCCGCCGACCGGCTGACCGTCACCGTCGGCGTCGGCGCCTCCCTCTTCGACGACCGCTACGGCCTCGCCGCCCGCAGACCGCACCGGCTCACCGCCATGCCGTCCTTCCCCGACGACGACCTCGACGCCGCCTGGTGCCACGGCGACCTCAGCGTGCAACTGTGCGCCGACAACACCGACACCGTGCTGCACGCCCTGCGCGACATCACCCGGCACACCCGCGGCGGTATGCAGGTGCGCTGGCGCATGGACGGCTTCGTCAGCCCCTCCCGGCCCTCCGGGGCCCCGCGCAACCACCTCGGGTTCAAGGACGGCATCGCCAACCCCGACGTGGCCGACGGCCGGGCCATGGACCGCCTGGTGTGGGTGGGCGCCGACAGCGGCGAGCCGGACTGGGCGGCGGGCGGCAGCTACCAGGTCGTACGGCTGATCCGGATGCTGGTGGAGTTCTGGGACCGGGTCTCGATCACCGAGCAGGAACGGATGTTCGGCCGCGCCCGGGACACCGGCGCCCCGCTGGACGGCCGGCACGAGAAGGACACACCGCGGTACGCGCAGGACCCACAGGGCGACGTGATCCCGCTGGACAGTCACATCCGGCTGGCCAACCCGCGCACCGGCGCCACCGCCGACCAGCGCATCCTGCGCCGCGGCTACAACTACGACCGGGGCACTGACAGCAACGGCAACCTCGACATGGGGCTGCTCTTCTGCTGCTACCAGCAGGACCTGGCCCGGCAGTTCGAGACCGTGCAGAAGCGGCTGGCCGGTGAGCCGCTGGTCGACTACGTCACCCCGTTCGGCGGTGGTTACTTCTTCGCGCTGCCCGGGGTGCGGAACACGTCCGACTGGCTGGGACGCACCCTCATGGCCTGACGCCACCCCGCCCATACCGGTCAAGGACGTCTCAAGAACACATGAGATTCTCCTGACCGAACATTCGCTCGCGCGTCATCGCCGCTCCCCTGATCTGCCGTCACCATGGCCGAGGGTTCCCCGTAGCAACCCCCTCCCCCGTGCTCCCTGGAAAGGCGAGACAGCATGATCGGCTCGACCACAGCAAGAACCGTGGGCGCCCTGCTCGGCGCGGCCGCCCTCGCGGCGACCGGCGCCGTGCCCGCCACGGCGGCCGGCGCACACCCCGGCCACCCCGCCCCGCGGACCGCGACGCCGATCAAGCACATGGTGGTGATCTACGACGAGAACATCTCCTTCGACCACTACTTCGCCACCTACCCCAAGGCGGCGGGCACCGACGGCACCAGGTTCACCCCGGCCAAGCACACCCCGAAGGCCGACAACCTCCTCAACGCCGGGCTGCTGAAGAACAACCCGAACCTGTACGCCCCCAAGCGGCTGTCCGGCTCGCAGGCCATGACCTGCGACCAGAACCACTCCTACGGCCCCGAGCAGTACGCGGCCGACGGCGGCAAGGCCGACAAGTACGTCGAGAACACCGAGGTCAACAAGTGCTCCGGGCTGTTCGGCGAGCCCGGCCTGGTGATGGACTACTACGACGGCAACACCGTCACCGCGCTGTGGAACTACGCCCAGCACTACTCCCTCAACGACCGTTCCTTCAGCTCGGTCTACGGCCCCTCCACGCCCGGCGCCCTCAACCTGGTCTCCGGTCAGACGCACGGCGTCATCTCCGTGGACCCGTCCACCGGCACCGAGCACCCGAAGCAGACGAAGACCCCGGACCCGTACGCCGTGGTCTCGCCGAACGCCAAGGGCATCGGCACGGTCGTCAACGACCCCGACCCGGCCTACGACGACTGCGCGGACAAGGACCACACCAGCACCAGCGCGCTCGCCGCCCTGCAAGGCAGGAACATCGGTGACCTGCTCAACGCGAAGGGCGTGAGCTGGGGTTGGTTCCAGGGCGGCTTCCGGCCCAGCACCGCGTGGGACGGCAAGCAGAGCGACTACGCCAAGTGCGACACCACCCACACCAACGTGGGCGGCGCGGCGGCCGTCGACTACAGCCCGCACCACAACCCGTTCGCCTACTACAGGTCGACGGCCAACCCGCACCACCTCGCCCCCAGGAGCGTCGCCGAGATCGGCCACAACGGGCGCGCCAACCACAACTACGACCTGAGCGACTTCGACGCCACCCTCAAGGCCGGAAACCTGCCCGCCGTCAGCTTCCTGAAGGCCGGCGAATACCAGGACGGCCACGCCGGCTACTCCGACCCGATCGACGAGCAGCACTTCCTGGTCAAGGAGATCAACGCCCTCCAGCAGTCTCCGGAGTGGAAGTCCACCGCGGTCGTGATCGCCTACGACGACTCCGACGGCTGGTACGACCACGTCACCTCCAAGGTGCTCAACGGCTCCAAGGACACCACCGTCGGCTCCAACGGCAAGGCCCTCGACAGCCCCGCCTGCCAGTCCGGTCCCGCCGCCGCGGGCGGTGACGCCGACCGTTGCGGACCCGGCACCCGGCAGCCGCTGCTGGTCGTCTCCCCGTACAGCAAGGTCAACAAGATCGACCACACCGCCACCGAGCAGACGTCGATCACCCAGTTCATCGAGAACAACTGGCACACCGGCCGCATCGGCGACGCCTCCTTCGACCAGCGGGCGGGCAGCCTGACCGGCATGTTCGACTTCCGGCACCCCAACGACCAGCAGGTGCTGCTCAACGCCAACGGCTCGGTCAAGTCGGTGAAGAGGATTCCGCACTACTCCCAGGCGGCCTCCGCCACGCCGGACAAGGCTCCGTACGCGCCCTACGTCGCGGACCTCAAGGCGCAGGACGTCGCCGACACCGGCAGCACCTCACCCGCCCTGCCGATCACCCTCACCGCCGGCCTCGCCACCGCCGTCGCCACCACCACGGTGTTCGCGCTGCGCCGCCGCAAGACCCGCATCGCGACGCGCTGAGCGAGGGTGGGAGTCGGCGGCGCCAGGGTGACCCGGGCCGCCGACTCCCTGGCCGGCCTCGAAACAGCGTCAGGTCCTCGCGGCCAGGTCCCTGAGGGCGATGTTGAGTTCCAGGACGTTGACGCGGGGTTCTCCGATGAAGCCGAGCGTGCGGTGGTCGGTGTGGTCCTCGACCAGCTTCTCGACCTGCGCGACGGACAGGCCGTTGCGCTCGGCGACCCGGTGGACCTGGATCCGCGCGTAGGCCGGGGAGATGTCGGGGTCGAGGCCGGAGGCGGAGGAGGTGACCGCGTCGGCGGGGACCTGGGACGGCTCGACCGTGTAGTCGGCGGTGGAGTTGTCCTTGACGACCTTCGCCTTGGCTTCCTTCACCCATTTGACGAGTTCGGGGTTGTCGGCGGAGCGGTTCGTGGCGCCGGACAGGATCAGTCTGTACTGCGTGTTGACCGAGTTCTCACCCAGCCCGTTGGCCGGCCTGGGCTGGAAGTAGTCCGGGCCGTAGGCCTGTTGACCGATGAGCGAGGAGCCGACGACCTTGCCGTCCGCCTTGATCTCCGAGCCGTTGGCCTCGGTGGGGAAGAACGCCTGGGCCACACCTGTGACGGCCAGCGGATAGAGGACGCCTGTGAGCGCGGTCAACACCAGCAGTGCCCGCAGGCCGGCGCCGAGCAGACGGGCGGTGTTCACAAAGGAGTTGTTCATGTCCTTCAGCCGATCCCGGGGATGAGCGAGATGAGCAGGTCGATGATCTTGATGCCGACGAAGGGCGCGATCAGCCCGCCGACGCCGTAGATCCCGAGGTTGCGCCGAAGCAGCTTGTCCGCACTCATCGGCCGGTACCGCACGCCCCTCAGGGAGAGCGGCACCAGCGCGATGATGATCAGCGCGTTGAAGACGACGGCGGACAGGATCGCCGAGTCCGGCGAGGACAGGCCCATGATGTTGAGCTTGTCCAGACCCGGGTAGACCGCGGCGAACAGGGCCGGGATGATCGCGAAGTACTTCGCGACGTCGTTGGCGATGGAGAACGTGGTCAACGCGCCCCGAGTGATGAGGAGTTGCTTGCCGATCTCGACGATCTCGATCAGCTTGGTCGGGTCGGAGTCGAGGTCGACCATGTTGCCGGCCTCCTTGGCGGCCGCCGTCCCCGTGTTCATCGCGACGCCGACGTCCGCCTGAGCCAGGGCCGGGGCGTCGTTGGTGCCGTCACCGGTCATCGCGACGAGCTTGCCGCCCGCCTGCTCCCGCTTGATGAGGGCCATCTTGTCCTCGGGAGTGGCCTCCGCGAGGAAGTCGTCGACGCCTGCCTCCTCGGCGATCGCCCTGGCCGTCAGCGGGTTGTCACCCGTGATCATGACGGTCCTGATCCCCATGCGGCGCAGTTCCTCGAACCGCTCCCGCATCCCCTCCTTGACCACGTCCTTGAGATGGATCACCCCGAGGACCCGGGCCCCCCGAGCGTCCTCGACGGCCACCAGCAGCGGCGTGCCGCCACCCTCGGAGATCCGGTCGGAGACGGTGTCGGCGTCCTCGGCGACCGTGCCGCCCTGCTCCTTCACCCAGGCGATGACGGAACCGGCCGCGCCCTTGCGGACCCTCCTGCCGTCCACGTCCACGCCGGACATCCGGGTCTGCGCGGTGAAGGCGATCCACTCGGCGCCGTCGAGCTCGCCCTGGTGGCGCTCACGCAGGCCGTACTTCTCCTTCGCCAGGACGACGACGGAGCGGCCCTCGGGTGTCTCGTCGGCCAGCGACGACAGTTGGGCCGCCCCGGCGACCTCGGCCTCGGTGGCGCCCTTCACCGGCAGGAACTCCGCGGCTCGGCGGTTGCCGAGCGTGATGGTGCCGGTCTTGTCGAGCAGCAGCGTCGAGACGTCACCGGCGGCCTCGACGGCACGGCCGGACATCGCCAGGACATTGCGCTGGACGAGCCGGTCCATGCCCGCGATGCCGATCGCGGAGAGCAGCGCGCCGATCGTGGTGGGGATGAGGCAGACGAGCAGGGCGACCAGCACGACCGTCGTGAGGTGCGTGCCCCCGTAGTCCGCGAGCGGCGGCAGCGTGGCCACGGCCAGCAGGAAGACGATCGTGAGCGAGGCCAGCAGGATGTTCAGGGCGATCTCGTTGGGTGTCTTCTGCCGGGCCGCGCCCTCGACGAGGCTGATCATCCGGTCGATGAAGGTCTCGCCCGGCTTCGTCGTGATCCTGATGACGATCCGGTCGGAGAGGACCCTTGTGCCCCCGGTCACGGCGCTTCTGTCACCGCCGGACTCGCGGATGACGGGGGCCGACTCACCGGTGATCGCCGACTCGTCGACCGACGCGACGCCCTCGACGACGTCACCGTCGCCGGGGATGATGTCGCCGGCCTCGCAGACGACCCGGTCGCCGATCCGCAACTCGGTGCCGGGGACCTGTTCTTCGGCAAAACCGTCGAGCCGTCGGGCGACCGTGTCCGTCTTGGCCCTGCGCAGGGTGTCGGCCTGCGCCTTGCCCCGACCCTCGGCGACCGCCTCGGCCAGGTTGGCGAAGACGACCGTCAGCCACAGCCAGGCACTGATGGTCCAGCCGAACCAGTCGCCGGGGTCCTTGAAGGAGAAGACGGTGGTCAGGACTGAACCGATCCACACCACGAACATCACGGGCGACTTGATCATCACCCGCGGGTCGAGCTTGCGGAAGGCGTCGGGCAGCGACTTCAGCAGCTGCCCGGGGTCGAAGAGGCCCGCGCCGACACGGCCCTCGGGAGTCTGGTGCCCGGTGGGTGCGTCGCGGTGCGGCGCCCGGGTGGGAGTGGCTGTAGACATCTCTTCGCTTTCGTCACGAGCGGCCCTCGTACGCGTGGTCATGACGCCAGCCCCTCGGCCAACGGGCCCAATGCGAGTGCCGGGAAGTACGTCAGACCGGTGATGATGAGGATCGCGCCCACCAACAACCCGGTGAACAGCGGCTTTTCGGTGCGCAGGGTGCCCGCCGTCTCCGGCACCGGCCGCTGCCCGGCGAGCGAGCCGGCCAGCGCCAGCACGAACACCATGGGCAGGAAGCGGCCGAGGACCATGGCCAGTCCCAAGGTGGTGTTGAACCACTGGGTGTCCGCGTTCAGCCCGGCGAAGGCCGAGCCGTTGTTGTTGGCGGCGGACGTGTAGGCGTAGAGGATCTCGGAAAACCCGTGCGCCCCGCTGTTGGTCATCGAGTTGGCGGGAGTGGGCAGTGCCATCGCCGCGGCGGTGAAGACGAGCACCAGCGCCGGGGTGATGAGGATGTAGCAGGCGGCGAGCTTGATCTCGCGGGTGCCGATCTTCTTGCCCAGGTACTCGGGCGTACGGCCGACCATCAGGCCGGCGATGAACACCGCGATGATCGCCATGACCAGCATGCCGTAGAGCCCGGATCCGGTGCCGCCGGGCGCGATCTCGCCCAGCATCATGCCGAGCATGGTGATCCCGCCGCCGAGCCCGGTGAAGGACGAGTGGAACGAGTCCACGGCACCGGTCGACGTCAGCGTGGTGGACACCGCGAAGATCGACGAGGAACCGACGCCGAACCGGACCTCCTTTCCTTCCATGGCCCCGCCGGCGATCTGCAACGCCGGTCCGTGGTGGGCGAATTCGGTCCACATCATCAGGGCGACGAAGCCGACCCAGATGGTCGCCATGGTTGCGAGGATCGCGTAGCCCTGTCTGACCGAGCCGACCATCACCCCGAACGTGCGGGTCAGCGAGAACGGGATCACCAGCAGCAGGAAGATCTCGAAGAGGTTGGTGAAGGGCGTCGGATTCTCGAACGGGTGCGCCGAGTTGGCGTTGAAGTAGCCGCCACCGTTCGTGCCGAGTTCCTTGACGGCCTCCTGAGAGGCGACAGCGCCCCCGTTCCACTGCTGCGCGCCGCCCATGAACTGGCCCACTTCGTGAATCCCGGAGAAGTTCTGGATCACACCGCAGGCGACCAGCACGAGCGCCGCGACGAACGCCCCCGGCAGCAGGACGCGGGTGACACCGCGCACCATGTCCGACCAGAAGTTGCCCAGCTCACCGGTGCGGGAGCGCGCGAACCCGCGCACCAGCGCCACGGCGACGGCCATGCCGACGGCCGCCGAGACGAAGTTCTGCACGGCGAGACCCGCGGTCTGCACGACATGGCCCATGGCCTGCTCGCCGTAGTAGGACTGCCAGTTGGTGTTGGTCACGAACGAGACCGCGGTGTTGAACGCCTGGTCCGGGTCGATCGCCTTGAAGCCGAGCGACAGCGGCAGCACGCCCTGGAGCCGCTGGAGGAGGTAGAGGAAGACAACCGACACGGCCGAGAAGGCGAGGACACCGCGCAGGTACGCGGGCCAGCGCATCTCGGTGTCGGGGTTGGCACCGATGCCCTTGTAGATCCACTTCTCGATCCGCCAGTGCTTGCCGGTGGAGTAGACCTTGGCCATGTAGGTGCCGAGAGGGACGTAGGCGAGGGCCAGCGCGCCAATGAGGGCGAGCATCTGGAGGACGCCGGCGAGTACGGGACCCATGTCGTGGCTCAGAACCTCTCGGGGAAGATCAGCGCGAGGACGAGATAGCCCAGCAGGGCGACGGCCACGACCGCGCCGACGATGTTCTCGGCGGTCACAGCTTCGTCACCCCCTTGGCGACGAGGGCCACCAGCGCGAAGACCGCGACCGTGGTGACGACGAAGGCCAGATCGGCCATCACGAACTCCTCGAAGAGGTTCGGGAGAGAAATACGGACAGGTAGAGGAAACCCCGCACGTGCCCGGATTCGGTCGGCCGTTGACGGCTCCCTTACGGCGACCCCCGCCGCCTTGACGGGACTCTTACGCCCACGGCATCCAGGTCGGCCCGGCCGATAAATGCTTGGCCGCACCCCGTCCCATGGCGCAGCATTCTCGACGTGACAGACACCGAACCCACCGAGGACGAGAATCCGGACGGGCTGCTCGGCTGGTGCGTGGTGGCCAACGTGGCGCGGGAAACCGCGCACGGCGAGAGCGGCCTCGACATCCAGCGCGGCACGAAGCACTTCCGTGTGGGGGCCCTGCTGTGGATCCCGCCCGTCCCCTGGGACTCCGGCCACTGCCGCTGGCCCGCGGTGGGCCGGCACCGGGGTAACGGCCGCCGGTACGTCAACATGGTCGTGCGCGCGGAGGACCTGGAGAACTTCCGGGTCAAGGGTGTCTACAGCGAAGGTCTCGTCCGCAGCCTCAACGGCCACCGGCACGAGCCGGCGGCCCCGCGGACCTTGCAGAACCCGTGGTCACGCGAGTGGGCCCAGAACTGGGCGGACCGCTGGAACCAGCCACGGGAGCCCGTCCGCATCGACGGCCACTCCCACCCGTGGATCTCCGTTCCCAATCCTCCTCCGGCAGAGCTCCAGGTCGACGGCGAGACCCTGCACCTCGCCCACTACGGCACCAGAGGAGCGCACTACAGCCGCACACCTCCACCCTTGGAGCGAACTCCGGAGCCCTGAGCGACGCCTGCCCCTGCGCTCACGCGTCCCTCATCGCACCGTGGGACCTTGCCGCCGAGGGCTGCGACGCCGTAGGAGTCATGGTCCGCGGCGAGCAGTCAGGTATCGCTCGCGGGCTGCAGCCACAGCCCCCGTCGCCGCCGCTGTCATCGAGCGCGGCGGCACCGCTGGGCCGGGCCATCGGCCGGGTGTCCGCTCACGGCCTCGGCGGCACCGGGGACGCCCGGCACGGGTCGAAGGACTGGGCGCCGAGGCCGTTCCGGCCCCCTCCCGGGGGCCGGGGCGGACGACCACACGCCGCCCGCCCCGGCATCCCCGCCCGTCCGCGCCTTGTCGGCCGCGCGGACGACCGCAGCGGCACGGTGGTGCGGGGCCGCGACGGCCGGGCGCCGTGGCCGGTCCTACGGGCAGGACGGCTCTGTGTCTCGCGAGGGTATTCGGACCGCCGAGCCTGGGCCGAGCGGGACGCCGACCGCATTTGGGGCGACTCGAAATCCCCGATGTGGGAACCGGGAGAGAAGCCCTGTCGCACGAAGGGGGCCGGGTGGCGCGACGCACCGGCTCCCGCCCCGGAGGAGAGGCCACGATGGCGCGCGAACACGACTCCGAGCAGGCCGTCCCGAACACGCCGGGGCTGCGCCCGGACAGCGCCGGTGTCACGCGCCGCCGGCCCCTGCGGGCGCGGCACGTCGAGGAGACGGTCGAGGTCGCGGTGCCGGTGCGGACGGCGTACAACCAGTGGACGCAGTTCAAGACGTTCCCCCGGTTCTCGAGCGTGGTGCACGGCGTGGAGCAGGTCAGGCCCACCGTGACCGCCTGGACCATCGGCTACGGGCCGCTGCGCCGTCGCTTCGCGGTGGAGATCGTGGAGCAGGACCCGGACGCCTACCTGGCCTGGCGCGGCCTGGAGCAGCGCCCCTCCCACCAGGGCGAGGTTGAGTTCAGGCCGACGGAGTCGGGCGGCACGGCCATCACCGTCCGGATGCTGCTGGAGCCGCGCGGAGTCACGAGACGGCTCACCGGCTCTTCCAAGCTCGCGCAGGTGACCGCCCGGCTGGTGCGCCGCGAACTCCAGAACTTCAAGCAGTTCATCGAGGGGATGGGACAGGAGGGCGGGGCCTGGCGCGGCACCATCCGCAACGGCCGAGTACAGCACGACCACCCGGAGCCGCCGAGGAGCCGGGTGGCCCAGTGGCCCGTCGGCTGACCCGCCTACCGGACCCGGCAGGACACAGCGGCGAGCGAGTCACGGCAAGAGAAAGGCGATGCGATGCAGAACCCGCCCGGCGAGGAGCCGGAGACCACCCTCTCCGTGACACCGCCGAAGAAGTGGGCGGCCGGGGTTCCCGCGGTCGTGCACGCGCTGGAGTACTCGCTGGAGCAGACGTCCCCGCGCAAGACCGGGGTGGACCTGCTGGCCATGAACCAGGTGGGCGGGATCGACTGTCCCGGTTGCGCCTGGGCGGATCCGGCCCCGGGGCAACGCCATCGCAACGAGTACTGCGAGAACGGCGCCAAGCACATCAACGACGAGGCCACCACACGCCGGATCACCGCCGACTTCTTCCGTGAGCACAGCGTCTCCGACCTGGCCGAACGCTCCGACATGTGGCTCAACCAGCAGGGCCGCCTCACCGAGCCGATGATCAAGCGGCCGGGCTCCGACCACTACGAGCCGATCAGCTGGAACGACGCGCTGGGCGTGCTCGCCGGAGAACTCACCTCGCTGTCCTCCCCCCACGAGGCCGTCTTCTACACCTCGGGCCGGGCCGGCAACGAAGCCGCCTTCGTCCTCCAGCTCTTCGCCCGCGCCTACGGCACCAACAACCTGCCCGACTGCAGCAACATGTGCCACGAGTCCAGCGGCTTCGCCCTGAGCGAGACGCTGGGCACCGGCAAGGGCACCGTCAGTCTTGACGACCTCCACCACGCCGACCTGATCTTCCTGGTCGGGCAGAACCCCGGTACCAACCATCCGCGCCAGCTGTCCGCCCTGGAGGAGGCCAAGCGCAACGGTGCCCGGATCGTGGCGGTCAACCCGCTGCCCGAGGCCGGGCTACGACGCTTCAAGAACCCGCAGAAGCCGAGCGGGGTCATCGGGCGCGGCACCCAGATCGCCGACCGCTTCCTGCACATCAAGCCCGGCGGCGACCTCGCCCTCTTCCAGGCCCTCAACCTCCTGCTGCTGGAGGCGGAGGACGCCCGGCCCGGCACCGTCCTGGACCACGACTTCATCGAAGCGCACACGGCCGGCTTCGAGGAGTTCACGGAGCACGCGCGCAGCGTCGACTGGGACGACGTCCGCGCGGCGACCGGACTGACCCGCGAGGAGATCGAGAGGGTCCGCGACGAGGTCCTGCGCAGCGAACGCGTCATCGTCTGCTGGGCGATGGGCATCACCCAGCACAAGCACGGCGTGCCCACCATCCGGGAGATCGTCAACTTCATGCTGCTGCGCGGCAACCTGGGGCGGGCCGGTGCCGGCGTCTGCCCGGTGCGCGGGCACAGCAACGTCCAGGGCGACCGCACCATGGGCATCTGGGAGCAGATGCCGGACTCGTTCCTCGACGCGCTGCAGGAGGAGTTCGGCTTCGATCCACCGCGCCCGCACGGGCTCGACTCGGTGAACTCGATCAAGGCGATGCGTGAGGGCCGTGTCAAGGTCTTCCTGGCCCTGGCCGGCAACTTCGTGCGCGCCGCTCCCGACAGCGAGGTCACCGAGGAGGCGATGCGTTCGTGCCGGCTGACCGCCCACATCTCCACCAAGCTGAACCGGTCGCACACCGTGTGCGGTGACACGGCGCTGATCCTGCCGACGCTGGGCCGGACCGAACGGGACGTCCAGGCCGACGGTGAACAGTTCGTCACGGTGGAGAACTCCATGAGCGAGGTGCACACCTCCCAGGGCCGCCTCGAACCCGCGTCCCCGCTGCTGCTCAGCGAAGTCGCGATCCTGTGCCGACTGGCCCGCCGCACCCTCGCCGGTAAACCGGACATCCCCTGGGACCGGTTCGAAGGCGACTACGGCACGATCCGCGACCGTATCGCCCGCATCGTGCCGGGATTCCACGACTTCAACGCGCGGGTGACGCGACCGGGTGGCTTCCAGCTGCCCAACCCCGTCAACGAGGGCGAGTTCAACACGTCGGCGGGCAAGGCGTTGTTCACCCGCAACGAGCGGGTGGTCCCGCAGGCGCCCGAGGGTCACCTGCTGTTGCAGACCCTGCGCTCGCACGACCAGTGGAACACCATCCCGTACACGCTCAACGACCGCTACCGCGGCATCCACGGCAGCCGTCATGTGGTGCTCGTCAACCCGGCCGACCTCTCCGGACTCGGTCTCGCCCAGGGCGACCGCGTCGACCTGGTGAGTGTCTGGGGGGACGGCATCGAGCGCCGGGCCGAGAACTTCGAGGTCGTCTCCTACCCGACCGCACCGGGCTCCGCCGCCGCCTACTACCCGGAGACCAACGTCCTGGTGCCGCTGGACAGCGTCGCCGACATCAGTAATCAGCCCACGTCCAAGGGCCTCGTCGTACGCCTGGAGTCCCCGTCCGACCGGGCGACTCCCACCACTGCCTGAGAGGAGGCCGAGCAGGGGGGCGGCCTACGCGTCCGCCGGGCGGGTGAACCCGTAGGCGCGCTCGACCTTGGCCACGTGCAGCGAGAACGAGGCGTACCAGTGCTCGCGTCCGTACGCACGGGCCAGGGTGTGCTCCGCGTGATTGCGCCAGGCGGCGATGGAGGCCTCGTCCCTCCAGTACGACACCGTGATCCCCAGGCCGTTCGCGCCGCGAGCGGCATCGACGCCGAGGAATCCCGGCTGGTCGGCGGCGAGTGCGAACAACCGCTCGTCCGTCTCGGCATAGCCGTTGTCGCCGTCGGTGCGCACGGCGGTGAACACCACGGCGTAGTAGGGCGGGTCGGGCAGCGACGCGGGCGCGGGAGTGGGCAAGGCGGTCCTCCGACGGACGACACCGGCAGTTTCACCTGAAACGATCTCGCGCCCCAGGCCGAACTCACCACCCTCCTGTGCTGCGGTTGAACCGTGCCCCCAGGAGCCACGATCGGCCGAATGCCGTCTGTCCAGGGATCGGTGAAGGCCAATAGCGTGTGCGACCGTCGCGTTCTGGGGGGTCTCGTGAACGGTCTCCGTGCGTTCGTCGTCTGCCTTGTGATCGCGTGTGCCGCGGTGGTGTCCCCCGCTGCGGCCGTGACACCCGAAGCGGCCGTGACACCGAGCTGGTCGGCGCTCCCGGTGCCGCCGGCCACCCCGCCCGTGACCGTGTCCGACCTCGCCGCCCGCGGGCCGGGTGAGGCGTGGGCGACCGGGTACGAGCAGGCCGCCGACGAACTGCGGCCGATGCTGTACCGCTGGGACGGCACGGCGTGGAGCCGGGACACCACCTTCCCCGGCTCCACCGAACCGGGCTGGCTGGGCAAGGTGCAGTTCGTCGGCGCGGAGGTGTGGATCCTCCACAACCGCGCGGGCGAGGGCGAGATCCTGCGCCGGCCGGCGGGAGGGTGGAGTAGCGTCCCGCTGCCGCAGACCCTGTGGACCTACCAGGACTTCACCGCCGTACCCGGGGCCGCGTGGGTGGTCGGTGAGGACGGCACCGGGCTGAAGGTGTTGCGCTACGACGGTTCCCGCTGGACCGCGCAGGCCGTCCCGGAGGGGGTGCTGTACCTGATGGGGATCGCCGCGCGTACCGCCGACGACGCCTGGGCCTGGGCCGACACCGACAGCGGGACGGCTGTGCTGCGCTGGGACGGCACGGCGTGGCGGGACGCGAAGGTGCCGCTGCCGCCCGACAGCAACGTGCACACCCTGCTGATCGAACCGGCCGGCCGGGTCACGATCGGCGGCAGCCAGTACACCGACGGCGTGGCCCGCACCTACCTGATGACCTTCAACGGGCACGCCTGGCGCACCACTTACCCGCCCCTGGGCGACACCTACACCGAGGGCATGGTGCGCGGCCCGGACGGCGCGCTGTGGCTGCCGGTGCGCAGCGACCGCGCGTTCCGGTCGAAGTACGCGCGCGTGGACGGCCCGCGCACCACCTTCTCCTACGGCCCGGAGCGCACGAACGCGATCGACGTGAAACCGCGTGCGCTGGCGAGGGCCGGGGCAGCGCTGCTGTCCTTCGGCACGGTCGAGGTCTACGGCTCCAAACCGAACCTGATGAGTGAGCGGCTGGGAGGCTGACCATGGCACGCAGACTTCACGTCGCGGCCCTCGCCGTCGTCATGACCCTCATCACGGTCATGAGCTCGGCCGCGGCGGAACCCCCGTCCTGGCGACACGTTCCCGTCCCGGCCCAGGTACGCCCGCAGGCCGCGCTGAACGAGGCCGTGGCGTTCGGCCCGGACCAGGCGTGGGCGGTGGGCGCCGACGCCGTGGGCCGCGAGGCACCGGGCTTCCCGCTGGTGCTGCGCTGGGACGGAACCGCGTGGCAGCGCCAGAGCCTGGCCGGGATCGGCTGGCAGGGTGAGCTCCTGTCCATCGCCGCGACATCGCCGACCGCGGTGTGGGCGGTGGGCCGCGACGCGGCGGGCGGCACCCGTCTGCTCCACTTCGACGGCACCGCCTGGTCCGAGAGCCGGCCACCGCCCGGTGTGTCGCTGACCGAAGTCGTCGCCGGCGGCGGTGAGACCTGGCTGATCGGTTCGCGGGACGGCGCCCAGGTGCTGCTGCGCCGGGACGGGCAGGCCTGGCAGGACGTGCCCGTGCCGCCGGGCTCGGTGTACGGCCTGGACGTCAAAGCGGCCGACGACGTCTGGGCCGCCGGCGCCACCGACGCGGGTGCGGCCGTGTCCCATTGGAACGGGCAGGCGTGGCAGCAGACGATCGTGGACGGCTTTCCGCGGTCGGCCGTGGGCAGTGTGCTGGCGGTCTCGCCGACCGAGGTGTGGGCGGGCGGCACGGCCGGGTTCGTCGGCGGCCCGCCCGGCCGGCCGATTCCGCCGCTGCTGGTCCGCTTCGACGGGCAGACGTGGAACCGGGTGAGCGTGCCCACCGACTTCGGCTCGATCAGTTCACTGGCTGCCTCCACCTCCGGTGGACTGGCCTGGGTCTCGGTGTCCCGCTCGCAGAAGTGGGGGCCGCCGGGCAGCACTCCGCCCCTGGTGTCCGGGCCTGACTTCCTCGCCTGGAACGGACAGTCGTTCAGCGAGTACGGCGAACCGGCGGTGGCCGGAGAGGGGGATTCCCGGACGCTACGGCTGGCGCCGGTGCCGGGCACGGAGACGGTGTGGTCGGTCGGCCGCGCCGACGGCCCCGAAGGCACCTTCGCCCCGCGTATTCTGCGCTTCGGCTGAGAAGCGGAAAGCCATTCAGACTTCCCCGGATGGCTCCGCGCATGCGCGGCTTCCCTCAATCGAGAGACATACGGCACACCCACCTAACAACTCGGCCCGACGGGGTAAGCGAGTTCGGGTAAGGGCGGTCGGACGCCTTGCTGCCGTCTGACGACAAAAGCCAGGGAAGCGACACGTAACCGTGTCGGACGTATGGGGAAGGACCTGGAATGCTCCGGTGGGCGGGGACCACTCCGTGTGCTGGTCACCCATGTCGAAAGGTGACGAAGCCGCCGAGGGCGCGAGTGGCGGTTCAGGCGGTCCGGCTGCCGGAGCCCGCCGCGTCGTCGTGTGTCTGTGTGGCCGCGGCGGCGCAGAACGCCTCCAGCCCTTCCAGCAGCGCGATCCGCTTGACGTCAGGCATGTCCGCCAGCACGGTCTGCAACTCCCTCTCCCTGCGGCCGCGCAGGTCGACGAGGAAGGCGCGGCCCCGGCCGCTGAGATGCAGCCGCACCTCACGTCTGTTCTCCTCGCTCACGACCCGCTCGACGAACCCGGCCGCCACCAGCCGGTCGCACAGCCGACTGGTGGACGGCGGGGTCGAGGCGAGAAACTCGGCGAGGGTACGCAGGTTGATGCCGTCGTGGTGCTCGAGGATATGCAGCACCCGCAGCTGCGACGCGGACGTGGGCGCGGTCGAGGCCCGGCCCCACACGACCTCCAGCAGCTCGACGGCCGTCGTGGTCACCCGTGCGACCTCATCAGGCTCTGAGCGGCGGCGGAAGGCAGTCACGATCACACTCTCGCAGGCACTGGGGTGTCTGCCAGCGTACTAGGCGAGCGAGCTGACCACACGGGACCGGGATGGTCGAAGCGATCCGGCCTCGTGAGCGAGACCCGTACGTCGTCCGGTGAAGGACAGGTGTTTTTCCATCATGAAGAGATTTCTGGCCGTTGAACGCGCTCTGCGCACAGCGGCCCCCCACCAGTTGCTCGACGCCATCCGCGCCGTACTGATCGAGCAGTACGGCGCGGAGGACGTCGAGCTGTTCATGGCCGACTACAGCCTGAGCGTGCTCCAGCCGGTGTCGGTGCTGCCGCACACGCTGGAGCCGGTGTCGGTGCACAACAGTCCGGCCGGCCGGGCCTTCGGTTCGCAGCAGCCGTACCGGGAGGACGGGCGCAACGGGCGAACGCGTCTGCATCTGCCGGTCAGTGTGCGCGGCGACCGGCTCGGTGTGCTGTCCGTCACCCTGTCCGGCCGCGACGCCACGCAGCAGTGGGAGTCCGAACTGGCCGACATCGCCGACGTACTGGGGCACGAACTGGTCGTGGCCGAGCGCGACACCGACCTGTACCTCCAGGCACGGCGCAAGGACCGGCTGACCCTGGCCGCCGAGATGCAGTGGCAACTGCTGCCCGGCCGCGCCTGCTCCCGTCCCGAGTACGAACTCGGAGCCCAGCTGGAGCCCGCCTACGCCATCTTCGGCGACAACTTCGACTGGTCCGCCACCGCCGACCACCTGATGCTGTACGTCACCAACGGCATGGGCGAGGGCATAGAGGCGTCCCTGCTGACGAACCTGGCCATCAACGCGCTGCGCAACGCCCGGCGCGCCGGACTGTCCATCGCCGACCAGGCGGCCCTGGCCGACCAGGCCGTCTACGCCCACTACCGGGGGCACAGCTATCTGTCCGTCCTGATGTTCGACTTCGACCTGGCCACCGGTCGGGCGAGCGTCGTGGACGCGGGCTCCCCCCAGCTGCTGCGGCTGCGCGGCGGCACCGTGGAACGTGTCGACTTCGACGCCCAGCTCCCGCTGGGCATGTTCGAGGAAACCGACTACGTCGCGCAGGACTTCTACGCCGAACCCGGTGACCGGCTCGTCTTCGTCAGTGACGGAGTGCATGCCGTGGCCTCCCCCAGGGGCGAGGCCTACGGGGAGGCGGCTCTCGTCCGGGCCGTCCACTCCACCCGCCTGCTGCCCGCCGCCGAGGCGCCGCGCGCCGTCCTGCGGGAGCTGACCGGCCACCGCGGTGAGGCCATCCCGGACGACGACGCGCTGATCGTGTGTGTGGACTGGCACGGCAGGCCGCAGTCCGACGGACCGACCAGCCTGTCCGCCGGCGGTGGGGGCATGTTGTTCCCCACTCGCACTCACGTTAACGTTTGCCATGCGGCAATAATTGCCACATGGCCTGACCGCTCGGCGGGCCGAACGGCCTCGCAGGCAGGGATGAGGATGCAGGTGGCGGAGCACGACACGGCCCCCCGGACGGCGAAGGAGTTGGGCGCCTTTCTGGAGCGGCGTCGTGAGCAGATCGCCCAGCGCTGGGCGGACGCCGCCCTGTTCCGTACGGTCTTCACCGTCTCACGGGACGAGGCGGTCGAAGCGTGCAAGGCCGTCGTGGACGCCCTGGCCGACGTGGCCCGCTCCGGACGGCTGGAGGATGTCGACGCGCCCGGCTTCGACACCGTGCGGGACCAGCTCGGCCGGATGGCCGCAGCCCGGGGCCGGAGCGGCTCCACGCCGGTACAGATCGCCGGCGAGGTCGCGGGGCTGCGCGAACCGGTGACCGCACTGCTGCGGGCCGAGTTCCAGGACGCCGCCGACGACGTGCGGGGCGACGCGTGCGCGCAGGCACTGGCGGTCCTGATGGCCACGCTCCGCCTGGTGATCATGGAGACGACGGTGAGCGCGGGCGAGCAGCTCATCGCCCGGCAGCGCCAGCAGCTGCTGGAGGTGGCCACCCCGGTCATCAAGCTGTGGGACGGCGTGGTCGCCGTACCGCTGATAGGGACCCTGGACAGCGCCCGCAGCCAGGTCGTGATGGAGAGCCTGCTGGAGGCCATCGTGGACCAGCGGGCCGCGTACGCGATCCTCGACATCACCGGTGTCCCGACCGTGGACTCGCTCGTGGCCCAGCACCTGATGAAGACCGTGGCCGCGGCCCGGCTGATGGGCGCGGAGTGCATCGTCTCCGGGATCCGTCCCGCCATCGCGCAGACCATCGTCCACCTGGGCATCGACCTCGGGTCGATCATCACCCGGGCCGGTCTCGCCGACGCGTTGGCCTACGCGCTCACCCGGCAGGGCATCGTCGTCTCCCCACGCCCGGTGACGGCAGCGAGTCCGCGGTGACCGGCGTCGTCGCCACGCACCGCGGCCCGGGCCCGGTGCCGGTGCCGGTGCCGGTACTGGCGCTGGGAGACGTCCTGCTGGTCACCCTGCAGGGAGAACTGCACGACGAGGCGGCCGAACAGCTCCAGCACGACATCTCCGAACGGATCGCGTCCAGTCCGACACCGGTGAACGGTGTCGTGATCGACATCTCCGGGGTGGAGATCGTCGACTCCTTCCTCGGCCGCGTACTGGCCGAGATCGCCGCGAGCGCACGCCTGCTCGCCGCACGGACCGTGCTGGCCGGCATGCGTCCGGCCGTGGCCATCACCCTCGTCGAGATGGGGCTCACCCTGCCCGGCCTGCTGACCGCCCTGAACGTCGAGAAGGCCCTGGCCCTGCTGGGCCGCGCCTCCTGGGCAGCTCCGACGGCACACCCGGGAGAGGGTGCATGATGCATGCCCCCATCGCCTCGACCACGCGTCTGCCCATCGGCTCGGACGCCGACCTGGCCTGGGTACGACAGCAGGTGCGCCAGACCGCGGCCGACCTCGGCTTCAACCTCGTCCAGCAGACGAAGCTGGTGACCGCCGCCAGCGAACTGGCCCGCAACGCCCTCGTCCACGGAGGCGGCGGGCACATGGAGATGACGGTGCTGACAGACAGCGCCCACCGCGGACTGCGGCTGTCCTTCGTCGACGCGGGCCCCGGCATCCGGGACGTCGAGCTCGCCATGACCGACGGGTACACCAGCGGAAACGGCCTGGGCATGGGGCTGAGCGGGGCCAGGCGGCTGGTCAGGGAGTTCGTTCTCGACAGCCGCCCCGGCCAGGGCACCACCGTCACGATCGCCGACTGGGTCTCCGGCCTGCCCGCGCCACGCACAGGTGCCCCTTGAGCAGGGTGTGGGACATCCCGGTCCAGGACAGCACCCGCGTCCGGGACGTACGCGTCGCCGCCGAGGCCGCCTGCGCCCGGGCGGGGCTGGACGCGCACGCCACGGCGGTCGCGGCGCTGGTGGCCACCGAGCTGGGCACCAACCTCGTCAAGCACGCCGGGGGCGGCCGCATTGTCATCAACCTGGCCGCCCCCTCCGACACGCTCGCCGAGGACGTGCCCTGCGTGCAGATCGCCTCGCTCGATCACGGACCGGGCATCGACGACGTTCCCGCGGCGATGCGGGACGGCCACAGCACCGCCTCTTCCTCCCTCGGTGCGGGCCTGGGCACCTGCCGGCGCATATCCAGCGAGTTCGACCTGTACAGCAGACCGGGTCAGGGCACCGTCGCGGTGGCACGCATCACCCCCGCGCGGGCACCCGGCGGTCCACGCCGCCGGGAGGTGCGGTCGCGTACGGCCACCCGGGCCGGGGGAATCACCACATCCCTCGCCCTGGCCGAGCACTCCGGAGACGCCTTCGGCCAGGTGCGTTCCGGCCCCCGCGTCACGCTGATGCTGGTGGACGGGCTCGGCCACGGGGACAAGGCAGCCGACGCGTCCACGGCCGCCGTGGAAGAACTGCGCCGGTGTGCCGAGCTGCCGCCGGCCGAGATCCTGCGGCAGCTGCACTCCGCACTGCGGGCCACGCGAGGCGCGGCCGTCGGCGTCGCGCAGCTGGACGAGGACGCCGGCCGGCTGACGTTCGCCGGTGTCGGCAACATCGGCGCCAGGCTGCGCACCGGTGGTGCGTGGCACCCCCTCATCTCCCACCCGGGCATCGTCGGCGCCCACTTCCCCGCCACCGTGCCCCTGCGCGAGGCGGCCTGGACGCCGGACAGTCTGCTCGTCCTGCACAGCGACGGGCTCCCCAGCCGCTGGGTACCGCCCGGCGACCCCCGACTCGGCGCCCACGACCCGGCCGTGGTCGCCGCGGTCGTCCTGCGGGACGCCGGCAGCGCCGCCCGGCCCCTGCGCGACGACGCCAGTGTGGCCGTACTGGCCCCTGACCCCCGGACGGACCCGTATGACCGCACCCCATGACGTCTGGAAGATCGCGTCGGTCGCCGACGCCGCCCGGGCCCGCGCCGGCGCCGACCGCATCGCCACGGACGGCGGGGCGCCGGCACTGGAACGGGCCCGCTTCCTGACGGCGCTGACGGCACGACTGCGCAGCTGCCTCAGCCTGGGCGGTGAGTGGGAACTGCGGCTCCACGTCCGGCAGTTCGCCACCGGACAGGCCGGCCGGCTCGAGGCGTCGTTGAGGCCGACCGGCGATCACGAGCCGGGCCCCCAGGACGGGACTCCCCCACTCACCTGTCCCCTGCCTCAGCGGCCCGTCCGGCAAAGCCGCCGTGTCGCCACCTCGCTGCCGCAGGCCCTGCTGCGCGCCGACGAGAACACCGCGGCGGTGCTGAGCCTCCTCGACGAGCAGGAGAACCTGGTCCGGCTGCACCGGGAGGAACTGCACCACACCAACCAGGGCGTCCTGGCACTCCACGCCGACCTGGAGGCCGCGGCCCGCGCCCAGCGCGAACTCCTCGAAGCCGAGCGGACCGCCCGCACCGAGGCGGAACGGGCCCGGCGGCTGCTGACCTTCCTCGCTGACGCCAGCGCCGCCATCACGTCCTCCCTCAGCCACACCGCCATCCTGCGCCGCCTCTCCGACATGCTGGTGCCGGAGTACGCGGAGCATCTCGACGTCTGGCTCTTCGACGAGGAGGAGTACGAGGAGCACGACGACGAGCGCGCGCACCGCGTCCGGGAGCACTCGGCGGCCGCCGTGGCCGCCGCCCGCACGGGTCGTCCCCAGCACGCCGCCGCACACCCCGGCGCCCTCCCCGGCGTCGACGACCTCCCGCCCTCCGCCCTGTCCCCCGAGCGGCCGCTGCTGGCCATCCCCCTCGTCGCACAGCGCCTGCTGGGCGTCCTCACCCTCACCGCCCCCGGCCCCCGTCTCGACGAGGACACCTCCGTGATGCTGGTCGAGCTCGCCCGCCGCGTCGGCGTCGCCCTGGACCACGCCCACCGCTACCGGCAGTCCCGCAACACCGCCGAAGCCCTGCAGCGCGCCCAGCTCACCGACCTGCCCACCCCACCGGGACTCCTGCTCGCCGCGCGCTACCTTCCCGCCACCTGGGGCATGAACATCGGCGGCGACTGGTACGACGCCTTCCTCCAGCCCGACGGCAGCGTGCTGGCCGTCATCGGCGACGTCACCGGCCACGGACTGCACGCCGCTGTCGTCATGGGCCAGTTGCGCACGGCCCTGCGCGCCTACGCCGTCGAGAACGCCACCCCCGGCGAGATCCTCACGCGGCTGCACCGCATGCTCGGCCACCTGCAGCCGGACCTGTACGCCACCGCGCTGATCGCCCGCTTCCGGCCCGGCGAACCGGAGGTGCTCTGGGCCTCGGCAGGCCACCCGCCCGCCGTCGTGCGCGCCGCCGACGGCACCGCACGGGTCCTGGACGCCAAACCCGGCGTGATGCTGGGCATTCCGCTGCCCTACGTGTACACGGACCAACGGGCCGAGCTGCCCCCCGGTTCGTCCCTGGTGCTGTACACCGACGGGCTGGTCGAACGCCGGGGCCAGGGCATCGACCCCGGCATCGGGCGTCTCGGCCGCGCACTGGAGGCGCTGAACACCGCCGAACTGGAACAGGACCTGGACGCCGCCGCGGACGCCCTCCTCAAGCCCCTGCTGTACGACTCCGAACGGGACGACGACGTCTGCCTGCTGCTGTGCCACACCGTGCCCCCCACGGTGCGGGAACGGCCCCGGAAGGCGGACCGATCCCCCACTGACTCCGAACCGCCTGACAGCCTGCCCGCGCGCGGTAGCGTGAAGGACACAAGGCGAGAGGGTGGATTGCGTGAAAGTCTCTGAACCACAGCCGTCCGCGGAAGCCCAACTGCGCGCGGCCGCGCCCCACGCGCTGGTCGCCACCGCCCGCCGACTGCTCGCCGAACGGGTGGGCGCCCAGGCAGTGACGCTCCTCCTCGCCGACTACGGCCTGGCCGTCCTGCAACCGGTGACGCACCTGCCGCACACCGACGCGCCGGTCTCCGCCCATGAGGGGCCCGCGGGCAGCGCCTTCCTCACCCAGAAGCCGGTGCTCGAAGTCCTCCACGATCCGGCCGGCCACCAGGCGCATCTGCCCATCACCGTGCGTGGCGACCGGCTCGGCGTCCTGTCCGTACATCTGCCCCCGGGCGCCGTCGACCCGCACACCGTGCTCCAGCTCGGCGACTTCGCCACGGCACTCGGGCACGAGGTCACCACCGCCGGCCGCGACGCCGACCTCTACCTCCAGGCCCGCCGCACGCGTCGCATGACCCTCGCCGCCGAGATGCAGTGGCAGCTCCTGCCCGGCCGAGGCTGCGCCCGCGAGGAGTACGTCATCGGCGCCCACCTCGAACCCGCCTACGCCATCGGCGGCGACACCTTCGACTGGTCCACCAGTGCCGACCACCTCGTCCTCGCCATCACCGACGGAATGGGACAGGGCATCGACGCCGCCCTGCTCGCCGGTCTCACGACGGGCGCCCTGCGCAACGCCCGCCGCGCCGGCATATCCCTCGCCGACCAGGCATGCCTAGCCGACCAGGCCGTCTACGCCCAGTACGGCGGCAAGGCGTACGCCTCCACACTGCTGCTGCGCTTCGAGCTGGCCACGGGCGTCGTGCACGCCGTCGACGCGGGCTCCCCGCAGCTGTTCCAGCAGCGCGGCGGCCGCACCGAGCGGGTCGAACTGGAGGCGCAGATGCCGCTCGGCATGTTCGAGGAGACCCAGTACGCGGAGCAGACCTTCCAGGTCGAGCCCGGCGACCGTCTCATCGCCGTCAGCACGGGCGTGCACGACACTCGCTCCGCGACGGGCGACCTGTTCGGCGAGCGGGTCCTGCGCCAGATCCTCGGCGCCACCCGTTCCGCACCGCCGCACGAGACGGCACGCGCGGTCATCGCCGGACTGTTCGAGCACTACGGCAGCAAGGAACTGCTGTCCGACGCCGCCGTGGTCTGTCTCGACTGGAACGGCCGCCGGGGCTGACCGCCCGGTCACCGCCCGGGGTCGTCGGTTTCCTTGCCGGTGTCGCCCTGAGCGCTCAGAAAGGCCCGCAGCCCCCCGCTCAGGGCCGCCCGCTCACCGGGTGCCATGGCCGCGAGAACCGCGGCGAGCGCCTGCGATCTGCGCGCGGCCACCTCGTCCAGCACGTGCCGACCGCGCACCGTGAGAACGAGCTGCACCTCACGGCGCCGGTGCGGATGCAGCAGTCGCTCCAGCAGGCCGGCCGCCTCCAGCCGGTCGCACAGCCGGCTGGCCGTCGGTGGCCCGATCTCCATGCACTCCGCGAGAGTGGTGAGGTTCAACCCCGGTTCCGACTCCAGGATCCGAAGGGCTCTGAGCTGGTGCGGCGACAGCCTCAGGCTCGCTCCCTGGGCGGCCACCGACCACAGGTTCGCGAGACCGTCCACGGCGTCGGCGACTTCCAGCGCGACGGAGAGTGGGTCGTCACCCGGTCCGCTCGACTGGTCGTCCCCCGAGCCACTGAGACGAGTCACACACCCATCACTTTCCGTAATCGCTTGGCCATGCAGATACCGCCCTCATTCAAACGCGGTACCCGATGAGGCGTCGAGCAAGCACGCGGCCCGCTCCGGAGGACGGCAAAAGAAAGAGGCAAGGAGAGAACTCTCCTTGCCGCTACTCAAGTTATAGCGCGAAGGGGGGCTTGCGGCAAGCCCCGGGGCACGGCGCAGAATCGTCGGCCGAGGCCACAACCTGCGGAAATGGGGGAACGACGTGTTGTTGACGACGTATGGTGCGCGGCGCCCGGGAGGGCAAGGCGGCCGAACGATCCGTCGAAGGAAGGGCCACCGGGGATGAAGACGAGTGCGACAAGCGGTTCGACAGACCCGGAGACGCGGTACGTGTTGGATCTTCAGGAGATCGACGAGAGTCAGGTCGCCGTCGTCGGCGGCAAGGGGGCGCACCTGGGCAGCCTGTCGCGGATCGACGGCATCCGCGTACCGACGGGCTTTTGCGTGACGACGGACGCCTACCGGCGGGTCGTGGCGCAGACGCCGTCGATCGACGAGCAGCTGGATCAGCTGTCGCGCGTGAACCCGGACGACCAGGAGGCGGTCCGCACGCTCAGCGCGGAGATCCGCCGGACCATCGAGGGGATCGCCGTCCCGGACGATCTGGCGGAGGCGATCACCAGCGCGCTCGCCCGGTCCGGCGAGCGGACCGCCTACGCCGTCCGGTCCAGTGCGACGGCCGAGGACCTGCCCACGGCCTCCTTCGCCGGCCAGCAGGACACCTACCTGAACGTCGTGGGACCGACGGCGATCCTCCAGCACATCAGCCGATGCTGGGCCTCACTGTTCACCGAACGGGCCGTGACCTACCGCCGGCGCAACGGCATCGACCACCGTACGGTCCACATGGCCGTGGTCGTGCAGCGGATGGTCTTCCCGCAGGCGGCCGGCATCCTCTTCACGGCCGACCCCGTCACGGGCAACCGGACGGTCGCGACCGTGGACGCCGGTTTCGGCCTCGGCGAGGCCCTGGTCTCCGGCCTGGTGAACCCGGACGTCTTCAAGGTGCGGCACGGCGAGGTCGTCGCCAGGACGATCTCCGCCAAGCAGCGTGCCGTTCACGCCCTGCCGGCCGGCGGCACGCAGGAAGTGGCGGTCGACCTGCGGCGTCAGGAGCAGCCGGCGCTGACGGATGCGCAGGCGGTCCGGCTCGTGGAGCTCGGGCGCCGGATCGAAGCGCGCTTCGGCCGCCCGCAGGACATCGAATGGTGCCTGGTCGACGACGGTTTCCACATCGTGCAGAGCCGCCCGATCACGACGCTGTTCCCCATCCCCGAGAGCGGCGACCAGGAGAACCACGTCTACGTCTCCGTCGGCCATCAGCAGATGATGACCGACGCCATGAAGCCGCTGGGCCTGTCCATGTGGCAGCTGACGGCCATAGTGGCGATGGCCGAGGCAGGCGGGAGGCTGTTCGTCGACGTCACCCGTCGGCTGGCCTCGCCCGCGAGCCGCACCGCGCTACTGGATCTCATGGGCAAGGGCGACCCGCTGGTCAGGGACGCCCTGGAGACCGTCCTGGAGCGCGAGGACTTCGTCCCTTCGCTTCCCGACGCGCCCGGCGGGCCGCGGGCCGGCGGCGCACCCTCCCCGATCGAGACCGATCCGGCCGTCGTCACCGGCCTGATCGAGCGCAGCCAGGCGTCCGTCGCCGCCCTGCGGCGCGACGTCCGCACGAAGGCCGGACCGGCCCTGTTCGACTTCCTGCTGGAGGCCTTCGAGGAGCACAAACGCGTCCTCACCGATCCGCTGAACTTCCAGGCGATCATGGCGGGAATGGAGGCCACGTGGTGGCTCAACGACAAGCTGGAGGAGTGGCTCGGCGAGAAGAACGCGGCTGACACGCTGACCCTGTCCGCCCCCGGCAACATCACGTCGGAGATGGGACTCGCGCTGCTCGACGTCGCGGACGCGATCCGCCCCCATCCGGAGGTGGTCGCATTCCTGGAGGGCGTCGAGGACGACGGCTTCCTCGACGAGCTGACGAAGCTGCCCGGCGGGACCGAGGCACACGACGCCATCGAGGCCTACCTCGACCGGTACGGCATGCGCTGCGTCGGCGAGATCGACATCACGAGGCCGCGTTGGAGCGAACGCCCCAGCACGCTCGTTCCGGTGATCCTCGACAACGTCAGGAACTTCGAACCCGGCGCGGCCCGGCGGCGATTCGAGCAAGGGCGCCAGGAGGCGCAGAAGAAGGAACAGGACGTGCTGGCACGCCTGCGGGCCCTGCCGGACGGGGAGCGGAAAGCCGATGAGACCAAGGGCATGATCGACCGGGTCCGCACCTTCATCGGCTACCGGGAGTATCCGAAGTACAGCATCATCAGCCGCTACTTCGTCTACAAGCAGGCCCTGATGGCGGAGGCCGAGCGCCTTGTGGAGGAGGGTGTGCTCGCGGAGAAGGAGGACGTCTTCTACCTCACCTTCCAGGAGTTCTACGAGGTCGTGCGCGCGAAGCAGATCGACGACCGGCTCGTCCAGCAGCGCAAGGACGCCTTCCGCTCGTACGAGGCGCTCACACCGCCACGGGTCCTCACCTCGGACGGCGAGGCACTCAGCGGGGCGTACCGGCGCGACGACGTGCCGGACGGCGCCCTGGTCGGCCTGCCGGTCTCCACCGGGGCCGTCGAGGGCAGGGCCCGCGTGATCCTCGACATGGCGGACGCCGATCTCGAAGCGGGCGACATCCTGGTCACGACCTTCACGGACCCCAGCTGGTCACCGCTGTTCGTCGGCATCGCGGGCCTGGTGACGGAGGTGGGCGGTCTGATGACCCATGGCGCGGTGATCGCCCGGGAGTACGGCTTGCCGGCCGTCGTGGGCGTGGAGCAGGCCACCCGGCGGATCCGGGACGGGCAGCGGATCCGCGTGCACGGAACCGACGGGTACGTCGAGATCCTGTCCTGACCGCCCACCCGTGACGGAGCCGTGTCCCGGCTCCGTCCCGGGCGCACGAGGAGCTGGGCTCAGGAACGCGTGGCGCTCTCGGTGTCGGGGTGGATGGTGAAGATCTGGTCGAGGCCGACGATGCGCAGCACGCGGAGCATGTTCGGCGGTACGGCGGCGAGGGCGACGTCCGCCTGGGTGTCCTGCGCATTGCTGCGCGCGGCGATCAGGGCCGTGATGCCACTGGAGTCGCAGAACTCCAGTCTGCTCAGGTCCAGGACCAGGCACTGGCCCGGCCGGAGGGAGAGGTCGCCGAGCGCTGCGTGCAGTTCGGCGACGTTGGCGTAGTCGAGTTCGCCGACAAGCTCCAGAACGGGACCGGTCGCGGCATCTCGGGTGGTGATCTTCAGCGGGCTCATCGTTCGTTTCTCGTCTGTGGGTCGGTGGCCGGGACACCGATGGCGAGCAGGGCGGTGTCGTCGTCGAGGCCGTCACCGAAGCTGTCCAGAAGCCCGGTCAGGGCCTCCACTACGGCATGCGGGGACTTGCCCGCATGAGCGGTGACGAAGGAGAGCAGCGCCTCGTCGCCGTAGAGGCCGGTGCGGTCCTGGCCGGTGCGGGCCTCGGTGAGGCCGTCCGTGTAGAGGAGAAGCGTGTCGCCGGGTCCGAGAACGGTACTGGCGCCGACGAAGGGGGCGGAGGGAAGGATGCCGATGAGGAGACCGCCGGGGGTCGGCAGGAAGTCGGCTGTGCCGTCCGCGCGCAGGACGATGACCGGCGGGTGGCCGCCCGAGGCAAGGTGGACGACCACCTGGCCGGTCGTGGGATGGGGTTCGAGGGTGCCGAACACGGCGGTGCAGTAGCGGGGGTCGCCGCTGCCGGCGTAGCGCTCGTGGAGCACCTTGTTGAGGGTGCCCAGGGCGGACTCGGGGTCGGGGTCGTGCAGCGCGGCGGCGCGCAGGGTGTAGCGGGTCAGCGAGGTGATCGCGGCGGCCTGGGGCCCCTTGCCGCACACATCGCCGAGGAAGAAGCCGAAGCGTTTGCCGTCGATGGTGAAGACGTCGTAGAAGTCGCCGCCCAACCGGTCGGGCGAGGCGGTGTGGTAGTGGGTGGCCGTCTGTACGCCGGGTACCGGCGGCAGGATGTCCGGGAGCAGCGACTGCTGGAGTACGGCCAGCGCCTCCTGCAGTCGGGCGCGGTCGGCCTCCGCCTGTCGGCGTGCTTCCTCCGCCTGCAGGCGCGCTTCCTCGGCCGTCTTACGGCGACGCAGGAGTTCCTCTTCGTAGGCGCGGCGGTCCCGGGCGTCGAAGACCGTGGTGCGGATCAGCAGTTGCTGCCCGGTGGTGCCGTGTTTGACGACGGACGAGACCAGCACGGGCATCCGGCCGCCGCCGGTCTGCTTCATCTCCAGGGCTATACCGCTGATCTCGCCCTGCATCCGCAGCAGCGGCGCGAAGTGCGTCTCGTGATACAGCTTGCCGCCGACGGTCAGCAGGTCGGTGAACCGCATCCGGCCCACCACTGCCTCGCGCTCCAGACCGAGCCAGTGCAGCAGTGTGCCGTTGATCTTCGCGACGGTGCCGTCCATCAGCGTGGAGAGATACCCGCAGGGGGCGTTCTCGTAGAGGTCCTCGGCGCCGTCCTCCAGCAGTGCGGCGAACGCCGCGTCCGCGGCTTTGCCGCCGCCGCCCGAGTCCTGCGGGTCGGGCTGCCGGTCGGCGCCGCACATCATCACAGGCTCGCGAGGAAGTCGACGATCGCCTCGTTGGTCGCCTCGGGCGCGGACAGGTGCGGGCAGTGCCCGGTGGCGTCGAGAGTGACCAGGGTCGAGCCGGGAATCGCCTGGTGGACGAAGGCTCCGACCTCACGGGGGGAGATCGCGTCCTGGGTGCATTCCAGCACCAGCGTGGGCACGCTCACGCTCTTCAGGTCGTCCCTCGAATCCGACAGGAACGTGGTCCGGGCGAAGACGCGCGCCATGTCCGGGTCGGTGGCGCAGAAGCTGTTCCTGAGCTCGTCACCCAGCTCGGGCCGATCCGCGTTGCCCATGATCACCGGGGCCATCGCCACCGACCAGCCGAGATAGTTCGCCTCCAGCGACGCCAGCAGTTCGTCGATGTCCTCGGCGCTGAACCCGCCCCGGTACCCCTCGTCGTCGATGTAGCGCGGGGACGGAGCGACCATCACCAGCGCGCCTATTCGCTCCGGGGCCATCCCGGCCGCCAGTACGCCGATCATCGCGCTGACCGAATGGCCCACGAACACCGCGTCGCGCACTTCGAGCGCCTCGCACACCTCGACCACGTCCCGGGCGTACCCGTCCAGGGAGGAATACCGGTCCTCCGAGAACGCGGACGCGTCCGAGCGGCCCGAACCCACGTAGTCGAACAGCACCACGCGATAGTCGTCGACCAGAGCGGGCACCGTCAGCCGCCACATGTTCTGGTCGCAGCCGAAGCCATGCGCCAGCACCACCGTGGGCCCCTGGGCGTTGCCGGTGACGGTCACGTGGTTTCTGCTCGCGATGTCCATACTCAACAGTCTCTCAAGCCGCACGCCCGCGCCGCGACGCACCCTCCACGGCCCGCACTCCCGCGTCACTTCCCCCATGGCACGCAGCCGGCGCGCGCAAGCCCGCGTCGACCAGCATTCCGACGGCCACGGAGAACAGGCCGAGCAGCGTCACCACCATCAGCAGTCGGCGCACCTCGGCCGGCTCGCGTCGGCGCCTACGAAGCTCTGTCTCGGCGCCTCCTGGGCTCAGGAGCGGGTTCGTGGTCGTGTGCGGCCGCCCGCCAGGGCTCGGAGCAGGCGGTTGCGGCTGCCGTTGGGCACGGTCCACAGGGGGTGGCCGCGTACGGCCCACGACTGCAGCAGGGCGTTGGCCGCGAGGAAGCCGCTGGTGGCGGCACGTTCCATCAGGGCGACCGGCAGGTTCGTACGTACCAGGTCGCCCGCGATCACCAGGCCGGGCTGGGGGGTGCGTACGCCGGGGCGGTCGGTGTGTCCGCCGACGGGGAACAGGGGGCAGTCCTGGCGCCATTCGTGCCGTGCGTCGAGGACGCGCGCGTCGCGAGTCTCGGGATAGACGTTCCCGAGCTGCGCGATCAGGTGCTGGGCCTCCGCGTCGGGGTCGGCGTGCTCCGGCAGCGCGTAGCCGTGGAGTTCGACCACGGAACCGCCGGTGCGGGCGGACCATCGTGCGGCCTCCTGCTCCCAGCGTTCCAGGACGCTGACGTTGTCGAGCGAGCCGTATCCCGCCGTGCCCAGGAACCCGGGGCGGCCGGCGTCGACGGCGCGGTCGAGCCAGAGGCGGGAGACGAGGAAGGGCGGGGCGGTGCGGAGCCGGCCGACGCGTTCACGCCAGGCCGCGTCGGCGAGCCGGGGTGAGCGGGCGACCAGGGAGCGCAGGCCCGTGGTGTCGAGGGCCAGGACGACGGAGTCGTAACGCCGCTCCTCGTGGCCCGTGCCGACGGTGAAGGCGCCGTCCGCGGTGGGCGCGACGTGCTCGACGGAGGTGGACAGGCGCAGGTCGACGCCGTGGCGGCTCAGGTGCTTGGCGAGGGGATCCCACAGGGCTGTCGGGAAGGGGTCGTCGGGCACGTCGAAGAGGAGTCCCTCGGAGCTGCCGAGGAAGTAGATGTGGAACATCAGGACCATCTCGGCGGCGGAGAGGTCGCGGGGGTCGGCGAAGAAGCTGCGGGAGAACACCTCGAAGGCCAGGTGGCGTGCGGCGGGCGGGAAGCGCAGGGAGTCGAGGAAGTCGTGGGCGCTGACGGTGTCCAGTCGGGCGTAGACGTCCGGGACGCGGACGTCGAGCAGGGGAAGGGCCGCGGCGGGGTCCAGGCGCGCCAGGTCCCGCCAGCGGAAGGAGGGGCTCAGCGCCACGAAGCCCAGTGCGCTCAGTGGCGGGGTGCGCGGCACTCTGCGGAAGCTGTCGTGCAGTCCGTCGCGGTGCCGCAGCGGATAGTCGGGCAGGCCGGTGAGGTGCCCTGCACCGGCGCGGCGCAACAGGCTCCGCAGGTTGTAGTACTGGCGGAAGAAGGCGTGGAAGCCACGGCTCATGGTCGCGGTGGTGCCGTCGTACAGGTCGGTGGTCCAGCCGCCCACGCGGCCGCCCAGGTAGGCCTCGCGTTCGTGGAGGGTGACGTCGACGCCGCGTTCGGCGAGCGCCGTGGCGGCGGCGAGGCCGGCGATGCCGCCGCCGACGACGGCGGTGCTGCGCTGCCCGCCGACCCGGGTCGCTCCGGGCGGCGGGGGCAGGAGGACGGCGTGGCGGTCCCGTCCGGGGCGGGTGGGGCCCGCCGTGGCGGCGGTCACTGTCCGCTCCGGGCGGCGCGGCGGGCGACGACGGTGTGGGTGATGCCGGTCTGCCAGCCGGGCAGGGGGAGGGCCCGTACCCGATCGAATCCCCGGGCTCGGACACGGTCCGTGAACCGGTCGACCGTGTCGAACTCGACGACGCTGCGCCAGAGGTGGCGGTACAGGTCGCCGTCCCCGAGGGCGGTGGCGACGGGCAGCACCAGGCCGCGGCACACGGCGGTCCAGACGGCACGGTGGAGCGGGCGTCCGCTGAGGGTGTACTCGTGCACGGCGAGCCGGCCGTGCGGGGCCAGCAGGTCGTGGACGGCGTCCAGCACGGCGTCGGGGTCCGCGACGTTGCGGAAGAGGTAGGCGGCGAAGACCGCGTCGAACGGCCCGTTCACGCCCGCGTCGGCGAGCGCCTCCGCCGGAGCGCAGACGAACCTGACCTTGCCGTGCCACGGCTTGGCCATGGCACGGTCCAGCATCCCGGCGGAGGCGTCCACGGCCGTGATGTCGGCGTCGGGCAGCACGCGGGCGAGCGCGGCGGTGGAGGCGCCGGTCCCGCAGCCCAGGTCCAGGACGCGCAACCCGGTGCCGGGGCGGGGCAGCCCGAGCCGGCGCGCCGAGCGGCGCAGATGAGCGTGGTAGCCGGGGTTGGCGGCCACGAGTGTGTCGTAGCTGTACGCCGCATGGTCGAATGCGGCGGCCAGATCCGCGTCACGCAGCACGCTCACGTTGCCTCCTGGTGCGGGTCGTCGGGGTGTCGGATCGGGCCGCTGCAGGAAACGGGGTCGGGGACTTCGGGACTCGGGGATCGGCGGGCCGCACCGCGGGTCAGGGCCCGGGGAAGGGACGTCGGGGAAGCCGGGGCACTTCCGCGGCGGCTCGCAGCATGGGCAGGACGGGGGTGCGCAGTCCGATCGCGAGTTCTTCGCGCAGTCGTGTTCCGCCGTCGAGGAAGCGCAGGAGCCGGGTCATGGGAACCCTGGTGAACAGCCGGGAGAAGAAGTCCGCTCCGTCCACCAGACCACTGTCGAGGGCGTGCAGCAGGACCGCGTCCATGGCGCGGGAGCGGGGCGAGTGCGGCAGCGGGGGGACGGGCCGTCGGCCTTGGCGCAGGGCCGCCGCGACGGCCGCGGTCTGGCGCTGCACGCCGGCGAAGGTGTAGCCGGTCGAGGGCCGGGTGGCTCCGCCGGCCGCCCCGATACGGAAGACCGACTCGCCCGTCTGCCGTGCGAACCTGGCGTCGGTCATCGGGATGACGCCGGTCTCGGTCGCGGTCACCTCGAAGTCCCTCAGCCCGAGCACGCTGCCGGTGTAGTGGTTCAGCGCCTTGTCGTACGCGTCCGCGGACAGGACCGTCGGCGAGAACTCCGTGTACTCCACCAGGGCCTGATCCGGGCCGGTGGGCAGGACGTAGCCGAAGGAGAGGCCCTTCGCGGGCTGGGAGGTGCGCAGATCCATGAACTCCGCGCGGGCCGGGTCGAAGACAGGGCGGCCGGTGCGGACGAACCAGCCGTGGAAGTGCTGGAGGAGTGTCGTACGGGCCGCGGGGAGGCTGCCCAGCGGCCGGGAGTCGAACACCCAGCGGGCCTGCACGGACTCGGAGTGTCCGTCCGCTGTGCGGGCGTCGATCAACGCCCCTTGTGGGAGTCCTTCGACGCTCTCGACCGTCGCCTCGATGCGCCGTACCTGTCCGCTGCGGGCGAGGTCGTACTCGATCAAGGACTCGAAGTCGTCCGAGTGGATCATCTTGTAGCGCAGGGGGGAGATGTCGTGCTCGATCGGCTGCCCGGTGGGCCGGTGCACGCGCAGGCGCTGCCACGACCTGGTGACCGCGGCGTCGTAGGGCCCTCGGCCCGTCTCCCAGAAGCACCAGGTGCGCCGGGGCGGGCGCAGTGGTCCGGGCGGGGCGTCCACGAGGACGACGGACAGGCGCCGCGTGCCGGGGGCGGGGCGACTGAGGCGGTGGGCCAGGGACAGCCCCGCGGCCCCTGCTCCGATGATGGCGACGTCCGCCTCGTACATGGCCGGGTCACTCCCTCCGCGCCGTCGCCGTGCCGTGCAGCGACATCCGGTCGCAGTACCCGTCCGGAGGCGGATCTCACCCCATGGGTCTCGCCGGCCGTAGTGCGAACTGCGTCGGTTCTGCGTCGTCGTCACGCGGCGCACTCGACGAGAGCGTCCTTGCTGAGCCGGCCGGCGAGGCGGCGCAGGCCTCGGCGCGCGTGGCTCTTGACCGTTCCCAGGGGCCAGCCGGTGAGTTCGGCGATCTGGGTCTGGGTGAGGTCGTCGTAGAAGGCCAGGTTGAGCACGCGGCGCTGCGGTGCCGGAAGCTGTGACATCTCGGCGGCGAGCAGGACACGGTCGAGGGCGGCCTCCGGAAGCGCGGCCTCGTCGTCGGCCCGCAGCAGCAGCTGGGCGCCGGCGGCGGCGACGAGTTCGTTGCGCCGGGTGCGGGCGGCGAGTGCGTCGGCGATCTTCCGGCGGGCGATGCCCGTGAGCCAGCCGGGCAGGGTGCCGCGGTCCGGCGCGAATCCTGCGCGGCCTCGCCACGCGGCGAGGAACACCAGCTGGGTGACGTCCTCCGCCTCCCTCGCATCCCCCAGGGAGCGCCGGGCGAGGGCGTGGACGAGCGGACCCCACCGATGGTGCACGACTGTGAGGCATGTCTCGTCCCCTTTGAGAAACCCGTCGACGAGCTCGCTGTCGTCGATGTCCCCGCCGGTTCGCTGTGCGGTCGTCATCGTCACTCCTCCGCTGGGCCTGGTGGTCACCGAGAGCGACCGCGGCCCTTCCACCGTGCGGATTCCATACATGTGGGGCAACTTGCATCGACTTCGCATCGAATTGGGCAGGAGAGATGAGAGACGCACTCAGTGGGAGCGTCGGTCCCGGTCCTACCGTGCCGCCCCGCATCCGTCTCCGCCACCGGAGGCGAACCGGTCATGACGACGCCAGCTCTGATCACGAGGATTCGATGAGGGGTACCGGCATGAGCTCCACCGTGGCAAAGGGCCACAGCGCGGACCGGAGTCCGTGCGCACAGTCGCCCGCCGAGCAGGTCTCCCCCGCACCGCCCCACCGGACGGCCGAAGAGACGGGCCACGGCCGGGACGATCATCAGCGCGCCTCCCCGCCCGAGAACCGTCCGGCCTACGGCGACGATCCGCGCGCCGTGGACGCGGACGTGCCCCACGCCGTGCGCGCGGTGCTCGGTGACCTGCTGGACCACCAGCTGGCCGCGGCCGAAGCCGTCGATCCGCTCTTCGGCGAGGACCTGGCCGCGCGCGTCGCCCGTTTCACGCGGAGCGGCGGCAGGCTGGGCCGCTCCCGCTTCGTGTGGTGGGCGCTGCGGGCCTGCGGCGGCGACGAGCCCTGGCGGGCGCACGCCGCGCTGCGGATCGGCGCCGCCCTGGAACTCATCCAGACCTGTGCCCTGGTCCATGACGACGTGATGGACGGCGCACGGCTGCGCCGCGGACGGCCGGCGCTGCATGTCGACGTGGCGGCCCAGTACAGCGGCGCGTGCGACGCGCGGCGCTGTGAGCGGCTCGGGGAGGCCGCGGCGATCCTCGCCGGTGACCTGGCCCTGGCCTGGGCGGACGACGTGGTCGCGGACACCGAGATGCCACGTCCCACCGCGCGACGGGTCCGGGACCTGTGGCGTGCCCTGCGCACGGAGATGGTGGCCGGGCAGTACCTGGACGTGCAGGGTGAGGCCACCTCGGCGCGTTCTCTGGCCCGGGCGATCCGCGCCGCCTGCCTCAAGAGCGCCCTGTACTCCGTGGAACGCCCGCTCGCGCTGGGGGCGGCGGTGGCCGACGCGGGCCCCGCCGCCACCCGGGCCCTGTGTTCGGCGGGCCGCTGCGTCGGGCTGGCCTTCCAGCTGCGCGACGACCTCCTCGACGTCTTCGGAGATCCTCGCGACACCGGCAAGCCCGCGGGCGGCGACATCCGCAGTGGCAAACCCACCTACCTCGCCGCGGTCGCGCAGGCGCGGGCCGAGAGCTCGGGCGAGCGACGTGCCCAGGACCTGCTGCGCGACACGCTCGGCCGTACGGACGCCTCCGATGCCGAACTCGCCGCGGTACGCGAGGTGTTCGTGACAACGGGCGCACGCGACACCGTGGAGGGGAAGATCCGCAGACTGGTGGCCCAGGGACTGCGCCATCTGGACACCGCTGCGCTGGAACCCGAGCCCACGAGGCAGTTGCGGATGCTGGCACGGTCCGCGAGCGGAGTTGCCGACAGTGCGGCCTCCGGAGTGGTTCCCCTCTCCCTCATCCTGGCTACCGGCGAGGGGGCCGGCCGATGACCCGTACCGTTCCCGGGCGCACCGACCATGTGGTGGTCGTCGGCGCCGGACTGTCCGGACTGGCGGCCGCCCTGCACCTGCTGGGCGCCGGACGCCGGGTGACGGTGGTGGAGCGCGACGCGTCACCCGGCGGACGGGCCGGACGGGTGGTCCGCGGCGGCTATCACATCGACACCGGTCCCACAGTGCTGACGATGCCTCATCTGGCGGACGAGGCATTCGCCGCCGTCGGCGACAGCCTGGGCGCACGCGTGGATCTCATGCCGCTGCACCCGGCCTACCGCGCCCGGTTCGCCGACGGCAGCACCCTGGACGTCCACACCGGCGCCGAGGCGATGGAGGCGGAGATCGAGCGCTTCGCCGGTGCCCGCGAGGCCGCCGGATACCGGCGGTTGCGCTCCTGGCTGGAGCAGCTGTACCGGGTGCAGATGAGGCGCTTCATCGACGCCGACTTCGACTCGCCCCTGCACCTGCTCCATCCCGACCTCGCCCGCCTGGCCGCCCTCGGCGGGTTCGGGCGGCTGGACGCGCGCATCGGACGCTTCCTGCACGACGAGCGGCTGCGGCGCGTCTTCTCCTTCCAGTCCCTGTACGCCGGTGTGGCACCCGAACGCGCCCTGGCCGCGTACGCCGTCATCGCGTACATGGACACGGTGGCGGGCGTCTGGTTCCCGCGTGGCGGCATGCACGCCCTGCCCCGGGCGATGGCGGACGCCGCCGCGGACGCGGGGGCCGACCTGCGCTTCGGGGAGACGGTCACGCGCCTGGAACGCTCCGGGGAGCGGATCACGGCGGTGATCACCGACACCGGCCGTATCGCCTGCGACGCCGTCGTCCTCACCCCCGACCTGCCCGTCACCTACCGGCTGCTGGGCCGCGCCCCGAGGCGGCCGGTGGGTCTGCGGTTCTCACCCTCCGCCGTGGTCCTGCACGCCGGCACGGACCGCACGTGGCCCTGGCTGGCCCACCACACCATCTCCTTCGGCGCGGCATGGCGGCGGACGTTCTCCGAACTCACCGAGAGCGGCCGCCTGATGAGCGATCCGTCCCTGCTCATCACGCGCCCGACCACCACCGATCCGAGCCTCGCCCCGCCCGGACGTCACCTGCACTACATCCTCGCTCCCTGCCCGAACACCGCCCTCGGCCCCGGCGCGGCCGACTGGCGCGAACTGGGCCCGCGTTACCGCGACAGCCTGCTCACGGAACTGCACCGGCGCGGCCTGGACGGCATCGCCGCCGCCGTGGAGGAGGAGTGCCTGGTCACTCCGGCCGACTGGCAGGCACAGGGTCATGCGGCCGGCTCACCCTTCTCCGCCGCGCACACCTTCGCGCAGACCGGGCCGTTCCGGCCGCGCAACCTGGTGCGCGGCACGGTCAACGCCGTTCTCGCCGGCTGCGGCACCACCCCAGGCGTCGGCGTACCGACCGTCCTGCTGTCGGGCAAGCTCGCCGCGGCCCGGATCACGGGCGGTGCCCGTCGCGTACGGCCGCGCCCCGCCGTACGCGCCCCCCGGGAAAGGAGGCCGGTATGACCGACCGTGAACTCGACGCGGCCGGCGTCACCGATCCGGCACTGCGGCAGGCGTACGCCCGTTGCAGGCGGCTGAACGCCCGGCACGGCAGGACGTACTTCCTCGCCACCCGTCTGCTGCCGGTGGCGCGCCGGCCGGCGGTGCACGCGCTGTACGGGTTCGCCCGGTGGGCCGACGACATCGTCGACACGCTCGACGGGACGACCACCGCGGCCGAGCGCGCGGAGCGACTGACCCGTCTGCAGCACCAGTTGGAGACGGGACTGGGCACGGGCCGCAGCACCGAACCGGTGGTCCGCGCCCTGGCCGACACCGCGCTGCGCTACGACATCGACCCCCGCCACTTCACCGACTTCATGACCGCGATGCGCGCCGACCTCGACATCACGGGCTATGCCACCTACGCCGACCTGCGCACGTACACCCACGGTTCGGCGGAGGTGATCGGTCTGCAGATGCTGCCGGTGCTCGGCACGGTCGTCCCGCGCGAGGAGGCGGCACCGCACGCGGCGGCCCTGGGCGTGGCGTTCCAGCTGACCAACTTCCTGCGGGACGTGGGCGAGGACCTCGACCGCGGCCGCGTCTATCTTCCCGCCGACCTGCTGGCCGCCCACGGCGTCGACCGGCGACTGCTGCGCTGGAGCCGTCACACCGGACAGCCCGACCGCCGGATCACCGCCGCCCTGCGGGAGTTCGAGCGGCTGACTCGCGCGCTCTACCGGGAGGCCGCCCCGGGGCTGGCCATGCTCGACCCTGTCTCGCGCCCGTGCATCCGCACCGCCTTCGTCCTGTACGGCGCAATCCTGGACGCGGTCGCCGCGGACGAGTACCGCTCGGTGCAGCGCCGTGCCGTGGTCCCGGGACGTCGCCGTGCCGTCGTGGCCCTGGACGGCCTGGTCCGGGTGGGCGCGGCGCGGCTGCGGCACAGGAGGGCCGACGACCTGGCAGCACACTCGCCGGGCACGGCGGCCCACACGTCATCGACCTTGCGGAGGATCGCATGAAACCCCGGCGACCTGCGGGACGTGCCCGCTACCCGCTCTCCCTGCGGCGCCGCCCGGTGCGTTGGGAGAAGCAGCGACCGACATGGGGGCAGGCCCGGCCCGCGCTGATCGCCGAGGCGCTGAAGCGGGCCCAGGCCCGACCGTCCGGCAACTGGTACGTCGTCGGCGGCACGCGGGACGTGCGACGAGACCGGCCGTTGTCCGCCACGGTGGCCGGGCAGGAACTGGTGGTGTGGCGCACCGCCGACGGGCGACTTGCGGCGGGGCCCGGCGTCTGCCCGCACCTGGGGGCACCGCTCGCCGACAGCCCGGTGCGCTGCGGGGCCCTCGTCTGCCATTGGCACGGACTGGCCCTGCACGGCGGCCCGTTCGCCGGCTGGGAGCCGTTGCCCGTGCACGACGACGGCGTGCTGGTCTGGGTGCGCCTGGACCAGGTGGGCGGTGAACCGCCGACCCGGGCACCGGTCGTCCCGCCCCGCCCCGAGCTGTCGCGTTCCGTCGCCGCCGTCTACGCCGGGGTGGGGATCTGCGAGCCCGAGGACGTGGTGGCGAACCGGCTGGACCCCTGGCACGGGGCCTGGTTCCACCCGTACTCCTTCGTCGACCTGACCGTCGTCGGCACTCCCGACGCCGAGGGCGGGGGCGAGGACGGGTTCACCGTGGACGTCTCCTTCAAGGTCGCCGGGCGGTTCGTCGTACCGGTGCGGGCCCTGTTCACCACGCCCGAACCGCGGACGGTCCTCATGCGCATCACCGAGGGCGAGGGCCTGGGCTCCGTGGTCGAGACGCACGCGACCCCGCTCGGCCCGGACGAACTGGGCCGGCCGCGCACGGCCGTCGTCGAAGCGGTCGTGGCCTCCTCAGCGCGTCCCGGCTTCGCCGTGGCGCGCGCGGCGGCCCCCGTCCTGCGCCGCCTGATGGCGGCGGGGGCCGCGCGGCTGTGGCGCGACGACCTGGCCTACGCCGAACGCCGCCGGCTGCTGCGCTCCACCGGACGCTTCCCCGGCTGACCTACTCCGAGGTGACCGTGTGCCTGCCGCGGTTCAGTCCGACGGTTCGGCGACCGCGTCGGGGTGATCGGTGAGGTAGTCCTGGAGGACCGACAGGAAGCCGGCGTCGGGGCGAAGTCCCAGTGCGGCGGCGCGCCGGTGGTCGACGACGGCCGGCCATGAGCCGACGATCGCTTCGACCGCCGGGTCGGGAGCGAGGGTGACCCGGTCGGCGACCGTGTCACCGGCCACCTGCCGCAGGGTCGCGAGTATGTCGGCGACCGAGACGGTCAGGGCCGGCAGATTCACCGGCAGCGGGCCCTCCAGGCGCCCTGGTCCGGTGCCGCGTTCGGCCTCGGCGACGCGGAGGATGCCCTCGACGGTGCGCCGGGGTGAGGCGAGCGCCACCTTCAGAGCGGGATCCACCGGGCAGACCGCGGGCAGGCCCGCGAGCGGTTCGCGGACGATGCCGGACAGGAAGGCGGAGGCTGCCGCGTTGGGCCTGCCCGGACGTACCGCCACCGTCATCAGACGCGCGACACGCCCGTCGACGAAGCCGCGTCGGGTGCAGTCCGCGATCAGCTGTTCGCACATCAGCTTCTGGGTGCCGTAACTCGACCGCGGTACCGGCACCGTCGTCTCGCTGACCACCGGTGGCAGAGGCAGGGCCGGGTGGGAGCCGTAGACGGCGACACTGCTGGCGAACAGCATCCGCAGCACCGGCCCGCCCGACCGGGCCTGGGCACGCGCCGCCTCCAGCAGCGCGCGGGTGACGTCCACGTTGGCGTGCATCCCGAGGTCGAAGTCGGCCTCGCACTCGGCCGACACCGCGGCGGCGAGATGGAACAGCGCGTCCACCGGCTCGGCGAACACCTCGTCCAGGCGCTCGAGCAGTTCCCCGTGCACGACCTGGACCGGCACGCCTGCCCCTCGCGAGTGGTCGGGCCAGGCAACGCGGTCCACCAGCACGAGGCGGCTGATCTGCGCACCGCCGAAGGTCCCGGCCCGCGACAACGCGCCGACCAGCAATCGGCCGAGGAACCCGGACGCACCCGTCACGACGACTCTCACCGTTCATCTCCTCCAGAGGCGGCTTGTCTCCTGGATGTCGTACCCAAATGGGCCCGGAAACGGTTCGAGCCGCTCCGGGTCTCCCAGCGGCTCAGAAAGCCGCAGGGTTTCCAGCTCGTGGGTGATGCCGCCGTATCCTCCGGCCGATGATCGGCTCGCGTCGACCGGTGAGCAGGGACACCGACCGCGGCCGCGGTGGCTTCGGCGAGGGGCGACAGGCGTCCCGCCGCCGGGGGCGACGTCCTCCGGGCGGACATGACCGTCGGCGATCACCGCCGGGAAGCCGGCGTGCCCGCCCATCGCGTTCGCCGGCGGACATCACCACCCCGCCCCGCCCCTCCCTGCCGCACAGCCGTCACTCGCCGCACCTCCACCAGCCGTGGGAAGTGCGTGGCACCGTGGTCGGTGCCCCGTCGGGGAAGCGCTTCGACGCGCACCTTCGCGAAGCTCGATGCAGTTTTCATGCGGATCAACCCGTTCTCTCCGGCGTCGCGTTGCGCTAGGCTCCCGCACTATGTCGAAGCGCTTCGACGATCAGCGTCTTCGACACAGGGGGCAGGCCTTTCGACTCAATGGAGAGTTCCATGCCGAGCTCAGCCGGTTTCACTCGCCGCCAGATCATGACGACCTCCGCGGCCCTCGCAGTGACGGCCTTGTCCGTCCCGACGGCCGCCCAGGCCGCCGTCCGGTCCACCGGCTCCGCCGCGTCGATGTCCGCGATGGACGTCGTCGCACACATGCAGCCCGGCTGGAATCTGGGCAACAGCTTCGAGGCCATCGGCGCCGACGAGACGGCATGGGGCAATCCGCGGGTGACCCAGGCGTTCCTCCGCAAACTGAAGGCGCAGGGCTTCAAGAGCATCCGGATCCCGGTGACCTGGGGCCAGCACGAGGGCCCGGCTCCGACCTACGCCCTCGACCCGGCGTTCCTGGCCAGGATCAGGCAAGTGGTCGACTGGGCCCTGGCCGACGGCTTTTACGTTCTGATCAACATGCACGGCGACGCGTGGCAGTGGGTGCCGAACATGCCGACCCAGCATGACGCGGTGCTGGCTCAGTACACGGCCACCTGGCAGCAGATCGCGGCCACCTTCCGGGACGCATCGCGCCGACTGCTCTTCGAGAGCATCAACGAGCCCTTCTTCAACGGCAGTTCGGGCGACCAGCAGAACGCCGTTCTCATGAACGAGCTCAACACGACCTTCCACTCGGTGGTGCGCGCGACCGGCGGAGGCAATGCCGACCGGCTGCTCGTCATGCCGACCCTCGGGGACACCCCGGACCAGGCCAAGATCGACACCCTGCTCGCCACCTTCAGCGCGCTCGACGACCCGAACCTCGTGGCCTCGATCCACTACTACAGCTTCTGGCCGTTCAGCGTGAACCTCGCCGGCTACACCACCTTCGACGCGGCCACCCAGCAGGACCTGACCGACACGTTCGACCTCCTGCACAGGTCTTTCGTGGCCAAGGGGATCCCGGTCGTCGTCGGTGAGTACGGGCTGCTCGGCTGGGACTCCGGCCCCGGCACGGTCGAACAGGGTGAGACGCTCAAGTACCTCGAGTATCTCGGCTACTACGCGCGCCAGCAGGGCTTGACCACGATGCTGTGGGACAACGGCAGTCGCTTCAACCGCCGCACCCTGCAATGGAACGACCCGAGCCTCTATGCGCAGATACGGTCGAGCTGGACCGGGCGCTCCGGCACCGCGTCGACCGACCAGCTCTTCGTGCCCAAGGGCAAGACCCCGACGGACGCGACGATCACGCTGAACCCCAACGGCACCCGGCTGATGAGGATCGATGTCGGCACCCGCCCTCTGATCCGGGGCGTGGACTACACCGTCAGCGGCAGCACCCTGACGATCGCAGGGGCGACGCTCGGCCGACTGACCGCGTCGCAGGAGTACGGCACGAATGCTGTCTTGTCCCTCCGGTTCACGGACGGAATTCCTTGGGCCGTCAACGTCATCACCTATGACCAGCCGGTGCTGGCGAGCGCGACGGGCACGACGGCCTCGCTGGTGATTCCCACCGCGTTCAACGGCGACAAGCTGGCAACCATGGAAGCCGTCTACGCCGACGGAACCGCCGCCGGTCCGCAGTCCTGGACGACATACAAGCAATTCAACGTGGCCTTCACACCGGACTACACCGCGGGCACGATCACCTTGCCGACCGCGTTCTTCGACGGTGTCACCGACGGCACCACCGTGACCCTCACCTTCCACTTCTGGAGCGGCACGCAATTGACGTACACGGTGACCAGGTCCGGCACCGCGATCACGGGCACCTCCGTCTGACGACCACGTCACGGGCGCGGCCTTCGCACCTGTCGGCGACTCTCCGCGCCCGCGTCACCTCGATCTGAGCGCGATCGCCTCGGCGACGCGGGCGCCGCGGCCTGGGCCTCATCGCCCACTGCCGGCACGCTGACCCACCTGAACATGGCGGCCACCGAACTGAGAGCGCCCCGCACCGGCCGCGTTCCTCACCCGACCGGCGAATACCAGGGCAGAACTCGCAAGCCAGGACGCCTTCACGTGGTGAACTCGTGAAAGATTGACTGGAGTTGTGAAAAGGGACAAGAATGCGGCTCGCTCGCTGTGACTGAAGCGAGCGAAGTGACGCGAGTGGCTCAGCCACGGCTTGCATTCCCACTCTCCGCCCTCCGCGGCCGCTCGCGTCCTGCCACCTCCCACATTTCTCGAAACCGCCAGGACATATCTTGACGCGCTTTTCACGCTCCAGAACGTCGGCCGCTGTCGCCGCCACCGCCTTCATCGCCACGGCCACCCCCCTGTTCGGGGCCACTGCCGCCGCCGCCACACCCGGGGGCGGCTGCCAGACGGCCACGGTTCAGTACCGCCTCGTCGACGCCGACGGGAAGCCGGTCGGTGCCGACTGGACCTCACAGGGCGGCTTCCACCAGTTGTCCGCCGCCCCCGGCACGATCGAGGTGCGGCTGGCTCCCGGGCAGACGGTCGGCGAGAGCTGCAAGTACCCGGTCTCGCTGGCCGAGTACACCACCGAGGGCCCCAACTGGTACACCTCCGGTCTCCAGACCCTCGTCGACCACGACACGGTCTATCTCGGCGCCGCGGACCTCCCCGGCGCCGACGACGCCAAGCGGACCTGGCAGAAGCTCACGGTGAAAACGCCGGACTGCTACGGGCAGATCGACCTGTACGGCGACGACGTCATCTACGACGGCGGATCGGGAGACGGGCACGGGCCCGCGCCCTACCAGCCCGACAACGTCGTCACGCCCGACCACCTGATCGCCGCGTGGAACGGTGGCGACAAGTCGTGCACGCCCGAGCAGCCGAACTCCCCCACGCCCCCGGCCTCCCCATCCACGCCGGACAGCCCGAGCAGCCCGCCGGCCAGCCCGCCGCCCGCGGACGAGACGACTCCGCCTGCCACGTCCACGACCCCGCCTCCCAGCTCCAGCACTCCGCCCACCACCCCGGACGTCCCTCCGCTGGAGTCGACGCCCCCGACCGCTCCGGCGCCCTCGCCCAGCGACAGCACCCCGCCGCTGGCCGAGACCGGCTCCAGCGCGCCGGTCGGTCTGATAGCAGGCGGCGCGGCCGCGGTGATCGCCCTCGGGGCGGCCGCCCTCTACGGCACCCGCCGCACCCGGCGTTCCTGACCAGGACCGCTGACACCACCGGCACGCGGTGAGTCAGCCGGCGGTTTCGCCCGAGGCACCGGACACACCGGTCGGCCGGGACAAGGGCTTTGGGCGAAACCGCCGTTGGGGCGGATCGGGCGGGCGCGCGCAGGGTGACGGGCAGCGCGGCCGTCGGTACGGCCCCTCACCGGTTCAGTCCTCGCGACGCGCATCGCGGTCGGCAAGGCCGCCGGCGCCGAGTGGCCCGGTGTACTCGACGGTCTGTTCCGCCTCCATGCGGGGCAGCGCGCGGCGCGACACACGCAGCACGAGGGGCGGCAGAGCCGTGCGCACCGGCTGGACCAGGCGCAGCCAGGCCGGTGCGTACACCGCCGTACGGCGCCGCTCCAGGCCCCTGACCAGACGGGCGGCGACCGTCTCGGCGGGATACACGCGGCGGGCCGGGGCGGGCATGCGGACGCGCAGTTCACGCAGGACGGCGTGCCGGTCCGCGTCGCGGATCATGTCGGTGTCCGTCCAGTTGAGGTAGGCGATACCGACGCCGACGCCCCGGTGTGCCACCTCCGCGCGCAGGGAGTGCGCGAACGCCTCCGCCCCCGCTTTGGAGGCGCAGTAGGCGCTCATCAGCGGCACCGCGCCGATCGACGCGAGCGAGGCGATCTGGAGGAAGTAGCCCGCCGTGTCGAGGAGGTCCGGCAGGAACGCCCGGGCCGTGTGGGCGCTGCCGGTGAGATTGACGTCGACGACGCGGCTCCAGGCCTCCGGCGGCGAGGCGTCGAACGGTCCGCCTTCGGCTATGCCCGCGTTGGCCACCACGGCCGAGGGGGGTCCGAGACGTGCCCGTACGGTGCGGGCCGCGGCGGCCAGCGCGTCCGCGTCGGTGACGTCGACGTCGAGGGGCAGGGCCGGCCCCGGCAGGGACGCGGCCACCGCTTCCAGCAGGGGCTTCTCGTGGCCCAGCAACGCCACCCGGGCCCCGCGCCGGGAGATCTCGCGGGCCAGGGCAGCGCCCAGGCCGCGGGCGGCTCCGGTGACGGCCACCGTCCTTCCGGCAAGCGGACTGCTGCGCACGGAACCGACTCCTTTCGTGGCACGGGCGCCCAGTCAGCCGCGTCTCGCCCGCGGGGACGCCCGGGCTCAGCTCCCGAAGCCCGGCGGGCACGCGCTGTGGTCGGGGTGACCGGCAGTGCGGCGCTCCTCCTTCATCTCCGCCTCGTACAAGTGGTCACGGCCCTGCGCGAGTTCCTGCACCGCGCTCGCCTCAAGTTGCTGGAAGGGCCGGTAATAGGTGGCGTTGTAGGCCTCGACGATCTGGAACGTCCAGTGTCCGGGGATGACATTGCGTCCGAGGATCTCCGAGCGGACCTTCGCGGCCCATTCGGGGTGCCCCGCCTCCTCCAACAGCCGGACGGCATGGTCCAGTTGGAGGTCGGCCGTGCCGGTCAGCTGGTGGAAGTCGTACAGCCGGCCCCTGGCCCGCTCGGTCGTCTCCAGTGCCTTGGACAGCGCCCCGAGAGCCTCGACGGTCGTGTCGTCGACCCCGGCGGGGCGACGGTGGTCGTGGTCGGGGCCGCCGGGGACCTCATGGTGTTCGTTCACTGATCCTCCTCGGCAGGTACGGCCGCCCCGGTGGGCGGCGCCATGGGTCAGCGCCTGCTTCCGGTGCGGTCGCGGCGGGTCAGGAGTCGCTGGGCGCGGTTCAGGCCGGGGGGCCGGTGGCGGTGCAGGGCGGCCCGTGCCGCGTTGGCGCCCGGTGCTCCGTGCACGCCGCCGCCCGGGTGAGCCCCGGAGGATGCCAGGAAGAGCCCGGGGACCGGGGTCTCCGGGCGTCCGGTGCCGGGTACGGGGCGGAAGACGAACTGCTGATGGAGGGCGGTCGTGCCCCCGTTGATGGCGCCGCCGCTCAGATTGGCGTCCAGGGACTGGAGGGTCGGGGGCGCCAGGATGCGGCGGGCGCGGATGAGGGCGCGGAAGCCGGGCGCGAACCGTTCCACCTGGCGTTCGACCCGGTCTGCCATGAGTTCCTGGTCCTTGGTGTCCCACTGGCCGGTGATGCCCTCGTCGGCGGCGTCGGCGCCGATCTCGTGGGGGACGTGGGTGTAGGCCCAGGCCGATTCCGTGCCCTGCGGGGAGCGGGTGGCGTCGGCGGTGGTCATCTGCCCGAACAGCAGGAAGGGGCGGTCCGGGACCTGCCGCATGGCGAGCTGCGCGGCGAAGCGCGTGAGCTCGTCGACGCCGTCGGCGAGGTGTACGGTCCCGGCCCGGGACGCCTGCTCGGCCTGCCAGGGCACCGGCCCGTCGAGCGCCCAGTCGACCTTGAACGTGGCGAAGTCCCACTGGAACCGGCGCACGTCCTCCAGGAGCTGCGCGGGCAGGTGCTCGGGGTCGAGGAGGCTCCCGTACAGCGCGGGTACCGACACGTCCGCCAGCACCGCCCGGCGGGCCGGTACCGCGTCGCCGGCCGCCGTCCGTACACCGACGGCCCGGCCACCGCGGACGACGACCTCCTCGACGCGTTGTCCGCAGCGGATCCGCCCGCCCCGGGACAGCAGTCGGCGCGTCAGGGCGCCGGTCAGGGCGCCGGAGCCGCCGACCGGGACGGGGAAGCCGTAGGTCTGCCCCAGCATGGCCATCAGCCAGCCGAAACCGCCGCTGCCCGCCGCTTCCGGGGCGAGGTCGGCGTGCAGGGCGTTTCCCGCCAGCAGCAGCCGGCCGCCCTGTCCGCGGAACTCCTCCTCCCCCATCCGCCGTACCGGAAGAACCAGGGTCCGGGCCATCCGCAGACCGCCCGCGGCCCGCAGCCGCCACGCCAGCCGGGCCGTCGCCCGGACCGGGGGGAAGGGGGTGAACAGTGCGTCCAGGAGGTCGGGGCGCAGGCTCACCCACACATCGTGCAGGCGCCGCCAGGCGTCCCCGTCGCCCGGCGCGAAGGCGTCGAGGGAACGGGCGGTGGTGTCGAGATCGCGGTCCAGGAGAGCACAGCTGCCGTCGGTGAGAGGGTGTGCGACCACGCTCGGTGCGTTGCTCCAGCGCAGTCCGTGGTCCTCCAGCCGCATGGCGGCCAGGACCGGGGAGGCGGCCGCGAGCGGGTAGAAGGAGCTGAAGAGATCGTTGACGAAGGCGGGATCGACGCCGTGGTCGTGGCGCACCGCGCCGCCCGGCTCCGGCTGTTCCTCCAGCACCTCGACGCTCCAGCCGGCGTCCGCCAGCACGTTGGCGGCGACCAGACCGTTGGGGCCCGCGCCGATCACCACGGCGTCAGGCATGGCCGGCTTCCTCCGCGCCCGTCACGGCCGACCGGACCGGTGCCGGGGACGGGGCGTCGCGGGCCGGGTTCTCGCACAGCCTGGCCAGTCGGGCGAGCATGGTGCGGTGGCGCAGCTGGATCAGCGCGTCGAAGCCGACGTTGTGCAGGCGGCCTCCGGCTCCCTGCAGTGGGTGCTCGTCCACGATGACCAGGCAGTGCTCCCCCCACGGACGCAGCTCGATCGCGATGCGGGCCGTGCCCAGCACCCCGGCATGGGCCTCCAGCTCCAGGCCGGCGCCCTCCTCGCAGTGGCGTACGACCGTCTCGTTGGAGAGTTCGAGCGGGCCGAGCCGGACCTGGAAACGGATCGCCGCGTCCTGGTGCGGCCACTGCCCCCGGACCGGCTCGGACTGCGCGGTTCCCACGACCCACTCCGCGTAGCGGTGACCGTCGGCGAGGACGTCCCACACGGCACTCGGACTGACTCGGATCAGGCGATGGCGACGAGCCACGGATACCTCCAGGACTGTGTGTACAGAGACCTTCCGTCGTGATCCCTCGGCCGGATGCACCCGTTCCGGCCCGGCCCTCTCGGTCAGGACGCTGCCGCGGTCGCCGTTCGTCTCGCGTGACGTCCGGTCCTCCCGTAGGGTCACGGTGCCGCCATGGCAGAAGGGGCCCTACGGCCTGGGTCGTACGCCGACCAGGCCGCAGACGTATGTGAGCCACCGCGGGGTCCGTGACCCGTCCGGCGAGGAAAGGCGCGTCCCCCTTACGGCTCGACCCATGAGGAGTGCCCATGTCTGGAGAGTTCAAAGCGGTGGTGGAGGTCGACCGGCCGGCGCGGGAGGTGTTCGCCTATCTCGCCGACGGGCGCAACGATCCTGAGTTCAGTCCCCGGGTCCTCAGGATCGAGCGGATCCCGGAGACCCCGACCGCTGTGGGCACGGTCTTCCGGAGCACCGTCAAGGACGCCGGGATGAAGACCGCCCGGGAGTTCCGCATCACCGAACTCGAAGCGCCGGTGAGGATCCGCTGGACCGAGGTGTCCAAGAACAGCGTGACGGTGCGCGAGGGGGGATACGACCTGGAGTCCCTGGCCGACGGCAGGACGAGGGTCCAGATCTTCAACGTCCTGGAGGGCCACGGTCTGGGCAAGCTCCTGGTCGGCCTGGCGCTGGCCGCGGCCCGCAAGGACGCTCCTGCTTTCGGCACCCGGATCAAGACGGCCGCCGAGAAGGCGATCGGCGCCGGCTGACGTGTCACCGGCACGGGGTCACCGTCGGCGAGCACGCTGCCGACGGAGCCCCCGATCACCCCGCCGGCGGCGGGCCGGGTCGTCGCGAGCGGTGGACGGATTCACCTCCCCGTCGTTCCGAGGATCTGGTCGGCCGTCGCGAAGCTGTGCCCGGTCGGCTTCAGCACTTCGTAGAGGTGGCCGAAGTAGTCCGTACTCGCCGTTCCGGTGAGCACCGCCAGCAGGAAGGCGACGCACCCCACGTCGTGGTGCTCCCACAGGGGGCCGCGCCCTTCGTTGTAGAGCACGGTCCACTCGTCGGGGCGCTGACCGGGCCGCGCCAGCCAGTAGAGGAAAGCTCCCGTGCCTTCCTCGAAGGCCCAGGGCAAAACTCTCGCGCCCGCCTCCCGTAGACCGGCGGGCTTGTCCTCGAACTCCCACAGACCGGCCAGGATCTCGTCCCGCTCCCTCGCCTGCGCGTGCAGGTTGCAGTCGTCGTAGGCGGAGTCGGGGACGAGCAGCCAGATCGTCTGGTGGAAAAGGCCGTCGCCGTACGTCTCCACGAGCTGCTTGTAGTCGGTGGGCAGAGCCGCACCGAGGTCGCGCTCGGCCTGCGCCCAGTCCACGGCGGGTGGCGCCACGGCGGGCGGCGGGCAGAGACGGACGAGCGCGTCAAGGGCGGTCATGGAACGGACGTTACCGAACGACCAGCCGGTGCCCGCGGGCGCGGCGGCAGGCCGGGCGGCGGGGCCGCCGGCAGCGGCGCGGTCACGGAGGGATCGGGGCGTGCCGGCGTTCGACGGTCACAGAGGCAGAGGCTACGGCCCTGGCGGCGTGCGGCCGCCTGCCGCCAGGGCGACCGGGAGCGGCTTGGTCCACCCTCGGCGCCGAGGCCGGTCGCGTGAGGGCCCGGTGAGCAGCAGGCCGAGGGCCGGACGGACGCACCGAAGCAGTTACCGCCCGGTCGGCCCCACCGTGGGCCGGGGATCAGTGGCACGCGTGATCGCGGACTCCACGGCGGCGATTCGGTCGGCGAGGAGGCCGAGCGCGGCGACGGCCCGCACAAGGGCGTCGTCGTCCGAGCCGCCGAGGGCGCGGCTGCGTACCTGGGCCGTTTTCAACTCGGCCCAGCGAGCGCTCTGTTCGGGGTCGAGAGGGCCGCGCAGCTCGGCGAGCTTGAGCAGGTTGGCCTCGGCGCCCGACGTCAGGGTCTGGGCCTCGGCCGCGTAGTGGTCGTCGATGAGGGCGGCGAGTTCGGTGTCGTTCATGACGGGCTGGATACGTTGGGCGATCTTGTTCAGGTTGCGGTAGGAGCCCTGGAGCCGGAAGGGTGGCTCCGTACGGGCGGCGTCCGCTTGGGAGGCGGAGGCGAGGTACGCCGCGTTCACGGCGAGGACCGTCTCGCGGGCCGTGACCAGGTGGCGCAGGACAGCGAGGATCCGCTCCAGCTCGGCGGCCGGGTAGGGGTGGATGAGCCGGTCGGTGCGGGCCGCCGGGTCGCCTGCGGCGAGCCGGAGCAGCAGGTCCAGGTCCGCGCGTTCGCGGCCCGCCAGCGGGGCCACGACCGGGTTCGCCGTCAGCGCGTTCTCGACGAAGCTGAGTGCGAAGACGTCCTCCTTGCCGGTCAGGACGTCGCCGAGGTTCCAGACGTCGGCGCGGTTGGCCAGCATGTCGGGGAGGTGGAACCGGCTGCCGGACTCGGTGTACGGGTTGCCCGCCATGCAGACGGCGAAGCGTTTGCCGCGCAGGTCGAAGGTGCGCGGTTCGCCGTCCCACACGCCCTCGATGCGGCGTGTGGCGTCGCACAGCGGGATGAACTTCTGCAGCAGTTCCGGGGAGGTGTGCTGGATGTCGTCCACGTGCAGGAGCGTGTTGTTGCCCGCCGCCAGCGCGAAGTTGATCTTCTCGATCTCCTGGCGGGCGGTGGCGTTCGGGGCCTCGGCCGGATCGAGCGAGGTGACCGCCGGGCCGAAAGCGGGGCCGCTGACCTTGACCAGGAGGAGGCCGAGGCGGTCGGCGAGGTACTCGACGAGGGACGTCTTGCCGTAGCCGGGCGGCGAGATGAGCAGGAGCAGCCCACTCGTGTCGGTGCGCTTGTCCGCCCCGGTGGTGCCGAGCTGCTTGGCGAGGTTGTCGCCGATGAGCGGCAGGTACACCTGGTCGATGAGGCGGTTGCGGACGAACGCGGACATCACACGCGGGCGGTGGTCGTCCAGGTGCAGCCGGGAGCGTTCGGCGGCCGCGAGCGCGGTGCGCCGGTGCTGGTAGGCGCGGAAGGCGGGGGCGTCCTGCTGCCTGAACCGCCTTGTGCGGGCCAGGAATTCGTCGATACGGAGGGTCAGGCGGCCGCCGGTGATGCGCGGGTGCGTGCCGAGCAGGCCCTCGACCGTCTCGGTCAGCGGTGCGTCGGAGTCGTGGCGCGGCAGTTCGGGGCAGAGCTCGGCGGCCACCGCCTCGTCCAGGTCCCCGGGAGTGCCGGTGGCGGCGGCGTACGCGGACAGCCACGCCTCGACCAGCTGGCGGCGCGCGGCCAGGTCGTCGACGGCGGCGAGATCGTCGTCGTAGGCCGAGGTGCCGACCGTACGGCGGAACTTCTCGAGGAGCGTGCGGGTGGTCGCGCTGATGACGAAGCCGTCGGGGCCTGTGGTCAGTTCCTCGAAGAGGTACGCGGCCGCCGCCGGGCCCATCCGCGACGCGAGCTCGGTTCGGAAGCCGGCGATCGCCGGGGCCGGGCCGAAGGTGTCGCGGGCGCGGGCGAGCGACACCGCGCGACGGGCGAGGAGCGCGCGGGCGTCGGGGGACAGCTCGTGGGCCCAGAACAGTTGGGCTGCGGCACGGGCGGACGGCTCGTGCCGCAGCAGGCCGGCACCCTGGTCCAGGCGCAGCAGCGCCGCGAGGATCGCGGTCGCGTCGTGGTCGTGGACGCCGCGTTCGTAGCCTTCGTCGTACGCCTGCTCCGCCGCCTGTCGCACGAGCGCCGGCAGGTCCGCCTCGGCGAGGGCCGCCGGGCCGTGTTCCTCCAGCAGGCGGGCGGCGAGGTGTTCGGCCCGGTAGACCTCTGGCGACTCGGAGGCCAGCGTACGGCCCCAGTACGGGCGGGTGGCCTCGAACTCGGGGTCGGTGACCGGTACGCGATAGTCGGTGCCGGTCAGGGCGAAGGCGAGGGTGTCGCCGTGCGGGACCAGAGTGAGGTCGAGGGGCTGGGTGTTCACGGCGAAGCGGTGCCGGCCCAGGCGGAGGGTGCGGCCGTCGTCGCCGTACAGGTCGGTGCGGTCGCGCAGCGCGCGGGACGCCTCCTGGTGAGTGGCCTTGAGCCTGCCCTCCAGTTCCTCCGCCCTCACCTGGTCACCGAGTTCGCGCAGTTCGCCGGCGATACGGCGGATCCTGGCCACCATCGGGTCCGAGGCGAAGTACAGGGCGACCGCCTCGGCGTCGGCGGCCGCGGCGGAACGGCGGGCGACGGTCTCCAGGACCCGGCCGGCGGAGGCGGCGAGCTGTTCGGCGCGGCGGGCGCGGGCGTCGGCGAGGCTCTGCTTGCGGGCGGCGAACGCCTCGTGGATCTCGGCCCGCTTGTCCGCCAGCTCGGTCAGGAAGTCGTCGAAGTCCGCGAAACGGGACTCCAGGCCCTCCAACTGCACCAAGATCGGCATCAGTTGGTCGTCACAGGCCAAAGGGGTGTCCGCCACCGACAGGGCGCTCGCGACAGATTGGCACAGCAGCGCGAACTCGGCGGCGAACCCGGTCCGTCCTTCCCGGTCGAGCAGGGTTCGGCGGCGCGCGTCGAGCGTGGCGCGGACGCGGTTGGTCGCGCCCAGTACCTCCGAGACGCGCTCCAGGATGGCCGTACGCACCGTGGCGTCACCGACGTCGAGTGCGGCGACGACCTCGGTGACCGTGCGCAGTCCGTCCGCCAGTTCGCCGACGCGGGCCGTCACGGGGGCGGCCTCGGCGACCGTGGCGATCGCTCCGGCGTCCGTGAGGAGCTCGTCGATCTGCCGGCGGTGGGCCGCGAAGGCGTCCTCGCGGGCCAGGAAGGTGACGGCGCGCCGCCCGAACGAGGCCAGGTCCTGCGCGGACTGCGCCGCCAGCTCGTCGATGCGGGCGGTGTCCGCGTACCGCATCTCCTTGAGCGTCAGCAGACGGCCTTGTGCGCGGCGCAGTTCGGTCAGCCCGGTGACCCAGGCGGCGGCCTCGCGAGGGGCCTCTCCGCGCAGCCGGCGTACGACGGCCGCGATCCCCGCGGCCGCCTCGTCCAGCGCGTCGGTGGCCTGACGGGTGAGGGCCTGGACGGTCTCGAACTCGGTCAGCACCTGCTCGGCCGTGACCCGCACCTGCCGCAACGGGCCGTTCAGGGCTCCGAGTTCGGGGTCGGCCAGCCAGTGGTACGCGTCCGTCGCCCGGTCGCATGCGGCGACCAGCGCCGCGTACACCTGCGTCGTCGGGGTCGTCCCGGCCACGGCGGCCGTGATCGACAGGCAGTCGGAGATACCGCGGACGAGGTCGGCGTTACCGACGCGGGCCAGCGGGCCGGTGCCGGTGGGGCGGGCGGCGGCGTAGGTGTCCGAGACGTACGGCGAGCGCCACACCTGGAGCGGGTGGACGCGGGACGGTTCGGCGGACTTTCCCGCCGGGTCCCCGCGCAGCACCATGAGCGTGCCGTCGTCGAAGAGTGCCCAGCCGTGACAGGACAGGGGGGTGGCGATCTCCTTGCGGATCATGTTGTACGGCAGGAGGAGGCTACGGCCCTCCGCGCGCGCGTGGAACGCGAAGAGGACGTCCTCCCCGTTGGGCGAGCGGGTCACCTGCTCGTACTCCAGGTTGACCGTGTCGATGCCGTCGAAGGTCTTGTACGCGCCGGTCGCCAGGCAGTAGCCGCCGGGGAAGACGATCCCCTGGTCCTCGGGCAGTCGGCGGCAGGCCTGTCCGATGCCGTCCAGGCGTACGACGGTCTTCGTGAGCGTGTTGAAGACCAGGTGGCGGTGGGTGTCCTCCTTGTAGGGGCGGACCCGCAGCAGGATCAGGGCTCCCACGCGCGCGTACGCGATGTCGGCGTCGGCCAGCGACTGCAGCGGCTCGTCGACCGGCTCGGTGTGGATCCCCTCCCCCGTCTCGGTGTCGTCCTCCACCTTGATGGTCAGGGTGCCGGCGACAGTCCCGACGAAGACCTCGCCCGCGATCGACACGTGCGGGTGGCGGCCGAGGACGTGATCCTCACGGGTCGCCCCGGTCCACTCGAAGTCGTGGGAGGGCGGGAGGACGTGGTCGCGCTCACCGCGGGCGTCGAGGAAGGCGACCCGGCGTCCGTCGTCGGACAGCGTCCAGCGCAGGACGCGGACGTCGTCGGTCTTCTCACCGGTCTGGAAGACGGCCAGCAACTTGCCGCCCACGTGCCGGAGCCGCAGAAGACGGGCCTGGCGGTAATAGCGGTACAGGGCCGCGAACTCCCGCAGGAAAGCAGGGTCGTCGAGCAGGCCCGGCACCGCGTCCTCGGGCAGCCGGTCGAGGTCGCGGTCGTGCAGGGCGAAGACGTCACCGACTGCCGTCTCCGGCTTGGGATTGGGGAAGACGTTGTGGCCGAAGAGGAGGACCTCACCGATGGCGACGATGTCCCGGGGCACGCACCTGTGCTCGGTGCGCAGGCGTTCGGTGCCGGTCAGCTCCAGCCGTTCCGAGCCGAACTCCTCGCAGCGACGGACGTTGAGCGCCTCGACGCGGCGGCCGAGTTCGGCGGCCTGTGCGGCGAGCCGGTCGCGCAGCACCTCGTAGGCACCGGCGTCGGCCCTGTCGTACGTACCGGTGTCCGGGCCGGTGGTCATGTGATCCCTTCCAGGAAGTCAGAGATGCGTCCGGAGCCGCCGTCCCCTGTGCGGCGGCTCCGGACGAGTGGACGGGTCAGGCCCTGGCCGCGCTGCCGTTGAGAGCGGCTAGCGGTGCGTCCGCCAAGCCCAGCTCGTCCGCCTTGTCGAGCAGTTGCCGGAACTGCCCGGAGTTGGTTCCGCCGGCGTTCATCAGCCGCATGAGCAGCGCGGAGACGGTCACGTTCTGCACGTCGGCCGTCGACACCGAGCCGAGGATGCGGCTGAGGTCGTCGGTGAAGCTCGACGTGCCGTCCAGCCAGGGCTTGGCCAGGGCCTGGGCGGTCTCGGAGTGTTCGAGGAAGCCGTCCACGCCCTTGCCGAGCGCGATCGACGAGACGAGCCGGTCGAAGAAGACGGAGTCCCCGCCGACGATGTTGATGTCGGCGTTCTCCAGGCCGGTCGCCAGTACGGTCGCCTGCGCCTCGGCGACCTGCCGCTGGACGTCGAGTCCGGCCAGCCGGATCTCCTTCTCCGCCTGAACGCGCAGCCGGTACTCCTCGTGACCGCGCGAGGCGTCGTCGAGGGCGGCCATCGCCGCGGCCTTCTCGGTCAGTCCCGCCGCCTCCGCCTTGAGCTTCTCGCCGATACCGGTGGCCTCGGCGAGGGCCTTCTCGCGGGCGCCCTCCGCCTCCGCGCGCAGCCGTGCCTCGGTGGCGGCGGCCTCCGCGCGGCCGGCCTTCTCGGTGACCTCGGCCTCCTTGCCGCGGACCTGAACCGCGGCGAGCCCCTCGGCGGCCGCCTCGGCCTGGACCCCTTCGGCCAGCCGCAGCTTGGCCTGCGCGTCGAGATCGGCGCACTTCAACCGGGCATCCGCCAGGGTGAGTTCCTCCGCCGCGCGGTGGGTGGCGGCCTGCTCGGCGGCCTCCGCGGCCTTGATGTCCTTGACCAGCTTCTCCTGCGCCTGGGCCTCGGCGGCGATGACGACGGCCTGCCGCTCCCGCTCCGCCTCCTCCACGGCCCGCAGCCTCTTGATGGACTCCTCCTGCTCGGCGACCGTACGGTCCACCGCCACCCGCTCCCGGACGACCTCGGCGATGTCCCGCTTCTCGGCCTCGACCTCCTTCTCGGCCGCGATCCGGGTCAGCTGGGTCTCCCGCTCCCGCCCGATGACCTCCAGCTGGCGGTCCTTCTCGATCCGCTCGTTCTCGACGGCGATGACCCGCTCGCGGTTCTTCTGCGCGACGGCGATCTCACGGGCCTGGTTCTCGCGCTGGATGCCGAGCTGTTCCTCGGTGCGGATGAACGCGCCCTGCGCGCCGAGCCGTTCCTCCTCCTGCACCTTGGCGGTGACCGCCTCCTCCTTGGCCCGCAGCGTCTCGACCTCGCGCCGCTGCCTGATCTCCGCCTCGGCCTGCCGGCGTTCCAGCTCCAGGATGGTCTCCCGGGCGTCGACGTCCTGCCGGGTGATCTCCTTCTCCTCCGTGCGCTGGAACTCGTTGGTGCGCACGTGCTCGACCGTCGTCAGCTCGGTGATCTTCCGGATGCCCTGGGCGTCCAGGATGTTCTGGCTGTCCAGCTGGGTCATCGGCGTCTGCTCGAGGAAGTCGATCGCCGCGTCGTCGAGGTGGTAGCCGTTCAGATCGGTGCCGATGACCTGGATGATCCGATCGCGGAACTCCTCTCGCTTGGTGTAGAGGTCGACGAAGTCGAGCTGCTTGCCGACCGTCTTGAGGGCCTCGGAGAACTTCGCGGCGAAGAAGCCCTGAATGGCCGCGGGGTCGCTGGCGGTCTGCGTGCCGATGGCCTGGGCGACCTTGATGACGTCCTCGACGGTCTTGTTCACCCGGACGAAGAAGCTGATGTGGATGTCGGCGCGGATGTTGTCCTGGCAGATCAGGCCCTCGCGGCCGGTACGCCGGATCTCGATGGTCTTCACCGAGATGTCCATGTACTCGGCCTTGTGCAGTACCGGCAGCACGACCGCGCCGGTGAAGGTGACGTCCACCCTCTTCGTCTTGGAGATGATCAGCGCCCGGCCCTGCTCGACCTTGCGGAACAGCCTGCTGACCACCAGAAGCATGGTGACCGCGATGAGGAGGACAACGGCGACGAGCACGCCGATGCCCAGGGAGATGGCATCCATGGGGTACGTCCTTGAGGCATACGGAAGGTGAGGTGCGGGGAGGTGTGCGTGGCGGCCGCGGCTTCAGCCGGTGTGGCCGCCCGGGTCGAGCGCGCTGTCGTAGCAGGCGACCCAGAAGAACTCGCCGGACTCGTCGTAGGCGTACAGCAGCCCCGTGCTTCCGCTGCTGAGGTCCTCGCCGCCGCTCTGCCGGACCTGGACCACGGCCGTGGAGCCGTCCGGCGCGGCGACCTCGGCCTGGCCGAAGGCCGCGTCCACCCGGCCGGTGCGGATGGTGCAGGTCAGTCCGACGAAGTCCAGCCGGGACGGGCCGGGTTCATCGGGGAAGAGGCGATGCAGCGGCCGTACGAACACCCGGGTGACGCCCCACGCGACGAGCAGCGCGACGACCAGTACGGCGAGCCGGACCAGGGCACGGGGCAGGCCGGAGGCGGCGACCGGATCCAGCAGGACGGTCGCGGAGAGGCTGGTGAACCAGCCGAACGCCGTCAACAGCGAGAAGACGACCGTGACCGGTACGCCGCCCATCCCCCAGGCGTCGACGTGCGCGTCCGTGTCGAAGCTGTGGTGGTCGGCCGCGCCGACGGCGACGAGCAGCCAGAAGCACACGACCACGACCAGGGCGGCCGTGAACAGGATGGTCGGAAAGCCCGAGGCGGCCTCGAAGAACGTCCGCATGCCCACCCCTCCCCGATCATCTCGTCACCGGCCACGGCGGGGGGTGCGGTCCCGGTGCCGGAAACCTGCCGGAATCCGGCACCGGGATCGTCCTCCGTGCTCCCCCGTAAACATCCTGCCCGCGCACGCCCGGTGCCCGCATTGCCGGTTCCCGGCAGTCTTCACCAGGGTCTGGATGCCAGAATGCCGCCAAGAACGCGTCAGCGTCGCGTGTCCGGCGCGTCAAGAACCTGGGGGATCACATGGCGGAGCACGCAATACCCGAGAACTATCTCGACGGCTACGCCCGGATCCTGGCCGACGTCTCCGCCACCGGCCGCCGTCTGACCCGCGACGAACTCGCATCACGCCGCGCCCTCGGCGAACTGGCCGCCGACGCCGGCTACGGCCTGCGCTCGCTGATCGGCGCCCACCTCGCCGCCACCCGCGCCGCCTGGCCCGGCGCCCCCGCCTCCGCCGATTGCGTGCTCGCCGCCGTGCAGCAGGTCGTCGACGCCTTCGCCGAGGGCTACGAGCGCGCCCAGCGCCTCGCCATCCGCCAGGAGGAGGCAACGCGCCGGGAGTTCATCGACGACCTCCTCTACGGCCGCAGCGACCTGGGCCGTCTCGCCGAACGCGCCGAGCGCTTCGGCCTGCGCCTCTCCCACGCCCACGCGGTCGCCGTCGCCAAGGGCCCGGCCGCCTACGACGAGGCCGACCCGGTCGCCCGCCGGGTCGAACAGTCCCTCATCGCCCGCTTCGGCGCTCGCAGCATCCTCCTCACCACCAAGGACGGCCGCCTGTTGTGCGTCGCACCGGGCGACCAGGACGAGGTGCTGGCCTACTTCGCCAAGCAGGCGTACGCGGCCACGGACGGAGGCCGGGTCGCCATCGGGCGCCCCCAGCCCGGCCCCGGTGGGGTGGTGCAGTCGTACGAGGAGGCCCTCAACACCCTCGACCTCGCCGACCGCCTGGAACTGGAGGCGCCGGTCCTGCACGCCGCCGACCTGCTCGTCTACCCGGTCCTCACCCGCGACCGCCAGGCCATGGCCGATCTGGTGACCAGTGCCCTCGGCCCGCTCACCGCGGCCCGCGGCGGTCCCCGGGTGCTGATGGAGACCCTCATCGCCTATTTCGACTCGGGTTGCGTCGCCGCCGAAGCGGCCCGCCGGCTCTCACTGAGCGTGCGGGCGTTCACCTACCGCCTGGAACGCATCCACCAGCTCACCGGCGCGAACCCGGCCGACACGAATCACCGTTACATGCTCCAGACCGCGGTGATCGGTGCCCGGCTGCTCGACTGGCCGGACAAACCCCTCTGAACGTGCCGCCCCTTTCTGCCGGCGCAGGAGCACGGCGGCCCGGACCCCCTACAACAGCTCGTCGAACAACGCGAGTCGGACTGTGATGCACTTGCCGACCGGCTCCTGGCGCACCTCGATTCCCTGGACGACCGCCATCACGATCTCCAGACCGTGTTGTCCCACCCGGCCCGCGTCGGCGGCGCGTGCCAGCGGAAGTGTCGGATCGGTGTCCCACACCTCGATCTCCAGCATGGCGTCGACGATGCGCAGGTGCAGCAGCACCGGCCCGGGCGCGTATTTCAACGCGTTGGTGACCAGCTCGCTGACGACCAGTTGCCCCAGGTCCATGGTGCGGGCCGCCACCGGCAACCCGTACTCCCCCTGCACCCGCGTCAGGAATTTCGACGTCTGGGCCCGGGCGTCGGCGATACAGCCGTCCGCTCCGTCCAGGGCCACGGTCACCTCGGCAGGTGCGGCTTCCGGCATCCGCGAACACTCCTCAGGCAGGACCCGCACCCTGCCGACCATCTCCAGTACCCCGTTCATGAGCGCGCGGCTACCCCGTGTTTCACGGCTTACGCCTGTGCCGCGCTGTTTCTGTGCTGCGGACGAACTGAAGGGCCGTCTCATGCATCGCGGGAGGACTTCCGGGGCAGCGGTGGCACCAAGGACGTGACAGCCCCCTTCGAGTGCGCAGAGGACGCAAGTGACAGAGAACCGGGAAGCAGCGGGTCACGGCAGATTGTCCGTGGTCCGGAACGACACCGACGGCATCACCGTCCTCGGCCTCGACGGAGAGATCGACCACCAGAGCGTGAGGGGCCTGACGCGCGCCCTGGCGGCGGCGGAGGGCGCCGTGGGTCAGCGGGTCGTCATCGATCTGAGCCGGGTCACGTTCATGGACTCCAGCGGCGTCAACGCCCTGATCGCCGCCTTCCAGGCCACTGAGGCCGCCGGGGGGTGGCTGCGGCTCGTCGTGGTGCGGGGTGCCGTGCTGCGTACCTTGCAGCTCGTGGGACTCGACACCGTCGTCCCCTTTCACCCGACCCTGGAGGAGGCCCTCGCGCCGACGCGGCCGGACACGTGAAAACCGTGACGAGTACCCCGCCCCCTCTCCGTCATGCCGCCCGCATGACCCCTTTTTTGGTCAGGTCACAACGCTCCCGACAGCCTTTTGTCGCTGCTCGGCACCTGGGTTAATCTTCGACGGATTTCTCATCGGGCAGCTCCGTGGGGTGCGGAATTGTCGCTGGTGAGCGGGCCCTTCACGAGCCCGGCACGGTTCCGAGTCCTCGGTGCGGGGGCTCTTGGGGAGCGGAACGAGGGTGCGCATGACCAGCACGTCGACGGAGGCTCGGGAGAAGGCCCCGGGCGAGCAGGAGCTACGGCAGTTGCTGGCCGGGCTGACCGCCGTGCGCGACGGCGACTTCGGCACTCGGCTGCCGTCCGACGGACACGGTCTGCTGGGCGACATCGCCACGGTCTTCAACGGCATGGTCGACCAGCTGTCCGTGTTCACGTCGGAGGTCACCCGGGTGGCCCGCGAGGTGGGCACCGAGGGCACGCTGGGCGGCCAGGCGGAGGTTCCGGGAGTCTCCGGCACCTGGGCCGACCTGACCGACTCGGTCAACGCCATGGCGGGCAATCTGACCACCCAGGTCCGTGACATCGCCCAGGTGGCGACGGCGGTGGCCAAGGGCGACCTGTCCCAGAAGATCGACGTGCCCGCGCGCGGGGAGATCCTTCAGCTGAAGGAGACCGTCAACACGATGGTCGACCAGCTCTCCGCCTTCGCCGACGAGGTCACCCGCGTCGCCCGCGAGGTCGGCAGCGAGGGACGGCTCGGCGGACAGGCGCAGGTCCCCGGCGTCGGCGGCGTCTGGCGAGACCTCACCGATTCGGTCAACTTCATGGCCGGAAACCTCACGTCCCAGGTCCGCAACATCGCCCAGGTCACCACGGCGGTGGCCCAGGGCGACCTCTCCCAGAAGATCACCGTCGACGCCCGCGGCGAGATCCTCGAACTCAAGAACACCATCAACACGATGGTCGACCAGCTCTCCGCCTTCGCCGACGAGGTCACCCGCGTCGCCCGAGAAGTCGGCACCGAGGGCCGCCTCGGCGGACAGGCCGACGTCAAGGGCGTCAAGGGCACCTGGCGCGACCTCACCGACTCCGTGAACTTCATGGGCGGCAACCTCACCGCGCAGGTCCGCAACATCGCCCAGGTGGCCACGGCGGTCGCCGAGGGCGACCTCTCCCAGAAGATCACCGTCGACGCCCGCGGCGAGATCCTCGAACTCAAGAACACCATCAACACGATGGTCGACCAGCTCTCCGCCTTCGCCGACGAGGTCACCCGCGTCGCCCGAGAGGTCGGCACCGAGGGCAACCTCGGCGGACAGGCGATCGTCCGGGGTGTGTCGGGGACCTGGAAGGACCTGACCGACAACGTCAACGTGATGGCGTCGAACCTGACCGGGCAGGTCCGTTCGATCGCCCAGGTGGCCACCGCCGTCGCCCGCGGCGACCTCTCGCAGAAGATCACCGTCGAGGCCAAGGGCGAGGTCGCCGCGCTGGCGGACGTCATCAACACGATGGTCGACACACTGTCCGCGTTCGCCAACGAGGTCACCCGCGTCGCCCGCGAGGTCGGCACCGAGGGACGGCTCGGCGGACAGGCACAGGTGCCGAACGTGGCCGGCACCTGGAAGGACCTGACGGACAACGTCAACTCGATGGCCAACAACCTCACCGGGCAGGTGCGCAACATCGCCCTGGTGACGACCGCGGTGGCCAACGGTGACCTGTCGAAGAAGATCGACGTCGACGCCCGGGGCGAGATCCTGGAGCTGAAGACGACCATCAACACGATGGTCGACCAGCTGTCGTCGTTCGCCGCGGAGGTCACCCGCGTCGCCCGCGAGGTCGGCAGCGAGGGCCGGCTCGGCGGACAGGCCGAGGTGGAGGGCGTCGAGGGCACCTGGAAGCGGCTCACGGAGAACGTCAACGAGCTGGCCGGGAACCTCACCCGGCAGGTGCGCGCGATCGCCGAGGTCGCGAGCGCCGTGGCCGAGGGCGACCTGACCCGGTCGATCAACGTGGAGGCCTCCGGCGAGGTCGCCGAACTCAAGGACAACATCAACTCCATGGTGGAGTCCCTGCGCGAGACCACGCGGGCCAACCAGGAGCAGGACTGGCTCAAGACCAACCTGGCCCGCATCTCCAGCCTGATGCAGGGCCACCGGGACCTGCCGGTGGTCGCCGAGCTCATCATGGACGAGCTCACCCCTCTGGTCTCCGCCCAGTACGGCGCCTTCTACCTGGCCGAGGACACCGAGCGCGGGCACGAGCTGCGGCTGGTGGGCTCGTACGGCTATCCAGACGACGACGAGCGACCCACCCGTATCCCGGTCGGGCGCTCCCTGGTCGGACAGGCCGCGCGCAACCGCCGTATGGTCACCGTGGAGGAGCTGCCCGCCGGGTACGTCACCATCTCCTCCGGCCTCGGACACGCCGCGCCCACCGCTCTGGTGGTGCTGCCGATCGTGGTCGAGGAGCAGGTCCTCGGTGTGATCGAGCTGGCCTCCGTCAGCCGCTTCAGGAAGATCCACCAGGACTTCCTGGCACAGCTGATGCCGACCATCGGCGTCAACCTCAACACCATCGTCGCCAACGTCCGCACCGACGAACTGCTGGACGAGTCCCAGCGGCTCACCGCCGAACTCCAGGCCCGCTCCGAGGAGTTGCAGGTCCAGCAGGACGAACTGCAGCGCTCCAACGCCGAGCTGGAGGAGAAGGCCTCCCTGCTGGCCTCGCAGAACCGCGACATCGAGGCCAAGAACCTCCAGATCGAGCAGGCCCGGCAGGAACTGGAGACCCGCGCGCAGCAGCTGTCGCTGGCCTCCAAGTACAAGTCGGAGTTCCTGGCCAACATGAGCCACGAGCTGCGCACCCCGCTCAACAGCCTGCTGATCCTGGCCCAGTTGCTGGCGCAGAACCCCTCGCGCAACCTCACCCCGAAGCAGGTCGAGTACGCGGGCATCATCCACTCGGCGGGCTCGGACCTGCTCCAGCTGATCAACGACATCCTCGACCTGTCCAAGGTCGAGGCGGGCAAGATGGACGTCGCCCCCGAGCGGGTGCCGCTGCGCCAGCTCCTGGAGTACGTCGAGGCGACGTTCCGGCCGATGACGACCCAGAAGAGCCTGGAGTTCACGGTGGCCACGGCCCCCGGCACCCCGGCCGACCTGCTCACCGACGACTCCCGGCTGCGTCAGATCCTGCGCAACCTGCTGTCGAACGCGGTGAAGTTCACCGAACAGGGCGGTGTGGAGCTGCGGATCGAACCCGCGGCCGACCGGGAGGTGCCGCCCAGCGTGCACCGCGGCGGTCCCGTCGTGGCGTTCCGGGTCAAGGACACCGGCATCGGCATTCCGCAGCAGCAGCTGGAGACGATCTTCGGGGCGTTCCAGCAGGCCGACGGGACGACCAGCCGCAAGTACGGCGGCACCGGGCTCGGTCTGTCCATCACCCGGGAGATCGCCCACCTGCTGGGCGGCGCGGTCACGGTCGACAGCACTCCCGGCCAGGGCAGCACGTTCACGCTGTACCTGCCCGTCGCGCGCGCCGACTTCGAGGAACTGATGGAGGGCGGCGGACGTCCGGCGGAACAGCCGTACGACATCTCCGCCTCCGCGGAGACGGACGAGCCCCGGGCGCTCACCGCTCCCGCGTCCTCCCCCGAGCAGCGCAGGCGCCGTCTGCTGGTCATCGAGGAGCGCCCGCGCGGTCTGCTCACGCTGGTCGCCGAGCGGGCCGTCGCGGACCTCGCGCACGACGCCGGCGATCCGCACGGGGCGATCGACATCATCACGGCCGTGGGCGCGCAGGAGGCGGCGAGCACGCTGGCCGCCGACCCCTGCCACTGCGTCGTCCTCGAACTCGGCATGCCGCACGACGAGGGCGCCGACTTCCTGCAGGCCATGGGCGGCGACTCGGCGCTGGCGAGCGTGCCGGTCCTGATCCACACCGGACACCGCGTGGACCTCGCCCAGGAGCAGGGCCTGCGGGCCCTGGCGGGCGACCGGCCGCTGGACTTCCTGTCCAGCCTGGACGACCTGCGGGAGCGCATCACCCTGCATCTGTCCGCCGAGCAGCCGGGCGACGTGCTGTCCCTGGTGCGTCCCGAGGAGCCGCAGCGTCCCGTGGCACAGGTGGACGACTCCTTCCTCGGCCGGAGCGTTCTCGTGGTCGACGACGACGCGCGGAACCTCTTCGCGCTCAGCGGGGTGCTGGAGCTGCACGGCTTCCAGGTGCTGCACGCGGACAACGGCCGCAAGGGCATCGAGATGCTGCTCGCCCACCCGGACATCTCGCTCGTCCTGATGGACGTGATGATGCCGGAGATGGACGGTTACGCCGCCACCGCCGAGATCCGTTCGATGCCGCAGTACGCGGAGTTGCCCATCATCGCGGTCACCGCGAAGGCCATGCCGGGCGACCAGGAGAAGAGCCTCGCGTCAGGAGCCAACGACTACGTCACCAAGCCCGTCGACACCGGTGACCTCATCGCCCGCGTCCGACGGTGGCTGCCCGAGTGAGGGCAGGCAGCGCCCACCAGCCGACCGCGTGACGTCCCAGCCGAGGAACAGGCCCACCGTGAGTGATCTCCGTCAGCCGTCCGAGTCCCAGAGTGCCCCCGCGCCTGACCAGCCCGACGTCGACGGCAGCGACGGTGACGGGCAGTCCTCCCCCGTCGGCAGGCTGGCGGCGACCGTGGAGCGGCTGCGCCGGGAGGTGCGGGCGGCGCAGGCCGAGGCCGACGGGCGGGCCCTGATCGAACTGGCCAAGGGCATCCTGGTCGAGCGGCTGGGCTGCGGACCGGCGCAGGCTTCGCGGCAGCTCGCCGAGCTCACCGCGCAGGCGGGGGTGACCCCGCTGGAGTTCGCCGTCGAGGTGATCAACCAGGCCTCGCGCGACCGGGTGTCGGAGGTGACCAGCGCCTTCCTGGCCGCCACCGCCTCCGTCGATCCGCCCGACGGACACTCCTCCGCCGTACGGCTGCGGACCGCCGAGAGCGGTGTGCTGGCCGCCGACGACACCCAGGCCGTCGCGGACTCGCTGCTGGAACACGCGCTCACCCCGCTGGGCGCGGAGGCGGTGGCCATCTGGGCCCTCGGGGCCGACGGGTCTCTCGCACTGGCGGGCAGCGCCGGGTTCTCCACGGCCGAGGCCGGACGCTGGCGCCATGTGCCGCCGGGCGTGACGACCGTGGCACGCCGCGGGCTCACCGAGCGCAGGGGGGAATGGATCCGCAGTCTGTCCGAGACCGGCCTGCCGTCCATCGGGCAGCACCACTACCGCGACGGCGGCCGGGTCGCCGTACCCGCCGAGACCGGCGGGCGTATCCACGGCGTACTGGAGATCGTCTGGTCCACGGCGCTGGAGCCCCCTCCCGCGGCGATCGTCCGCCAGATCGAGGCGCTGGCCGAGCTGTGCGCGCACACCCTGGAGACGAACGCGCTCCCGCACCCCGACGACGCCACGAACCCGCGCGTCCTGCCGGACGTCGCCGAGCTGATGGACCTGGCCGACGGACTCCACGATCCCGCCCTGGTGCTGGTGCCGCACCTGGGCTCGGACGGGCGCCTCGTCGACTTCCGCATCCACCACGTCAACAGCCGCTTCCTCGACCCGGCCGGCCGGCCGCGGGGCGTCGTGAACGGCGCGCTGCTGCTGGAGGCGTATCCGATGGCCGCGGGCCACAGCGAGCTGTTCGAACGGGTGGAGCGGGTCTACGCCACCGGCGAGCCCTTCCGCGCCCACCGCATGCGGCTGACCGCCCTGGTGGACGACGTTCCGCTCTCGGCGGTGGCCGACATCAACGTCAGCCGGCACGGCGACAGCGTCCTGCTCATCTGGCGCATCGAGGACGAGACGGCCCGCCTGGCGAGCCTGCTCCAGCACGCCCAGCGCCTGGGCCGCATCGGTGGTTTCGAGGAGAACCTGCTGACGGGTGAGATCACCTGGAACGGCCAGCTCTACCACCTCTACGGCAGGCCCGTCTCCGACGCCCCCGTACCGCTGGAGGACCTGCCCGCCTACGCCCACCCCGACGACGCCGTCGCCATCGGCCGGTTCCTGCGCACCGTGGTCCACCAGCGGCGACCCGCGTCCACCGCGTTCCGGCTGCAACGCCCCGACGGGGTCACCCGCCACATCCGGGTCGTGGCGGAGCCGGTCCTGGACTCCGCCGGCCAGCTGTATGTCGTGCGCGGCGCGTACCAGGACATCTCCGCGCACCACTGGACCGAGGTCGCCCTCGCCGCCACCCGGGACCAACTCGCGCACAGCGAGCAGCAGGCCAGCGAGCGCAACCGGCTGACCCTCCAGTTGCAGCACGCCATCATGCCGCCGACGCAGGCGCCGCTGGCGGTTCCGGGGCTGGACGTGGCGGTGCGCTACCGGCCCGCGGAGACGCAGCATCTGGTCGGCGGCGACTGGTACGACGCGGTCGTGCTGCCGTCCCGGCTGGTGCTGCTGTGCGTGGGCGACGTCGCGGGCCACGGCATCGAGGCGGCCACCAGCATGGTCGTGCTGCGCAACGCGCTGCGCGGGCTCGCCGTGACCGGTGCCGGGCCGGGCCAGCTGCTGTCCTGGCTCAACATGGTGGCCCACCATCTGACCGGCGCCGTCACCGCGACGGCGGTCTGCGCTCTGTACGACCCGGAGAACAACACTTTGCGCTGGGCGCGGGCCGGGCATCTGCCGCCGGTCCTGGTGCGCGGCTCGGAGGCGGCACCGCTGCCGCTGGTCACCGGGCTGCTGCTGGGCGCCGTACCGGAGGCGACGTACGAGGAGCACGAGGTCCAGCTCGCCGTCGACGACACGCTGCTGATGTACACGGACGGTCTGATCGAACGCCGCGACCGGTCCGTGGAGGAGTCCCTGGCGCAGTTCCTGACGGTGGCGCGGGCGGTCCCGCCCACCCTGGACCAGCAGTTGGACCGTCTGCTCACGCACAGCAGGTCCGACACGGACGACGACACCTGCATCGTGGGCATCCGCGTGGCCTGAGGCACGCTCGGCGCCGGGGCTTGTGTCCGCGCATACGGGGAACGCGGTTGCTCCGAACGAGCGGGGGGACGTCATGCCACGCGTCAAGGAGTACCACGTCGCCGCGTCCGGTCAGTGGACGGACGAGGAGGAGGGCCGCCGCCGACTGCCCGCCGGGGAGGTCCACGCCTGGGAACCGGGCTTGAACCAGACGGTGTGCGGTCTGTCCCTCAGCCGGTCCCGGCTGATCCGGTTCCCGCACGTCACCTGGTCCGACACGATCCCGGAGTCCGGGGGCGCGGCCGACCGGGTGCGGCGGCTGTGTCCGCGGTGCGCCTCCGTGGCGGGACGTCGCGGAGGCGACGCCCGCCCGAAGTGGCAGCGCACCAACCCCAGACCGTGAAGGAAGCAGGCATGCCCGACCAGAAAAGTACCGGCGTCTCGGAACGGCTGGCGCGGACCGCCGACGACGTGTTCGGCTGGAGCGAGCTGCGGCCGGGGCAGCTGACCGCGATGGAAGCGGTCATGCGGGGCCGGGACACCCTGGCCGTCATGCCCACCGGCGCCGGGAAGTCGGCGGTGTACCAGGTGCCCGGGCTGCTGCTCCCCGGGCCCACGGTGGTGGTCTCCCCGCTCATCGCCCTCCAGCGGGACCAGATCGCCGGCCTGCTCACCCACGCCGACGCCCCGGACGCCGTCGCGGTCAACTCCGCCCAGGCGGCCGGAGAGACAGAGGCCGCATGGGACGCGGTCCGGCACGGTGCCGCCGAGTTCCTGTTCCTCTCCCCCGAACAGCTCGCCAAGGACGAGGTGATCGAACGCCTGGCCCGGGCCGCGCCCTCGCTGTTCGTCGTCGACGAGGCCCAGTGCGTCGCCGCCTGGGGCCACGACTTCCGTCCCGACTACCTCCGCCTGGCGCAGGCGGCCCGGCGGGTGGGCAGACCCCCGGTCCTCGCCCTGACCGCAACGGCCGCCCCACCGGTGCGGGAGGAGATCGTGGAGCGGCTCGGCATGGAGGATCCGGCGCTGGTCGTAGCCGGTTTCGACCGGCCGAACATCGCGTTGGAGGTACGCCGCTTCCTGGACGACACGGACAAGCGCCGGGTGGTCGTGGAGCGCGCCGCGGCGGAGCCCAAGCCGGGCCTCGTCTACACCGCCACCCGCCGGGACGCCGAGGCGTACGCCGCCGACCTGGCCGCGTTGGGCCTGTCGGCCGCCGCGTACCACGCCGGGCTGACGGCCGCTGAGCGCTCCCGGGCGCACGATGCCTTCCTGGCCGGCGAGACCGACGTCGTGGTCGCCACCTCCGCCTTCGGCATGGGCATCGACAAGGAGGACGTACGGTTCGTGCTGCACGCGTCGGTACCCGGCTCGCTCGACGCCTACTACCAGGAGATCGGCCGTGCGGGCCGCGACGGCGGTCCCGCGGTCGCCGTCCTGCACTACCGGACCGAGGACAGCGGCCTCCAGCGCCTCTTCGCCACGCGCGCGCCGGACGAGGACACCCTCGGCGCGGTCGCGGAACGCATCCACGAACGCGACGCTCCCGCCGAGCCGGACGACATCGTCAAGGACACGGGACTCACGCGCCGACGCGTGACGGCGGCTGTCAACCTCCTGGAGCAGGCAGGAGCCGTGCGCACCGAGGACGACGGGCGGGTGCGGGCCGTCGCCGGGACGACGGCCGACGAAGCGGCCGCGCGTGCGGCCGAGGAGGCCCGCTCACGCAGACGGCTGGAGCAGTCGAGGCTGGCGATGATGCTGGGGTACGCCGAGACCACGGGCTGCCGACGCCGCTTCCTGCTCGGTTACTTCGGTGAGCCGTACGACGCCCCGTGCGGGGCCTGCGACGTGTGCGCGACCCCCGAGTCCGAGCCCGAGTCCGGGAACAGCGTCGTCGACGGGGTGGGGGGCACGGGCGAGGAACCCCCTTCGCCTGCGGCGGCCTCCTATGCGGCAGGCACGCGCGTGCGGCACACGGAGTGGGGGGAGGGCACAGTGATGAGCGAGGAGGGCGACCGTGTCACCGTGCTGTTCGAATCCATGGGATACCGGACGCTGTCCCTGGCCGCGATCGCCGGCAAGGGCCTCCTCAGTGCCGCGCCACCACCCGCAACGTCCTGACCGAGGGGTCGGCGGCGTCCGGGATCAGGACGCCGTGCTCGACTCCGCTGCGCAGGTAGTCGAGGACCTCGTCGGTGAAAATGCGCGGGACGGCCACCCGGGGGCTCAGGAGGGGTGCAGGTGCCGCTCCATCCAGTCCGCGGCGGCCCGGCGGAACAGGCGCCGGTTGTCGGCGCGCAGGAAGTCGTGCCCCTCGTCGCGCAGGACGAGGAGTTCGGCGGGGACACCGCGCTCCCGTGCGGCCCGCACGAACTGTTCCGACTCCCCCGGCGGCACGTTGGTGTCGTGCTCGCCGTGGACGGCGAGCAGCGGGGCACGCAGCGCGTCGATGCGGCTCATCGGTGACAGGGCGTGCAGCAGTTCGCGGTCGCGCTCCGGGTGGCCGTACTTGTGCGCCGCCGATTCCGCGATCCAGGGCTCGGTGCCGGCGAAGAAGGTCAGCAGGTCGGACATGCCGCAGACGGCGACGCCGGTGCGGAAGAGGTCCGGGTGCCACACGAGGGAGGCGAAGGTCAGGTAGCCGCCGTACGAGCGTCCCATCACCGCCAGCCGGGTCGGGTCCGCGGGGCCCGCCGTGACCGCGTGCGCCGCGCAGTCCGCGACGTCGTCGAGTGCGGCGAAGCGGCCGGTGCCCAGGTCGGCGTCGACGAAGCTCCGACCGTGTCCGCCGGAACCGCGGACGTCGGGGGCGAAGACGTCCAGTCCGCGCCCCAGCAGCTCGTGGTACAGCGGGTCGAACACCGGGCGCTCCTGGTCCTCGGGGCCGCCGTGGAGGTGGATCACGCAGGGCGCCGGCTCGTACGGGGCGCGTCCCGGGGCCCGGTAGTACCAACCGCTGAGGGACAGGCCGTCCCGGGCGGTGAGGCGGGTGAGGACAGGGCGTACCGGGGGGCGGCCCGGCGGGACGGCGTCCTCGTCCCGGGAGGACCACGGGGTGCGCAGCAGGGACACGCCTTCGTGGGCCCACCACACGCCGGGGCGGCGCTGCGAACCGGACAGCGCCAGCAGCAGTCGCCCCGTCCCGGCCGCCGCGACCCGGGTGACGACCTCGTGGGGCAGCGGTACCGGATGCGCCGGTCCGGTGGTGTCCGCGGTGCCGTGCCCCGGGGAGGTTTCGACGACGTCGAGTTCGCTGGCGCCGCGCACGTTCCACGCGAGCACGGCCGTGCGGCCGTCGTGGGCCATCGTCAGCAGTTCGAGGTCGCAGTCCTCGCGCTCCGCGACGACGGTTCTGCCGTCCGGCGTGCCGTCGGGGCCGAGAGCGACGGCGAACAGCGCCGCGTACTCCCGGTCGGCGTCGCTGCGCAGCCACAGCGTCCGCCCGTCGGGTGAGAACCGGCCGATCCACTGGTCGCCGTCGGCGACGGGCAGGGTGAAGGTCGTCACCGCGTCGGAGACGCGCCGGACGACCGCCTCCCGCCGTCCGCGCGGCCCCCGGCGCAGCAGCGCGAGCCGGCCGTCGGGGCTGAGGTCGCACACGCGGAGGGTGGGGGCGTCCGGTTCCGTGGCGAGGAGGACGGGAGAGGCCAGACCGTCGGGGTCGATCAGGTAGGCGGACAGGCCTCCACCCGGCCGGGTCGCCGCCGTCCCGTCCGGCCCCACGGCGTACGCGGTGGTGCCCAGGAGGGTCGCCCGGCCGTCCCGAGCCGTCCAGTGGGCGGGGGCGGTGTCCGCCGGCTGCCACAGACCGTCCGCCTGGGAGGGGGTGGTGGCCGGTGCGGCAAGGGTGACGGCGACGGCCGAGCCGTCGTGGGCCCAGCAGCCCAGGTAGGCGGAGGTGTCCGGGTCGGCACCGGCCAGCAGGCGGCGACCGGTGCCGTCGGGCCGCACGCACAGCACGCGTGAGTGCTCACCGCCGCCCGGTGCGGTGGTATAGGCGATCCAGCGGCCGTCGGGTGACCAGGACACCTCCTTCACGGGATCCGGGGAGGCGTCGAGCAGCCGGATGCCCTCCCCGTCCACGGGCCCGGCCCACAGCTGCGGGACACCGCCCCGGTCGCAGATGAAGGCCACCTGGGTGCCCTCGGGATCGGCGGAGGGGTACCAGCAGCCATGCGCGTGCAGCCGGGTCACGGCATCCCGCGGGCCCTCCGCCTCGGGCAGCGGCATCGGGGCGGGGGCCGCGGCACGGACAGGCCCCTGCGCCGGCACGGGTGCCGCGGCGTGCGGGAGCCGGGTGGTGCCGAGCTCGCCGGTCACGTGACTCCGTGTGTCTGCAGCCATATCTCCAGCAGTGCCACCTGCCACAGGGCGTTGGCGCCGCGTTTGGTCCGGTGCTCGTCGGGGGCCGCCAGGAGTTCGGCGACGTACGACTCCTGGAAGATTCCCCGCTTCTTCGCCTCGGGTGCCGCGAGGGCCTCGCGCACCCGGTCCAGGACGGGACCGGCCATGTGCCGGATGGCCGGCACCGGGAAGTAGCCCTTGGGCCGGTCGACGATCTCCCGAGGCAGCAGCTTGCGGCCGACTTCCTTCAGCACGCCCTTGCCGCCGTCGGCGAGCTTGAGTTCCGGCGGACAGGCCGCGGCCAGCTCCACCAGCTCGTGGTCGAGGAAGGGCACGCGGGCCTCCAGTCCCCAGGCCATGGTCATGTTGTCGACCCGCTTCACCGGGTCGTCGACGAGCATGACGTGCGTGTCCAGTCGCAGCGCCGCGTCCAGGGCGGTCTGGGCGCCGGGAAGGGCCATGTGCTCCCTGACGAAGCGGCCCGAGACGTCGTCCTGGGGCAGCATGTGCGGCTGGAGGATCCCCGTGAGGTCGGCGTGGGGGCGGTCGAAGTACGTCTCGGCGTACCTCTGCGGCTCCTCCTCGCGCGCGACCGCTGCCAGCTCCGGGTACCAGTGGTACCCGGCGAACACCTCGTCGGCGCCCTGCCCGCTCTGGACGACCTTCACCTCCTTGGAGACCTGCTCGGACAGCAGGTGGAAGGCGACCACGTCGTGGCTGATCATCGGCTCGCTCATGGCGGCGACGGCGTCGTCCAGGGCGGTCGAGACCCGGTCCGAGGGCACCATCATCCGGCGGTGGTCGGTGTCGAACTCCCGGGCGACCAGGTCCGAGTAGCGGAACTCGTCGCCCTCCTCACCGCCCTCGGCCTCGAAGCCCACGCTGAACGTCTTCAGGTCCCGCTGGCCCTCGTCGGCGAGCAGCGCGACGATCAGGCTGGAGTCCAGGCCGCCGGAGAGCAGGACGCCGACCGGCACGTCGGAGACCATCCGGCGCCGTACGGCGGTGCGCAGCGCCTCCAGCACCGCGTCACGCCACTCGTCGGGCTCCATGTCCGCGTACTCGGCCCGCCGCGTGTAGGACGGCTGCCAGTAGCGGTGGTCGCGGTGGCTGCCGTCCGGTTCGACCACCCGGACGGTGGCCGGCGGCAGTTTGCGCACGCCGTTGAGGACGGTGCGCGGCGGGGCGACCGTGGCGTGCCAGCTCAGGTACTGGTGGACGGCGACGGGATCGACGGAGGTGTCCACGTCCCCGGCGGCGAGCAGTGCGGGCAGGGAGGAGGCGAACCGCAGGCGGCCCGGCGCGGGCGCCAGATACAGGGGCTTGATCCCCAGCCGGTCGCGAGCCAGCACGACACGGCCGGTGCGGTGCTCGACGAGCGCGAAGGCGAACATGCCGTAGAAGCGCTCCACGCAGGCGGTTCCCCACTGCCGGTAGGCGTGGAGGACGACCTCCGTGTCGGACGTCGACTCGAAGCGGTGCCCGAGGCGCCCGAGCTCCTCGCGCAGCTCCTGGTAGTTGTAGACACAGCCGTTGAAGACGCCGGTGATCTCGCCGTCGGCGTCGGTCATCGGCTGGGCGCCGAGGTCGGACAGGTCGATGATCTTCAGTCGCCGGTGCCCCAGCGCCACCGCGCCCCGTGTCCAGATGCCCCGGCCGTCGGGTCCGCGGGCGGCCATTCGGTCGGTCATGCGCTCGACGGCCGCGAGGTCGGGTCGCCTGCCGTCGAAGCGGATCTCACCGCTCAGACCGCACATGACACGCCGCCCCCTTCCCAGGAGCAGGCGGTCACGAGCCGGAGCGGAAGCCCCGGATCGCGCCTGCCGGTCGCGACCCGGGCGGAATTGCTGGACATGAACAAAACCTTTCCTCGGAGCTTGTCAAGTGAAACGGCGGACGGGCGGGGCCGCCGGATGCGCGTCGCGCGGAGCCGGATCAGCTGCCCAGGACCTCCGGTGCGCCGGAACCCGCCCGGCCCGCGACGGAGCGCGGGACCTGCCTGCGGGTGACGGGAGCGGGCCTGCGGCGTCGCCGTTCGCCGCGGGTCTGCGCGATCAGCAGGTCGGTGCAGGCCAGCAGATCCTCTTCCCGTGCCGTGCGGCGCATGCGCTCGGCGGCACTGCCGTCCGCCAGGGCCGCCTCGGCCAGGTCGCTGACGGTCTGCCAGTCGCCGTGGGCCTCGAGCGCGGGACGCAACCGGGCGACCAGCCCGCGTACGACGTCGGCGGCGGGCGCCTCCCGGTGGGTCCGGGGATCCACCAGGGCGCCCTCCAGGCCGGACCGGGCAGCCCGCCAGGAGGCGCCGCGCAGCCATTCGTGGCGGCCGTCGCACACCGCCGCACCCGCCGCGCGCACCTCCAAGGCCTCGGTCACCAGGGCACGGAACAGGCCGGCCACGAGCACGACGGTCTCCGCCCGCGGGCAGGCGTCGCAGATGCGCAGTTCCAGTGTCCGCAGGTGCGCGGAGGGGCGGACGTCGTAGTAGATCATCCCCGGGTCGCTGATGACCCCGGCCCGGACGAGGTCGCCGACCGCGGCGTCGTAGTCGGCCGCGCTCGGGAAGCAGCCGACGGGTCCCGCGGTGGGCCAGCGCTGCCAGAGCAGCGTGCGCCAGCTGGCGTAGCCGGTGTCGGCCCCCTGCCAGAACGGCGAGCTGGCGGACAGCGCCAGCAGCACGGGCAGCCAGGGAGAGATCGTGCACATCACCCCTACGGCGGTGTCGCGGTCGGGTATGTCCACGTGGACCTGGGCGCCGCAGATGAGCTGCTCGTCGGCCACCTGGCGGTACTCCTCGACCATGTGGCGATAGCGTGCGCCGGCGGTGGGGTGCCCGGAGGCGGCGGGGGCGAGTGGTGCCGTGCCCGCGGCCACCACCGCGAGCCCCAGCGAGGAGGCGGCCGCGTCGAGCCGCCGTCTGGTTCTGGAGAGGTCGGCGTACAGGCCGCCCAGGGATGCGTGCACCCCGCTGTTCGACTCCACGGTGGACTGATGCAGTTCCGTGGTGAAGGTGCCCCGGGGAAGCCTGCGCAGAACCGCGTCGGCACGTGGCACGAGCAGTCCGCTTTCCACTTCCAGGATGTGGAACTCCTCCTCTACACCGATGCGCATGGCCACAGTCGCTCCTTGATGTGTTGCCGACGGTCCCGCCTGTCTCAGGCGTGACCCCCAAGTGCCCAGGAGATCGACAAATAAGCGCGGCCATGCGCACGTCTGAAGCAGGTACTCCACAGATGAGCGGTATCCCTGGTCAGCTGTCGGTGGTCCTGTCGACCAGCGCCCCGTACGCCAGTTGCAGCGCGTCCGCCCCGGCCAGCGCCGACAGCGCGCCCATCGCGGTGCGGGTGGCACGAGGCCACAGGAGCTGCCCCGCGGTCAGGGTCGACGCCACCCAGACGCTCATGCAGAACGGGCAGGTCATCAGCTCGCCCACGGTGTCCTTGCCGGTCTCGGGCTGCGCCTCCTCGTGCAGTTCGGCGGGCCCCTGCGGGCCCACGTACTTGGTGAAGGGGGCGCGCAGCGGGCTGGTCACCGATGCCTTGCTGATCAGCCGGCTGAGCCGGAACGTGGCCACCGAGGTCAGGAGCACGTCCCAGGGATCCGGCCGGTCGGGCAGGGGGCGCCCGCGAAGCCGTACCGCCGTGGCCCAGCTCGCCGTGTACGCGCTGAACGCCGCCATGGCGGCGAGGTAGCCGCGCAGGGGCCGGTCGTGCGTGCCCGCGTAGTCGCGGCCGGTGCGGCGGAGGAACGCCTGGGCCCGTCGTCCGATGCGGTGGTCAGTGGGTGTGGCCATGGGCGGATCCCCGTCCTGCGTCGTTCCGATTCCGATCCGGTTCCAAGCTGTCCCCGTCTCGCTGGTCTCGTCCGTCTTCCCCCTCGTGGCGAACCAGTCGCACCTCGACCTGGTCCTCGGTGACACGGGTGTCGAAGGCCGGCTGGGGGGCTGTGGCCGGGCCGCGGACGTTCAGGCCGTCCGAGAGCCGGAAGACGCTGCCGTGCCAGGGGCACCGTACGCATCCGTCGGACACCGTGCCCTCGGACAGCGGCCCCGCCAGGTGGCTGCACCGGTCGGCCAGCGCGTGGATGGTCCCGTCGGTCTGGCGCAGCACCATCACCGGCACGTCGTCCACGCTGCGCCGCACCGGCAGGCCGGGCGGGAAGTCGTCCACCGCGCCGATCCGATGCCAGCCTTCGGTGACGATGTGGGGTACGGCCTCGGCGTGGTTGGCGCCGGCTGCCTGCCGGTAGGCCAGGTGGCCGCCCAGCATGCCGCCGGTTCCCACGGCCATGAGTCCCAGGAAGCCGAGGGCACGGCCCGCACGCGTGCGCCCGGTGACGCGGCAGGCGAGCGACGCCGTGTACAGGCCGACGGCCGCCGTGTTGGACACCGCGTGCACCAGGCCGACACGCATCTGCGGGCGCTGCAGTTCCGCCCAGTCCACGGCGCCCGTCAGCGCGGCGGGGACGGCGGCGGCCAGGCCGACGCCCACCAGCAGGCCCGCCTCACGAGGGCGGCCCTTGCGCAGGTCCAGGACGGCGGCGGACAGCCAGCTGCCGATCGGCACCTGCACCAGCAGCGGATGGACGGGATGCCCCAGCCACTTGCCGTGCAGCACGTCCCGGCCGCGCCCCAGCGGCAGGGACTGGATCCCCGTCCGCAGTGCGTCGATCACGGGGTCCTGCCGCGGATTCCGCTCCAGCCGGACGAGCAGCCGCAGGACCCGGTTCTCTCGTGTACGTGGATGTCGTCGCGCGCTCATGGGCAGCCGGGTCTCCCTCTGCACGTGCGGCAAACGAACAACGAGGGACTCAGCCTCCCGGCCGGATGACCGCGCGGACGCAGCCGTCCGCCTCCTGCTTGACCATGTCGTACGCGCGGGGCGCCTCGTCCAGGGACACGGTGGGGGTCGCCAGGTGCCCGGTGCTCGGTTCCCCGGCGGCCAGTCGTTCCAGCAGCACGGGAATGTCCCGCTGGCCGCGCTGCTGGGCACCCCGCACGGTCAGCCCCTTGTTGATGACGGCGCCGAGCGGGAACGTGTCGACGGTTCCGGTGCGGCCCCCAGGACGAACACCGTGATCAGGGCTTGGACACCGCGTGGCGCCCGGCCCTTGTGGAGAACGCGGCGTGGTGAGAGGGCCGGGCCGCACCGGTGGGCTCGAGGTGCCGCAGCCAGCGGGAGGCCATTGCCAGCAGGCCGGTGAAGACGACCAGGAGCAGCAAGGAGGTCCACATGGGCCGGCTGCCGGGGGCATCCCACATCGTCCAGGCCGACGACGCCGTCCACAGGACGACGCCGGCCGCGTAGAAGGCCCGTATACGGCGCAGTTGCCTCGCGGCCCGGGCCGCCGTGGGGTCGTCAGTGTGTGTCATGCCGACCCGTGTACCCCGATCGAGGCGGTCCACCGGATGCGAGGCAGGTGAGAGGGCAGAGCGTTCAGCGATCGAGCGGAGGGAGTTCGGCCAGGCCGGTTTCGAGCATGACGCGGTCGACCGTGTCGGCCAGGGAGCTGTCGGCACCGATGACCGTCTCGGTGCCGCCGGGCAGCAGATCGAACTCCCGGTACCAGTCCCGCAGTTGTGGTTCGCCCACCTCGTGGGCGATCGGCTTGGTGGCGTGGCGGGCGAGGGTCTGATCGAACGGCACGTGCAGGTAGTAGCCGTGGGTCCGGCCACGATGGTCGGCCCGTAGCCGGGCGAGCATCTCGCCGTAGTGGTCGGCGTACAGGATGCCCTCCACCACCACGTGGAACCCCGCGTCCAGCGCATGGCGTGCGGTCAGTTCGATCAGACCGATGTTCGCCGCGCCGGGCCGGTCGCGCTCGCGGAGCACGATCCGGCGCAGGTTGTCCTGGCCCACCAGGGCCAGGCCACGGCCGAAGCGGTCACGCAGCCCCTCGGCGACGCTTGACTTCCCCGAGGCGGAGCTGCCGCGCAGGACGATCAGCCGGGTCTCTTCCGTGCCCACCACCATGACGGCCAACCTACCGGTACTCCTCGGCGCCACCCGGCTCGGACGGTCAGCCGGTCCGGGAGCTCGTTCCGCTCTGCCGGGACACCTTGTCGGTCACGTCGACGGTGTCGGAGCGTGGAGGCGCGGCCACGTCGACGTCGGTGCCGAAGCCGCTGAAGTCCATGACGACCTTCGCCTGGGCCTGCCGGGCGGACGCGCCGGCCCCGCCGCTCTGCGCCGTGTCCTTGACGGTCATCCGTATCTGCTGACGGCGGGTGAGTCCGTCCTCGTCGATCCAGAGATCGACGGGCACGCTGTCGCCCAACTGCGCGCGGAGCTTCCGCTCTTGGGCCGAGTCGCCCCCGGCCAGCTTCGACAGGTCGAGATCGACCCGGTAGTGCGTGGTGGACACGCCGTTCACGGACTCGTCGCCCACCTTGCGCACGTCCTTCTCGGACAGGGACTTGGTGTAGGCGAAGGAGCTCGCCGGGTCGCTCATCGCGGGGCCACCGGTGCCCTGCGAGGCGTTCAGCCGCTGGAGGTCGATCTTCATCCAGGTCTTGCCCGCGGGCAGTTGGCCGCTTGCCTCCGGGGGCTTCTGGTACAGCACCTGGTTCACGATCCGCTGTTCGAGCTGCCGGCCGCCCTGGCCCATCCGCATACGGCTCGTGCCGTCCTGCAGGTCCAGCACGCCGGAACCGGTGATCGTCTCGCTGTCGCCACCCGCGGCGACGGTGGTCGCCAGCTTGATGCGGGCCGTCCTGGCCTGCGTGGTCTTCTTGTTGGTCGCCTGCACGACCTGGGCCGGGGAGCGCTGCTGCTGTCCCGGTGAGGCCGACGCATCCGCGTTGCCGGTCCCTCCTGTCCCGTCGTCGCCGCATCCCGTCAGCAGGGCGACGGACACGACGCCGCCGGCGCCCAGCGCGGCGAAGCGAGAGGTACGTAAGGACGGTTTCATCACGCCTGACATCCCTTCATCACTGTCTGGTGCCAAAAGTGCTGTGCACCACCGGATGCCCCACTGCCTGCCCTGTACACGCGCCGCGCGATGGTCACGAGCGGCACCGGCAGACCGACCGCTGTGGCACAAGCACAGAACAAGACACGTGTCCTGCGTAGTATCACTACGACATAGGCGTGCGGCAGAAGCTGCCATCGCACATCCCGAAGCAGGCGGCACAGCACGCCCGGGCCCCAGGAAGAGGTGTGAGCCCATGTCCGAATCCGCCCCCAGCACCACCGAGTTGACCTCGCAGTACAGCAGCCAGGTGGCCGGCGACCTAGAGCGCAACCTCAAGGAACAACAGCGTCTCAGCGGGGAGATCGAAGCGCTCCAAGGTCAGTTGGCCGCCCTGCAGCACGACCACAGCGTCCTGCTGAACATCCAGCAGGTGCTGGGCATCTCACCGAGCGCCGTTGCGTCCGTCACCCCTCCCACCGTGGCGGTGCCCGCTCCCCGCAAGAGGGCCGCCGCCCCGGACGAGCGGCCGGCCACCCGGAAATCCGCCGCACCGGCCGGAAAGAAGACCACGGGGAAGCCGGCCGCCAAAGCGTCGGCCGCTGGGTCGGGGCCCACCCTCGTGGAGCTTGTCCGAAAGCATCTGGCGGAGCAGAAGGAGCCCCGTTCAGCGGCCGAGGTCTCCACAGCGCTCGGTCGGCAGCACCCCGAGCGCACGATCAAGACGACCGTCGTACGCACCACGCTCGAGGGACTCGTGGCGAGGAACCAGGCCCAGCGCACCAAGCAGGGGAGCTCGGTCTTCTACACGTCGCCCGACGCGAGCGAACCTGCCGCGGACCCCGAGGACGGCGCTCGGCCGTCGGACTGACCGAGGCGTCCCCTGAAGCCGGCTCAGCCGGCCCGCCGTGAGGGCCGCAGACCGCCTCCGTGCCATCCGGCGGCCGCGAGGACCGCGGCCGCCGCACCGGTGCCCAGGACGGCGCCGGCGACGACGTCGCCCGGGTAGTGCACGCCGGTGTGGATCCGTGAGTAGCCGACCGCGCAGGCCAGCAGGCCCAGCGGCACCGTGGCGACGGGTAGCGCGGGTCCGACCGCCGCCGCGAAGGCGACCGCGGACGCGGTGTGCCCCGAGGGGAAGGACGCGGACTCGGGCATCGGCACATGCCGCCCTGGGAACGGCGAGTTCTCGGCCCGGTGCGGGCGCGGCCGGCGCACCAGGCGCTTGCCGAGCATGTTCGCGCTCGCCGAGGCGACACCGATGGCCGCGACTCCGAGGGCGGCGGCCCGCCGTGGCCGGCCGGGGCACAGGGCGAGCAGTCCGGCGATCGCGAACGAGATCTTGGAGTGGTCCGCCGCGGCCGACAGCCGCCGCAGGGCATGGTCCAGGGCCGGCGTCTGGGTGACCGTGACGGCCTCGTACAGCGCCTGGTCGAGGGCGGCGAGATCCCGCAACAGCTCTCGGGAGGTTCGCTGTTCGCGCTGCGGTCGGTCAAGCATCGCTCTGCTCCTGGTTCTTGACGGCCGGAAGGGGAGTGCGGTCGAGGGCGAGGCGCACGACTCGGCGCCAGTCGACGGAGGGGGCAGTGTACGGCGCGCCGGGACGGTTTCTCGGTACCCGTACCCGCAGGGCCTTGGGGCGTACGGTGCACACGACCGGCTGGGGCAGCAGCAGCGCTTCGCCGTCCACGGCCACCGGGATCGTCTCCGCGTCGGCCGCGACGGTCACCCGGCGCGAGGTCGACGAGGTGATCCCGCTGGCCCGCTCCCCCAGCAGCGCGAGTTCGGCGGCCTGCACCGCGCTGTCGATCCGAAGACTGATCACGCCGAGTCGGCCTCCGTCGAGGCGTGATCTGCGGCCGACCCCCATCGGGCCGGCCTGTGCGTAGGGGTTGTTGCTCACCAGCAGCGCGTGCGGGGCCTCGAGTTGCCGGCCGTCCGCCGTGGCGGTCAGCTGTGCCCCGGCGTCGCCGACCAGCAGGTCCGGCAGTAGGTCGAGGGTGGTGGACGCCTTGGCGTCGCGGTATTCGGGGCTCTGCACGATCTCCGCGTACGTCCCGAACGAGACGGTGTTCACGAAGGGCCGGCCCGCCACGTCGCCCAGATCGACACGGATCTCCACGCCGTGCGTGAGGGCATCGAGACCGCCGGCCGGGTCGTCGCGGTCCAGGCCCAGGTCCATCGCGAAGTGGTTGCGGGTCCCGGCGGCGAGGACCATGAACGGCACGTCGTGTTCCGCGGCCACCCCCGCCACCAGAGCCTGGGTACCGTCCCCGCCCGCCACGCCGAGCAGATCCGCGCCCTCCGCGAGAGCCTGGCGGGCCAGCGTCGCCGGGTCGGGGCTGCTGTCCACGTCGAGCAGGATCACCCGGGCGCCCAACGCCTCGGCCCGCTCCACCAGCGCGTGCTCGACGACCTTGCCGCCACCCGAGCGCGGATTCATGATGAGCACCGGTCTGCGGGGCGGCCGGACCGGACGCGTGTGCACGCCTCGGGGCGCCCGCAGCCGGCGCAGCGCGCTTCTGGCGCAGGCCAGTGCCGCCACCCACAGGCCCAGCGCCGACGCCGCGAACGGCCACAGGCCGGACACGGCGTACAGGACCAGGACGGCGAGGGGCGAGGCCACCGCCAGCAGGGCGCCGCCCAGACGCGTCACGCCCCGGTGGGCCAGCGCCCACCAGAGGCCGGCACCGGCCAGGGCGAGGCCCACGAGGCCCAGCAGCAGGAGCAGCCACTGGCCCGCGGCGACCACCGCCGTGACCACTCCTGCCAGGCAGAGCAATGCCAGCCGGGCCAGTGTCCGCGCCGCGGTGCCGGAGCCGCCCGGCTCCACCTCGTTCATCGTCGGGTCGCCTCTCACGGATCGGTGGCCCAACGATCTCATGCCGTCGCTCTCGCCGCCGGTGCCGCCCTGGTCCACCGTGGCTCAGCGGGTCACGACGTGGCGCTCGTCCGGCACACAGTGGGTCATGGTCAGACCCTCGACGTCACGCGGCGGGTTCTTGCCGAGGTTCGCCAACCGCTTGCGGTCCTCGTCGGTGAGGTCCTGACCGGCCAGCGGCTCCAGACCGGCGACGTCCTCGGGGCTGATGCCGAGGCCGTCGCCGACCCTCAGTCCGAGGTCGTTCTCCACCAGCAGGAAGTGCCACACCATGCGTTCCTGTACGGGCCGATCACACTGCGCGAGCATGCCGGTGAGGTTCTTCACCAGGTCGTCGCGCTCCCACTCCTCCAGGAGCAGGTACCGCTGGCCCGCCTGCAGGTAGTCGTTGGTGCGGGGGATGCGCTTGCGCGTGAGCCGGCCGTGGATCTCCGGGCCCTGTTCGTCGTGCGTCGGGTGCTGCGCCTCGCGCAGGCCGCCGGTGATGGACGGCTCGTAGTTGACGTGCGGGTTCTCGCCCCCGCCGTCCACGTGGTAGGCCATCTGCCCGTCACGCTGGTTGGTGCGCACCTCGGCGTTCTTGGCCTGGTTGACGGGGAGCTGAAGGTAGTTCGGGCCGACCCGGTAGCGCTGGGTGTCGCTGTAGGAGAAGGTCCGGCCGACCAGCATCTTGTCGTCGGAGAAGTCCAGTCCGTCGACGAGGACACCGGTGCCGAAGGAGATCTGCTCGTTCTCGGCGAAGAAGTCGTCCGGCATCCGGTCCAGCACCATCCGGCCCACCGGCTGCGGCGGGAACTCCTGCTCGGGCCAGGTCTTGGTGTCGTCCAGCGGATCGAAGTCCAGCTCGGGGTGGTCGTGGTCGTCCATCATCTGGACCAGGAGCTCCCACTCCGGGTGGTCCCCGCGGGCGACCGCCTCGTACAGGTCCTTGGTGGCGTGGCCAAGCGAGTCGGCCTGCACGTTGGCGGCGTCCTCCTCGGTCATCGAGCGGACGCCCACCTTGGGCATCCAGTGGTACTTGACCAGCTTCGTCTCACCGTCGGCGTTGACCCACTTGTAGGTGTTGACGCCGAAGCCCTGCATGTGGCGGTAGTCCGCGGGGATGCCGCGCGGGCTGAACAGGTTGACCAGCATGTGCATCGACTCCGGCGTCTGCGACATGAAGTCGAAGATGCGACGCGGCTGCTGCTCGAAGGTGACCGGGTCGGGTTTGAGGGCGTGGATGACGTCCGGGAACTTGATCGCGTCCCGGATGAAGAAGACGCCCAGGTTGTTGCCGACCAGGTCCCAGTTGCCGTCCTCGGTGTAGAACTTGACGGCGAAGCCGCGAGGGTCACGGGCGGCCTCGGAGGAGTCGCGCCCGCCGATGACGGTGGAGAAGCGGACGGCCAGGTCGGTGCGCTTGCCGCGCTCCTGGAACAGCTTGGCCCGGGTGTACCGGCTGATCGGCTCGTCGCCCCAGGCGCCGTAGGACTCGAAGTAGCCGTAGGCGGTCACACCGCGCGCGTGCACGACGCGCTCGGGGATGCGCTCCCGGTCGAAGTGGCTGATCTTCTCCAGGAACTGGTAGTTCTCCAGGGTGGCGGGCCCGCGGGCGCCGACCGTGCGCTGGTTCTGGTTGTCGTGGACCGGGTGGCCCTGGCGGTTGGTGAGCACCTTGCGGTCGTCCGCCGGAGCGGGACCGGTGCCGGACACGTCCGTCATGTTCAGGGGCTCCTTAGGTTCTCGGGTTCTCGGCAGGTGACTGCCCCTGGCGCAGCGGGCGGCCTCCGGCCGGTGTTCGGCGGATCACCCGAGTACCCGGTCGGCTCGTGCCACTCACGTCACGCGCCCGCTACCAGTGAGTCGTCCTTGGAGCGGGCGCCGGACAGCTGACGACGGGCCGCTGCCAGGGCGGACTCGATGTCGCGGGTGCCCGTGGCGATGCACAGGGTGTAGGACACGTCCTCGAGACGCTGACGTGCTCCGACGCTGCCGTCCTCGGCGTGCAGGACATGCAGCGCCTCGTAACGCTCGAGCAGGTCGGTCAGAAGGGCGGGGTGGGCCATGAGCATGATTCGCTCCTCCAAAATGCGCAGTGGGAGTGGGGGCGGTCGCGTGCGCCGCGTCACTCGGACTGTCGCGGGAGAGGCCTCGGCGGCACGCACCAAGGAGAGCCGCATTCGGCCGCTTCCGCGGTGGGCCTGTGATCCCAAGCACCTGACCCGCCGTCTGCCCTGGCGAAACAAGCTCAAACCACTGACGGCATTTTCCACAGTTCGCCCGCCGCCGCGGCCCACAGAACGTCATTCCCGGCGGGCGTCGACGTCGCCGTTGACCGTGGTCAGCGTCATGGTGTGGTTCCGGTCGGCGTCGCGTACGGGGACGGCCACTGTGGCGTGCCCGTTGTCGGTGGACGCGGTGACCCGGTAGGGCGGGCTGTCGTGGGGCACGGTGACGTCGACCGAGCCGTTGACGGTCGCGGCGCTGACACCGGACGGGACCGCGGCACATCCGACGACCACGTCGCCGTTCGTGGTCGCCGCGTGCAGTCGCCCCGCTTCCACGCCCGTCGCGCGCACCGAGCCGTTGCGCGTGGACAGGCGTACGTCGGCGTCGTCGCGTCCTGAACGGGTCACCGTCACATCACCGTTGACGGTTGTGATGTCCAGCGCGGCGGCGACGCCCGCCACGTCGACGCCGGCGTTGCGGGCGGTGGCCGTGACACTCACGCCGTCGGGGATCTCCACGTACGGCATCCGGGGGCACGACCCGTCACCCGTGGTCCGGTCGGCGCACGACAGGTCGAGCGTCCACACCTTCCCGTGATGGGCCCAGTGCTCGTCGACGCGGTCGTCGACGGTGACGCCGCGGCCGTCGGCCGGGCGCAGCCGCAGGCCGTTGTCGGTGGCGATCACCACGTGTTCACCGGAGCCCGCGACGCGCGGTGTCCCCGCCGCCGGAGGGCCGCCGGATTCCCCGTCGTGATCGTCGCTGCACGCCCCGGCGAGGGGCAGCAGCGCCAGCACCACCATCAGGCGCGCCAGGCGCCGGGTCGGCATCACCTTCATACCCCGTCGGATGCCCCGGTTCGCCGTGGGCATGGCAGAGGTGGTCAGCGGGGCGGAAGGCTCGGGCCTACGACACCGGAACCGAGTCCGTCTCCGGCGCACCCTCGGCGGCCGCGAGCGCCTTGTTGCGGCGCACGGAGGACCAGAAGGACCAGCCGATCAGGATCACGCCGACGAGGCCGGTGATGATCTCGTTGATCTGGTACTGGATGGTGACCATGAGGATCACCGCGAGGGCGCCGATCGCGTAGTGCGCGCCGTGCTCCAGGTAGACGTAGTCGTCGAGGGTGCCCTGGCGGACCAGGTACACGGTCAGCGACCGGACGTACATCGCGCCGATGCCCAGACCCAGCGCCATCAGGACGATGTCGTTGGTGATGGCGAACGCGCCGATCACGCCGTCGAAGGAGAAGGAGGCGTCCAGGACCTCCAGGTACAGGAACATGAAGAACGCGGCCTGGCCGGCCAGCTTGACCGGCGAACCAGAGCCGCCGGAGCGTTCGGCTTCTTCCTCGCGTTCCTCCTCGTCCTCGAGTCGGCTCTCGAAGTAGCCGGAGAGGCCGCCGACGACCAGGTAGGTGATCAGGCCCGCGATGCCGGAGATCAGGACGGTCTGCGCCTTGTCGGCGTGCGCGCCGCCGTGCTGGTGGGCGTGGGTCGCGAAGGTGAAGGCGGTGACCAGCAGGACGACCAGCGCGATGCAGACCGACAGCATGTCGACCTTGCCGAGCTTGGCCAGCGGCCGCTCCAGCCAGGCCAGCCACTTGATGTCCCGGTCCTCGAAGATGAAGTCCAGGAAGATCATCAGCAGGAACATGCCACCGAACGCGGCGATCGCCGGGTGCGCGTCGGTGACCAGCTGCTGGTAACGGTCCTTGTCGGTCAGAGCCAGCTGGACCGCGTCGTACGGATTGAGCTTCGCGGTGATCGCGACGATCACGACCGGGAAGACCAGCCGCATGCCGAACACGGCGATCAGGACGCCGACCGTGAGGAAGATCTTCTGCCAGAAGGTGTTCATCTTCTTCAGGATTCCGGCGTTGACCACCGCGTTGTCGAACGACAGGGAGATCTCCAGCACGGCCAGGATCGCCACGATCCCGAACGCGGCCCAGCCGTCGTACAGCACTCCTGCGGCCAGGCCGAGCGCGGTGACCGCGAACGCCCAGCGGAAGGTCTTCAGAATCACTTGCATCAAGTCCTGTTGTCGGGCGGTCACCGGAGTGCCGGGCGCAAACGGCCCGTGGGTTCACGGGCGTTGTCTATCACGGTCGGGAGTCGCCGAGGTGGCGCGGGGTGCTGGTACGGGCGCCCCTGTGCGGGTGCCCGGCCGGCTGTCCGCATCACGTTCTGCCGGGTGCCCGTATGGCGAGCAGGGCGACGTCGTCGTCGTTGCGGACGTGTCTGACCCGGCGCAGCACCTGGTCGGTGAAGGAGGCCAGGGGACGGTGGGCGAGGGCGGCGGCGTGCCGGCGCAGGTGCTGCAGCCCCTCGTCGAGGGAACGGCCTGCTGCCTCGATCAGGCCGTCCGTGTACAGCAGCAGGGTGGAGCCGGGCGGGAGCACGGCGGTCGCGTCGGTGCGGGGTGCCTGAAGCCCGGTGCCCAGGAGGATGCCGTGGCCGTCGGTGAGGTAGGTGGCCAGGCCGTCGTGGCTGATCAGGAGGGGTGGCGGGTGGCCGGCATTGGTCCAGGTCAGTTCCCAGTGGCCGTCGTCCCGCTCCTCGATCCGGGCGAAGACCATGGTGGCCATGGTGACATCGGTGATGTGCATGACCGCCGCGTCGAGCCGGGCGACGATCCGGCTCGGCGGGTCCTGGTGGGACCAGGCGTAGGCGCGGAGCATGTTGCGCAGTTGTGCCATGCCGGCCGCGGCCTCCAGGTCGTGGCCGACGACGTCTCCCACCGCCAGCGCGGTGGCGCCGTCGGAGAGGGTGAAGGCGTCGTACCAGTCGCCGCCGACCTGTGAGGCGTCCGGAGCGGGCAGATAGCGGGCCGTCATCTGCAGGCCGGGCACGGGAGGCATCTGGGGCAGCAGGTGGTTCTGCATGGTCTCGGCGACCTTGCGCTGACGCTGGTAGAGACGCGCGTTGTCCAGGGCCAGGCCGGCACGGCGGGCGATGTCCTCGATCAGCGGGAGATCGACCGGGGTGAAGTCCACCGGATCCTTGGCCCGGCCCAGGGTCAGGGCGCCCAGGACGGCGCGGGTGCTGCGGATGGGGGCGATGGCGGCGGACCTGATGCCGGTGGCCTCGAACAGGCGGCGCTGTTCCACCGCGATACCGGAATCCGGCTCCCGCTGGTAGGTCTGCGGGCCGGCCAGGGTGGAGGCGACTCCGCGCAGGGCTCTGGACAGGGGCATCGGCGACTCCTCCGGGACCGGGGGCATCGGTCCCTGAAGGTCCTCGTGGCGCACCAGGGCGTCGCCCTCCGCGTGGACGACCGCACTGCGCCACACCTCGTCGCGCTCGGTGATCAGGTCGACGACGGCCCAGTCCGCGAGCCGGGGCACCACCAGGGTCACCAGCCGCCGCAGCGTCTCCTCGACGTCGAGCGTGGACGTCAGGCGGGTGGTGGTCTCGGCCAGCAGGGCGAGCCGTTCGAGTTCCGGCATCGGCTGGGCCGCCGCCTCCGGTGGGCTGTCGGCCTCCGGAGGGCGCTGGGCGTGGACGAGCACGAGCGTGCCGGCTTCCCGGCCGTCCACGTCGTACGGCGTGATCAGCCACGAGACGGTCAGCAGAGATCCGTCGCCGCACTCGAAGTGGTCCCCGTCGGCCTGGGCGGTGCGCCCGGCGTGGAACGCCTGCCGCATGCTGCACCGGCTTCGCGGCAGGAGGTGGCCGTGGGCGTCCCGGTGCAGCAGGTCGTGTGCGTCGCGGCCGAGAAACGCCTCGGCGGGGCGGACCAGCATCTGTTCGGCGTGGGTGTTCACGGCGATGACGTGGCCTTCTTCGTCCACGACGTACGCCGCGGTCCCGATGGCTTCCAGGGCCCTGGTGAGCCCCGCAGCGGGTGCTGCCGCGGGTGGTCTCCCGAGAGCCCCGGTGTCGTCCGCCCCTGCCATGTCTTCCTCTCCTCGCTGGTCGGCCGCCCGCTCCGTGCCGGTCTGGGGCGTGTTCACTCGGCCGTCCTGTCCTTCCCGTGTGCCCCGGTGCCCATGTATCCAGCCTCGCCTGTGAGCGAGCACTCGCAACCGGGTCGGCGGAAGCGACCTGCGCCGACGTGGAGGTCCACCCTCGGGGACGAGGTGTCACAGCGCCGTCCAGCGCGCCCCCCGACGCTTCCGTGCGCTCGGCGTGGGTGGCCGAATCTCCCCTGTATTCACGGCACTTGGCCGCGCGCTGGGTATCCGTGAAGAGACGGGTGCGGACCGGCGGCACGGGGAGGGCTGGGGCTGTGGCACGCCTATCGTGGACGTCCGGCCTCTACCCGTCGCGCCGAGCGCAGAAACGGCACGTCGTGCGCGCGCTCCGGGCCCGGGGACTGTACGGGCCCAGGTTCCGTGAGGTGCTGCCCGCCTTCGCCGCTGTCGTGGCGGCCGTGTGCGCGGTGGCGGCCGCGCTCGCCGCAGGGTACCGCGCCGCCGGGATCGTCGTCCCTGTCGCCGGTGTCGTCTTCCTGGGCCTGACCGTCACGGCCGCGATACGGCACGGGCGACCTGGCGCTCGCCGTCGTCTGGGTTACTACACCGCGGACGAGCTGCTCGAGCTGGACACCCAGCAACTCGCGTTGGCGGTGGCGCGGATGCTGCGCCGGGACGGGTGGCGGGTGCGGCTGCTGCCCGCTCCGGACCGGCCGCGTCTGTGCGCCCGGGACGCGGCCGGCCGTCGCATCGACGTGGCCTTCCGGCCGGTGGCGGAGCCGCTCCCCGACGAGGACGAGCCGCACCCTCACCCGCACCGCGGGGACGAGGTGTCAGCTCTGCGTCTGGTGGTACATCGCGGTGTCTTCACCGCCCGCGACATCCGGTGGGCGCGCAGGGAGCAGACGATCCGCCTGCTCGACGGTTCCGCTCTGCGGCGGTGGGCGGCGGGCGCCCGTCTCACCGATCTGCTGTCGCGAGAACGGTGACAGCAAGTCGGTACGCCCCCGCCTTGGAGGAACGCCTGCGGGCCCGCCCGTCCGCCGTCAGATCCGCCCGCCGGTCAGGCGGGTGATCGGACCGTGCGTATGACGTCCCGAGCGTCGGCCGACCGCGTACGACGTGGCGGTCAGCGCGGTCAGGCCCGCACCCACGCCTGCGGCGATGAGCTTTCGCTGGGCGATCACCGTCCAGGCCGTCTTGGCGACGGCCGCGGCCTGCCCCGAGGCGGCGATGACGGTCTGACGGCCGGCCTCGACGCTCTTGGCCGCGGTCTGCGCGGCCCCGCTCGCCGTCTTGGCCGTCCGCTCCGTCGCCTCCTTGCCCGCTGACGCAGCGTCATCCGCCTTCGCGGCCGCCTTGTCCGCCGCCTTGGTCGCCGGGGCGGTGGCCTTCGCGGTGGTACGCCGGGCCTTCGCCGCAGCGGTCCGGGTGCTTGCGGAATCTTGGTTCGTCTGCTCGTTCGATTCACTCATGGACATCGCGTTACCGCTCGCTTCGACGCCAAACACGCTCCGCCGGGAGCGATTTCACAGCATGGCGTTCCCGACGCGCTCCGCACGAATCGACGACGGCCCGGTGCATGGCGCACCGGGCCGTCGCCCTTGCCGGTCAGCCGATGTGGTAACTGTCGCCGTAGACCTTCCAGTCCAGCGGCGGGTTCAGGTCGAGGTTGCCCTGGCGCAGGAAGACGCGTTGGGCGGTGTCGACCCGGCTGGTGTCGCTGTGCGCCTCCTCCTGTTTCATCGCCCACACGCGCGCGTCGAGGAAGGCGTTGAGATACGTCGTCTCGTTGCCGCCCTGGGCCGGGGGTTTGGCATGGCCGAGGGCCCGGCGGCGGATGCTGCTGAAGCTGGTCGCGTCGCCGCCGTCGCCGTGCATGACGATCGCGTCGTAGTAGGCGAACTGGCCCAGCGCGCGCAGCCCGTCCGCCTTGCCCTGCCTGACGGCGGGGTTGAAGTAGACGCGGTCACGTTCGTCGTTCTGCGCCTGCTGGAACGCCGTGTCCCGGGCGGCCTTGCGCCAGTCGTCGGGGAAGTTCGGGTCCAGGCCGTCGTGCGAGTCGGTGCCGTCGACACGGCGCAGTGCCGGCAGATACCTGGCGAGGACGTTGCCGGGCTTGCGGTCGGCGTACAGCTGGACGAGGTCGAGCATGTCTCCGGTGCCGGAGCAGAAGCCGATGATGCCGGCGGTGTAGCCGCGACCGTCGCCTATGTCCTCGATGTACTTGTACTGCGCCTTCCAGTCGAGCGAGGAGTTCTCCGCGCTCGACACCAGCTTCATGGCGATCTCCTTCTTCGCGGGGTCGTCGAGGCCCGGCGCGGCCGAGGGTGCCGCTGTGGCGGGCGCCGAGCCGAACACGCCCACGCAGGTCGCCGCACCCATCAGGGCGAGGAGGGTGCGGCGGGACGGGTGGGCTGCCGGGTGCACTGTGTCAGGTTCCACGGGGGCTCCAAGTGGAGGTGGGGGGTGGAGAGTTGGTCCAGACCTGATTGTTAGGAATGTTTCCTACCAGTGCGAGAGGCGATCAGTAACCCACTGCGCGGGAACTTCGTAGGTTCGAACGAAGGTTGGTCAGCCAAACGGGAGTTCGGCCGGCCGGGAGACGGTGGCGACTAGCTCCGCGAGACGTCCTTGACGAACACGAGCCCGTCGATGCCTGCCAGTTGGGCCGGGTCGAAGGGGGCGTAGCCGAACCACGGGGACGTGCGTGGCGCAGGCGGTGTGTCGGCGAGCGTGGTGGCAAGGCGCCGGGGGTCGATGAGGCTGTGCTCCTCCGGGAGGGCGTACAGGAGGCCTTCGATGGTGTCCTGCGGCGGTGCGTCCACTCCTTGGTGGCGGATCGCGCCGAGGGCCGTGGCCACGAAGGCGTACTCCTCCCCCAGCCGGGCGTGCACCAGCGCGCCGGCGCTCCACCACTCCACCGGCCCCTCCCATGTCCGCATCGAGCTCTTCTCCCGCTGGAGACGGGAGTTGTGGGCATGGACGAGTACCGGGCCGCGAGCGGCGGCGGCGAGGAGGTTGTGGGCCATCATCGAATCCCGCAGCGCGCACAGGGTTGCCATGCGGGCCGGTGAGGTGTCCGCCATCCCGTGGTGGTAGCGCAGCAGACCGGTCGCCGTGCGCCCGTACAGGCACGCCCGTTCCCAGTCGTCCCGCGAGGTCGCCGTGATCAGGTGCGGTGTCCGGACGTCGAGCAGGGTCACCAACTCGTCCGCGAGCAGCCGCAGTCGGCCCGCCGCCTCGGACCGCCCCACCGACCGGGCCGGGTCCGTCATCGCGGCCGGGTCGGTCCACCGGTCGTCGGCGCCGAGCAGGCGGTCGAGCGTCCGCGCGCCGCAGGGGAGCAGGTCCGCGTCCACATGGGCCGTGAGGTAGCCGTGGAGTGCGGTGAGGGCCTGCCGGGGGCTCGCGGCGCCGGTGATCTCCAGCGGGCCGTCGAAGCCGGCGAAGCGGACCCGCTCGGACGCGGGCCGGCCGTCGTTGTGGGCGCGCATCCAGCGCACGAGTGCGCGGTTGGCCGCGGAGGCACCCCATCCGTGGCTGAATCCGCGCGCCATGACCTCGTCGAGGGTGCCGGTGCCCGAGGTGACGTAGTCGTCCACCGCCAGGCCCCTCATGCAGTCGCTCTCGATCGCGATCGTCCGGTAACCCTCCTGCTGGACGAGCTGCCGGAAGAGGTCGTTGCGCAGTTCGAGCAGCGTGTCCTCGCCGTGGGTGGGCTCACCCAGGGCGAGCAGTCGGGGCCGGGACGGGAGCAGCCCCATGACGGCGACAGCGTCGACGGCGTGGGCGGTGTGCTTGATGTCAGTCGCCATGCCTTCAACGCTATCGTTGAACCTTCGGTTGAAACTTTTTCGCGATACCGTCCCTGACATGGGAAGAAAGCTTCAAAGTGAGGGGCGGCTCAGGCCGGTCGACCTGGCGCGCGGACACGGTCTGTCGACCCAGGCGGTCCGCAACTACGAGGAGGCCGGCATCCTTCCGGCCGCCGGCCGCACGCCTCACGGCTACCGCACCTACACCGCGCTGCATGCGAGCGCCCTGAGCGCCTTCCTCGCCCTGCTGCCCGGCCACGGCCACCGGACGGCGTCGTCGATCATGCGAGCCGTGAACGAGGGCGTCGTCGAGGACGCGTTCCGTCTCATCGACGAGAGCCACGCCGAGCTCCTCGACGACCGGCGGACCCTCCAGGCCGTGGAGCGGGCCCTGCGCGACCTGGACCTCGCCACGGCGCCCGAGCCGACCCCGCGGACCGGGTCGGCGTCCGGGTCCGGGCCCGGGGGCGTGTTCATCGGGCCGCTGGCCGGCAAGCTCGGAATCCGGCCCGCGACGCTGCGCAAATGGGAGCGCGCCGGGCTGGTGCGGCCGCGCCGTGACGCGCTGACCGGATATCGCGTCTATGACGAGGCCGCCGTACGGGACGCCCGGCTGACCCATCAGCTCAGGCGGGGCGGCTATCTGCTGGAGCAGATCGCGCCACTGATCGCCCAGGTCCGGGAGGCCGGCGGTCTGGAGCCGTTGCAGGACGCGCTGGGAGACTGGCACGGTCGGCTGTCCGCCCGCGGCCGGGCGATGCTGGCCGGGGCCGCCGAGCTGGAGGCGTATCTTCGCGAGCGCGGATGAGATCACGGCCGCCGGCTGGACTGTCAGGAAAGCTTCCCTTTCAGCCCGTCCGCGCCCATGTAGGCGCGGTTCGGGGCCGGGTGCCCTTGTCGGCAGGTCTCGCCTTCCTGCAACAGCCCCGCGCTGCTCTTCCGCGTCCGCCCGCGGCGCGACCTGACGGGTATGCCCTCGCCGAGCCGTTCCGAGCTCCTGGCCGGCGGCTGACGCCCGAACCGCCCGGCGAGCATCGACAGCCGGGGGCAGCGGCGGGCGCCGGGACGCTGGTTGCGCGGCGGCTTCAGAAGTGGCGTGGCAGTCGGACGACCTGGACGAAGAAGTCGTCGATCTGACGGACCGCGGCGATGAACTGGTCCAGATCGACCGGCTTGGTCACATAGGCGTTGGCGTGGAGCTTGTAACTGCGCAGGATGTCCTCCTCAGCCGCGGAGGTGGTGAGGACGACGACGGGGATGTGGGCCAGTTCCGGGTCTGACTTGATCTTCTCCAGGACCTGACGGCCGTCGTACTTGGGGAGGTTGAGGTCGAGCAGGATGAGGTCGGGCTGCGGCGCTTCCGTGTGGTCGCCGCGTCGGTAGAGGAAGTCCAGTGCCTCCTCGCCGTCCCGGACCACATGAAGCGTGTTGCCGATCTTGTTGTCCTCGAACGCCTCACGGGTCATCAGCTCGTCGCCGGGATCGTCCTCGACGAGGAGCACGTCTATGGGGTTGGCGGCTGGGGTGGTCATGCCAGAACCTTATCCTCGCTGCCGATACCGGACTCCTCCGGGCTCTCGGCGATGGACGGAAGGGTGAAGCAGAAACGCGTGCCGTCCGTGTGAGCGGTGTCGATCCAGATCCTGCCACCGTGTTGTTCCACGATCTTCTTGCACAGTGCCAGACCGATGCCGGTACCACCGTAGGCGTCCCGGCCGTGCAGCCGCTGGAAGATGATGAACACCTTCTCCGTGAACTGCTCGGGAATGCCGATGCCGTTGTCCGTGACGGACATCAGCAGGCTGTCGGGATCGTCGGGATCCGTTCCGCAGGTGATGGACACGTGCGGGGTGCGGTCGGGGTGGCGGAACTTGAGGGCGTTGCCGACCAGGTTCTGCCAGAGCATGGCCAGCAGGGTCGGGTCCCCGACGACCTCGGGCAGGTGTTCCGGGCGGTCGACGCGGGCGTCGGACTCCTCGACGGCCGTCCCGAGGTTGGCCAGCGCCTTGTCCAGCGCCAGGTCGAGACCGACCGGCACCCGGGCGTCGTTGACCCGTCCGACCCGGGAGAAGGTCAGCAGGTCGTTGATGAGGACCTGCATGCGCCGGGCCCCGTCGACGGCGAAGTCGATGTACTGCCGACCCCGGTCGTCGAGCTTGTCGCCGTAGCGCTTCTCCAGCAGCTGGCAGAAGGAGGCGATCTTGCGCAGCGGCTCCTGCAGATCGTGGGAGGCGACGTAGGCGAACTGCTCCAGTTCCGCGTTGGAGCGGCGCAATTCCACGGCCTGCTCGTCGAGGTCGGCGGCCTGCCGGGTCAGTTCCTGTTGCTGTTCGCGGGAGGCTTCGAGTTCGGCCACGATGTGCCAGCGCATGCCTTCGACGGCATTGGCCACCGCGGTCAGGTCGGCCGGACCATCGCTGGTGATGACGTGGGCGAAGTCACCTCCCGACACCCGCCTCGACGCCTTGCCCAGCGCCTCCAGAGGGCGTGTCACCAGGATGCGGACCAGGACGGCGCAGGCGACGCCGGCCAGCAGGAAGACCGCGACCATGCCCGCCAGGACCCAGTCGCGCACCTTCCGTACATGGACGAGATGGGAACGGCCCTCCTCCACCGCCTTCGCCAGGTCGGTGTTCTGCTTGGCATACAGGGCGCGCAGCCGGTCGAACTCCTTCTTGCCCTCATCGGCCTTCCGCTGGTCCAGCGGCTTGGGACGGCCGGGCGTGACCGAGGCCGCGAGAGGCTCGGCGTAGCCGCGGCGCCAGTCGGCCGCCTGGGTCTCGATCGCCCTCAGGTCCGCCAGCAGTTCGGGCCGGTCGCCGATGAACTCGCGCAGCCGGGCCGCCGAGCCCGCCTCGTCCCGTTTGCCCTGGATGTAGGGGGTGAGGAACTGCCGGTCGGCGGCGATCGCGTAACCGCGGATGCCCGACTCCTGGTTGGCCAGCGCCGCCTGCAGCCGGTACGCCTCGGTCTGGGCGGGCTGGACGCGGCGCAGCAACCGATCACTCACCTCCGCCGTCCGGCCGAGGAGGCCCGCGCCGACCACGCTGCCGATCACCACCAGCAGCGTCATGACGGCCAGCAGCAGGTAGAACCACCCCTGCACCGTCAGTCGGCGCCCCCTCCACACCGCGCCCATCCCTCGCCTCACCATGTGGTCCGACACCGTGCTCCCACTCACTCAGTTCCAGTTCAGATGGACGACGGCCACATCGTCTGCCAGGCCGCCCCGCGCTTCGGCGAGGCTCTCGGCCTTCTCTATCAGCCGGTCCACGAAGGGCTCCGGATCCAGGCCGGCTCCCTCCCGGGCTAGGGCCAACAGCCCTTCCTCGCCCAGGCGTTCCGTGCCACGGCTCACATGCCCCTCGAAGAGGCCGTCGGTGAAGAGCACCACCGACGTTCCCGCCGGTACCGGCAGTTCCGCGGTCGGCCAGCTCGCGCCGCCGGGCACCATGCCCAGCGCCGGTCCGCCGGGCACCTCCACCCACTCCACGTCCGTTCCGGTGCGCCGGAGCAGGCCGTGATGACCGGCTCGTACGATGCGGGCCTGTTGCTCTCCCGGGACGGCGGCCAGGGTCACGAGGGTCGCGAAGACCTCGTCACGGGCCCGTTCTGCCATCAGCAGTTCCTCGAGCCGGGCCATCTGCTGGGCGCCGGTGATGCCGCTGAGGACGAGGGTGCGCCAGGCGATCCGCAGGGCGACTCCCAGGGCCGCCTCGTCCGGGCCGTGCCCGGAGACGTCCCCGATGAGGGCGTGGAGGGTGCCGTCGGCGCTCTGGACGATGTCGTAGAAGTCACCGCCCAGCAGGGTCTGCGCGCGTCCGGGCCGGTAGCGGGCCACGACCTGGACGCCCTCGGCGCGCAGCAGAGGGCGGGGCAGCAGTCCGCGCTCCAGGCGGGCGTTCTCCTGCGCCTGGAGCGCGCCGGCCTGGAGGGCCACGGCTGCCTGCTCGGTCTGCTTGCGCTGGATCGCGTAGCGCACCGCCCGCCCGAACAGTTCGGGCTCCACCCGGCCCTTGACCAGGTAGTCCTGTGCGCCGGCCGCGACCGCGGCGAGGCCGGTCTGCTCCTCGGCGAGCCCGGTGAGGACGACGATCGCGACCCGCTCGGCCAGCCCCTGGACCAGGGAGACCGCCTCCAGACCATGAGCGTCCGGCAGGTGCAGGTCGAGCAGGACGCAGTCGGGCGTCTCGGTGGCCAGCACCTCGGCCGCCTCGGTCATCGACCGCACCCAGCGCAGCCGCATCTTCACGGCGCCGTCGACGACCAGTTCCTCCACGAGCATCGCGTCGCCGGGGTCGTCCTCCACGAGGAGCACCGACGGCTCCCAGTGCTCCCACGCCGTCTCGGCGGCGGCTGCCGCCGTCGACACCAGCTCGGCGGCCTCAGTCCCCGGGATCACTCTCGTCCCGGCCTCCCCACTCCATACAGGTCGTCTGCCGCCGGCGGTTGCCCAGGGCAACGCCGGGAACACGGTCAGAGCGACGATCCGATGTTCACCCGTCGCCCACGGCCGTGGGACAGCACGTCCACCCGGGGGCCGGTCGTCAGGCGGGCTCTGTGGCCGCCTCGGCAGTCCTGATCCTCGTAAACGATCTTCACTCCCTGGTCAGTTCCCCGCGAGGTCGAGGGGGATGAGCAGGTGGCCGTCGGCGCCACGGAGAGCATGGCCGAGCTCATGGCCGCTCCCACCGAAGGTCTCCCCCTCCGGCCCTGCCGTACCTGTGCCAGCCGTCACCGACGTCGTCATCTTCCGCCCATCCCGAGATTCAGGTGTTCTGGCCGCGTTTACCCGCGAACGGCGTGACCATGCGGGGTCGGTTTCAGAAAACCACCCCGGGCGGCACGCCTCCTCCACATCCGGAGACCTCCCTGTGCCTTCGGTTCCGATCGGCCTGAGGGGGAACCGGGTAGGACGTCTGAAAGGAGTCCCCGTGACCACCTATGTCATCACCGTCCCCGGCACGTTCCTGCGCGGAGTGCCCGACAGCGTCTGCTCCGACATCGGACGAAGGCTTCGGCCTCAGGATCCCCGGAACACCGATCTCGGGGAGAGCGAGGAGCTGAGTGTGCTGACCATGGAGGAGGACGGCATGTTCGCCGCCCGGGTGGAGGTCGAGGCCCCCGACCGGTCGCAGGCCGAGGCCGAAGCGGTACGGCTGGTCTCCCGGGCTCTGCGTGACAGCGGCCTGGCGGAGGAGGACGCCCCGTTGGGCCCCGCGGTCGTGACCGGCATCGACAGCGAGTTCTGAGGCGGCAGGCGGAGCGGGCCTTCCGGTTCGCGGCTTGTCCGGGGGATGGCGCCGCGCAGTGCGGCGGGCGAGGATGTTCCTTCGCGAAGTGCGGTCCGCTCCGCCGCGGTTCATGGCCTTTCAGGTGCCCGGCGCGGCAGGGGCGGACGGCGTCGGCCGCCTGAAGGAGCCTCGGGATGGGTTCACACGCAGCGCCGCACCACCGCAAGCGAATCCTGGTGACGGCCGCGAGCCTCCTGCTCGTGGGCGGCGGACTCCTCGGCCTCCCCCGGGCCGACGGGGCCCCCGCACCGGCCGACGCCTGCCGCACCACCGCCACACACCTGCCCCGCGGTGACTGCGGGCCCTTCTGGCAGGTTCTCGCCGAGGACTTCAACGGCGACCGGGTGCCGCTGGGGTCGTTCAGCGACTGCGAGCACGACGTCGACACCTCCGCGGCCCACTGCGGGGGCCTGACGGGGAAGTACCGCGACAACTGGTGGGCGTATCCGACGGGTTGGCCGGACACGGCCGCCGACCGGGGGCGGGACGTGGTCGGTGTCCACCACCCGGAGGACACCGTGAGCGTCGGTCCCGCGGCGAACGGCGACGGGCGGATGTCGATCCGGATGTGGCGGCCCGCGGACGGCGGTCCCGTGCATGCCGCGGCCCTGGTGCCGCGTGCGGTGATGCAGATGACATACGGCAAGTACAGCGCGCGCATCAGGGTCACGAAACTCGCTCCCGGCTACAAGTCCGCGTGGCTGCACTACGGCGGGGGCTGCGAGATGGACCACCCCGAGGGCGAGTGGACCGGGCCCCTCAGCTCCTTCCACCATCCCTGCGGCGGCGGTGAACAGGGGTACTTCCCGGGGAGCGACGACTGGACGCGGTGGCACACGGTGTCCACCGAGTGGACGCCGGGCCACGTGCGGTTCTTCGTAGACGGCCGGCAGACGGGGCATGACACCCGTGAGGTGCCGGACCGTCCCCTGTCCTGGGTGCTCCAGAACGAGAGCGCTCTGGAGGGCCCGGGGGCGGCGCCGGGAAGCAGCGCGCAGCTCGACATCACGTGGGTGGCGGCGTACGCGTACGGCTGGAAGTGACCGGCCGGGCCGAGGGGCCGATGAGTTCCTCGGCGACCCATCGGGCGACGTGGGCGAGGTAGGGCGCCGGCAGGCCGAGGACGATGTGGGTGAAGCCCGCGTCGGTCGCCTCGGTGATCGCGTCACGGGTGGCGCCGGGGCGGTCGTAGGAGACCGGCAGGTGGATCGAGCGGGTGATGTCGGCGGGGTCGCGGCCGATCTCCTCGCAGTAGCGGTCCAGCAGGGCACTGCGACGGGTCACGTCGTCGATGTCACCACCGGGGATGTTCCACAGGTCGGCGTGGCGGGCGGCGATGCGCAGGGTCGCGGACGAGCGGCCGCCGATGAGGACCGGGGGGTGGGGGCGCTGGACCGGTTTGGGGTTGGCGAAGGCGCCGGTGAGGTGGTGGTGGGTGCCGTGGTGGTCGAAGGTTTCCTCCTCGGTCCACAGGCGCTTGATCAGCGTGCAGGATTCGGCGAGGCTCTCCACGGCGTGCGCGGAGTCGTGGAAGGGCAGTCCGTGGGCCTCGTACTCGCGTCTGGCCAGGGGGTGGTCGGGGCGGGAGCCGACGCCGATGCCGAAGTCGAGCCGGCCGCCGGAGACGATGTCGACGGTCGTGGCGATCTTGGCCAGCATCGCGGGTGGCCGGAAGCGGTTGCTGGTCACCATGACGCCGAGCCGTAGGCGGCGGGTCTGGGCGGCCAGCGCCGCGAGGAGGGTCCAGCCCTCGTGGGCCGGTCCGCCGGGGTCTCCGCCGATCGGCATGAGGTGGTCGAAGAGCCAGGCGTGCTCGATGGCGGGGAGGGTGTCCGCCTCGCGCCAGACCCGCAGGATGTCGTGGTAGTCGACCTGCATGGGGGCGGTCATGATCCCGAAGCTGGGCGGGGAGTGATGCGGCATGGACGGTCGGTCCCTTTCGTGCGGGGTCTCCCCCGGCGGTCAGCGGCGGCGCAGTGACGGGTCGAGGAGCGCGGGCGGGGTGTCGTGCTTCTCGTGCGGGGCCAGGTCGGTGCCGGGGGCGACGATCTCGTCGACCGCGTCGAGGACGTCGGCGGTCAGGACGGTGTCCGCGGCGGCGAGTTGGGCATGCAGGTGGTCGACCGTGCGGGGGCCGATGAGCGCGCTGGTCACCCCGGGATGGGCGGTCACGAAACCGAGTGCGAGCTGGATGAGCGTGAGCCCCGCCTCTTCGGCCACCTTGATCAGTCGCTCCACGGCGTCGAGCCTGGCCCGGTTGGCGGGGATCGTGGTGTCGAAGCGCTCGGGGAGGATCGCCGAGCGGTGGGTGGTGATGTCCCGGCCCGCGCGGATGGCGCCCGACAGCCAGCCCGACGCCAGCGGGCTCCACACCAGCACGCCGAGGCCGTACTCCTGCGTGACGGGCAGGACGTGGGCCTCGATGCCGCGCTGGAGGATGGAGTAGCTGGGCTGCTCGGTGACGTAGCGGCCCAGGTGGTGCTCGCGGGCGGTCCACTGGGCCTGCACGATGCGGTGGGCGGGGAAGGTGGAGGAGCCGAAGTAGCGGATTTTTCCGGCGCGTTGCAGGTCGGTCAGGGCCGACAGCGTCTCCTCGTCGCCGGTGTTCGGGTCCCAGCGGTGGATCTGGTACAGGTCGACGTGGTCGACGCCGAGGCGGCTCAGGCTGGCGTCCAGTTCGGTGACCAGCCAGCGGCGCGAACTGCCCTGGTGGTTGCGTTCGGTGCCGATGGGCATGCCGGCCTTGGTGGCCAGCACGATGTCGTCGCGGCGGCCGGCGATGGCCTTGCCGACCATCTCCTCCGACTCGCCGTCGCCGTACATGTCGGCGGTGTCGATGACGTTGACGCCGGCCTCGAGAGCGGCGTCGACGATCGCGGTGGCCTCGTCCTGGGTGGTGCGGCCGATCCTGCCGAAGTTCATCGCGCCGAGCGCGAGAGAGCTGACCAGGACACCGGTGCGGCCCAAGGTGCGGTACTGCATGAGCGTGTTCCTCCATGGCGGGTGGGGCCGTGCGGCATGGCACGGCTCGGCTGCGGGGGTTCCGCTCCGCCGACACGGAGAAACGGAACCTTGTTCCGTCGACGATACGGAACATCGTTCCGCTTTTGCAAGCGTGCGGGTCGGCAGGGTGGAGGAAGCCGTGGGTCGCTCAGTGCGGCGCACGTGCTGGCGCGCCGCCGCAGATCAGGACGTCGGCGTCGCCGATCGGGGTGCTGACCTGGGCAGACGCGATCGAAGTGACAAGTCGCCGCCTCAGACGCCCGGCGCGGGCTCCGGCAGAACGGCCCGACCCGCTGCCCGGTGTTCGGCCGCCGCCCTCGGGTCCGTCTCGTCGAGGACCGCCGCGATGCCCTCGTGGGCCAGGGCCTCCGCGTGGCGGTAGCCGAGCTTCGGGGCCAGGTCCAGGGCCTGGTGATGGAGGCGCAGGGCCTGCTCCGGCAGGCCTGCCAGACGGCACGTCTCGCCGTAGGCGCTGAGGAAGTGGATCTTCCAGTGGTCCTCGAACAGCTCGTCCAGCAGCGCGAACGCCTGCTCGTGGCTTGCCAGGGCCTCCTCGTGGCGGCCCATCCGGCGCAGGGCGACGCCGAGGCAGTTCAGGCACCAGGCCTCGTTGTGCTTGTGGCCGTCCTCGCGAGCCAGCGCGAGCGCCCGGTGCAGGTGTTCGGCAGCCTCGTCGGGGTCCTCGTGGGCGATGGCGACGCCCAGCGTGATCAGGGCCGTCAGCGTGGGAGGCCAGGCCCCGTCGGCGTGCGGGATCTCCAGCGTCGTACGGGCGAGTTGGGCCGCTTCCTCACGGTGTCCCAGTTGCAGCAGCGCCCAGGCCTCGTACGCGGTGGCGTGGGCCGTGCCCATGGGGCAGTCGGCGTCGGCGTAGAGCTTCCCCGCCAGCCGGAACAGGTCCAGCGGCTCCTCGACGTATCCCTCGTCCCATCTCAAGTAGCCGCGCCGCATGGTCAGTTCGGCCTCCGCGCGGATGTCCCCCGCCTGGAGCACCAGTCGCGCCGCCTCCTCGTACGCGGCGCCCGCCTCCGCCATCCGGCCGGCGTTGTAGCGGGCGAAGCCCAAGTCGCTGTGTGCCTCGGCCAGTTGCAAGGGGTCGGCGAGGCGCTGCGCGGCGGCCAGGGACCGTTCGAAGAGGCCGTTGAGCATCGTGGTGCCGCAGCGCCGGGCGAAGTACGCCCGCATGAAGCGGGGTAGTTCGCACAGGTGCCGGTCGGCCCCGGCGTCCTCCGCCGCCTCGAACGCGGCCAGCAGGTTCAGGTACTCGGTGCCGAACCAGACGAGAGCCGCGATCTTGTCGCTGAACTGCGGCAGTTCGGCCGGAGGGCGGTGCACGGAGGCCTCGCGGCTCAGCGACAGGAAGGGCATCGCCGCGTCGGCGGCGGCCGCCGCGTGCACGTAGTAGTCGAGCACCCGGGTCAGGGCCCGGTCCCGTTCCGCCGGGGAGTCCTGCTCCTCGGTGGCGCGGCGGGCGTGCTGGTGGACCAGGTCGTGGAGGCGGTAGCGGCCTGCCGTCGGCTGCTGGACCAGGTGCGCGTCCAGCAGATCCTCCAGCATCGCGCGGGCGCTGCGCAGCGGCACGTCCGCGAGTGCCGCCGCCACGTGCTCGTCGAACGACGACCCCGGCAGCAGGCCGAGCAGCCGGAACAACCGGGCCTTGGCGCGGTCCAACTGCCGTACGGACATGGCGAACGCGGTGTCGAACTCGCTCGCCCCCTCCGCCATCCGCTCGACGAGGATGCCCACCGTCCAGCCCGGCCGGTGCCGCAGCCGGGCCGCGGCCAGCCGGAGCGCCAGTGGCAGCCGGCCGCACAGGCGCAGTACCTCGGCCGTGGACCCGGGGTCACGGGCCAGGCGTCCCTCGCGGCCGTCGGTCTCGCCGCTGGCGCGGGCCAGCAGCTCGGCGCTCTCCTGCTCGGTCAGCACGTCCAGCGACACCGGCGGGACCTCGTCGAGTCCGAGCAGCCGGTTGCGGCTGGTGATGAGGGCGACGGAGGGGCCGGCACCGGGCAGCAGCGGGCGGACCTGCTCGGCGTCGGCGGCGTTGTCGAGGACCACGACGGCCCGCCGGTGGGCGAGTTCGGATCTCCAGCAGGCGGCCAGTTCCTCGACCCCGCCGTCCTGCGGGACCTTCTCGGACGGCACGTCGAGGGCGGCGAGGAGCGTGCGCAGGGCGCGGTCCGGGTCGAGCGGCCTGCGGCCCTCGGTGAAGCCGTGCAGATCGAGGTAGAGCTGGGCGTCCGGGTAGTCGGCGGCGAGCCGATGGGCGGCGTGCACGGCCAGGCAGGTCTTGCCGACGCCCGCCATGCCGTCGACGGCGATCACCCGGCCGGCGGCGACCCCGTCGAGTACGGCCGCGAGCTGGGCCTCGCGGCCGGTGAAGTCGGGCACGTCGCGCGGAAGGTCGTTGCGGGGCGGACGCGGGGCCCCGGCGGGCGGCGACGGCGGGGGGACCTGGCGGCTGGTCTTCGGCGGGGCCGGAAGAGGGTTGGAGGCCCGCTCCCACAGGGGGCGCAGCGGGCGGGGATCGCGCTGGACGAGGCGGCACAGGGCGATGACCGCGGGCCAGGGCGGGACCGTCCGGCCACTGAGATACCGGGACAGCGACGACGAGCTGAGGCCGGCGTCCCGTGCGAGGGCCCGTACGCCCCGTTTCGACAGCTCCTGGAGCAGCCGCAGCCGGGCAGCCAGTTCCTCCTGCGGGTCGTCGCCCACTGTCCTGACGTGCTCCACCACTGTTCCCCGCCCCCCTGTCCCGCCCCGGCAGAACTCGTCCGGGCCGGATCGTGCCTGTTCAAGGCCGCTTCGGCTGTCCCACGGTGTCCCACGACCGTCGCCCTGACAAGCCCTCTCGGCTGAGATGGAATCACACCCCGCCGCTGCGGGGCACAGCCCGACAGAGGAGCGATTACTGATGCAGTCCCGTATGCAGAACCCCGCCGCCGTCCTGCCCGACACGATGCAGCCCATCCAGCATCTCATCAAGGCGGTGCACTCCGGTGGGGTGGACGGACAGACGCTGGAGCTGGTGCATCTGCGGGTCAGTCAGATCAACGGATGCAGCGCGTGTGTCGACGGCGGCGCCAAGACCGCTCGTAAGGCAGGCGTGAGCGACGAGCGGCTGGCCACGGTCGCCGCGTGGCGAGAGGCCCCCTACTTCACCGAGGAGGAGCGGGCGGCACTCGCGCTGGCCGAGGCGGCGACGCGCCTCGCCGACCGTCCCGACGCGGTGAGCGACGAGGTCTGGGACACGGCCGCCACCTACTTCGACGAGAAGCAGCTCGCCGCGATCGTCCTGATGATCGGTGTCACGAACCTGTTCAACCGGCTCAACGCCACGACCCGGCAGATCGCCGGCGCGTGGGGGTGAACGGCCTCGCGCCGGTTCGGCGCGAGGATGTCCCTGACCGTCCGTAGATCAGTCCGTGGGCCAGACCGTAGACCAGGCCGTATACCAGTCCGTAGATCGCTGTAGACCAGGAGGAAACGTCATGACGAGCACGCGGAAGACGACCAGGAGCACCGAGACGTTCACCGCCGAGGAGCGCGCCGCGATGAAGGAGCGCGCCCAGGAGCTCAAGACATCGGCGCGCCGCAGCTCCCGTGCCGACAAGGCGGCGGAGGACGAGGCCGCCGTGGTCGCGAAGATCGCGGAGATGCAGGACGCGGACCGGGTCATGGCCGAACGGATCCACGCCGTCGTCAAGGCGAGCGCGCCCGGACTGGCACCGAAGCTCTGGTACGGGATGCCCGCGTACGCAAAGGACGGCAAGGTCGTCTGTTTCTTCCAGAGCGCGCAGAAGTTCAACGCGCGGTACGCCACCTTCGGCTTCAACGACAAGGCGAACCTCGACGAGGGCACGATGTGGCCGACCGCCTTCGCGCTCACGAAGCTGACCGCCGCCGACGAGGCGCGGATCGGCGAGCTGGTGAAGAGGGCGGCGGGCTGAGGCCCGAGGACCGCGAGCAGGAAGAGGTGTCAGAAAGTGGAGCCGACGAACAGCCGACGTCCTGAAGGGCTGTTCGTCGGCCTGTGCACGCTCGACGTCATTCAGCTCGTGGACCATGTGCCGGGGTCCGACGAGAAACTGACGGCGCGTGAGCAGGTCGTGGCGGCGGGCGGTCCGGCGGCGAACGCGGCCGTGACCTTCAGCCACCTGGGCGGCACGGCCAGGCTGCTGACCGGCATCGGCTCCCATCCGCTGGGAGTCGCGGTCGCGGCGGATCTGCGCGAACTGGGCGTGCACATCCGGGACCTTGCGGCCGACTCGACCAAGCCGCCCGCCGTGTCCTCCGTTCTGGTCACCCGGTCGAGCGGGGACCGGGCCGTCGCGTCGACCAACGCGGCCGGGTACCGGCTCATGCCACCCGCCGATCTGGACGCGCTGGTGGCGGCATGCGACATCGTCGAGTTCGACGGCCACCACATGGAACTGGCGACGATGACGGCCCGCGCCGCGCGTGCCGCCGGGCGACGCACCGTCTTCGACGGGGGCAGTTGGAAGGCCGGTACGGAGACGCTGCTGCCGTCGATCGACGTGGCCGTGTGCTCGGAGGACTTCCGGCCGCCCGGCACGAACACCCCCGCGGACGTCCTGCGGTTCCTCAAGGAACACGGGGTGGTCTGGTCGGCGGTGAGTCGTGGAGGCCGGCCCATCGAGTGGGCGGGCCCCGAGGACGGTGGCAGCGTGGATGTGCCTGCCGTCCGGGTCGCGGACACCCTCGGCGCGGGTGACGTCCTCCACGGGGCGCTCACCCATCACCTCGCCACCGAGGCGCACTTGACCCCGTACGGCTTCACCGAGGCCCTGCGCGCCGCGGCCGGAGTGGCCTCGCGGGCGTGCGTCTCGTTCGGCACTCGGGCCTGGATGCGGACCCCGTGAGATACATCGGATCTATCCCGCCCCATTGACGAGCAGTAACCCTAACTCTAAGTTGCATCGCGGGATAGCTCCGATGATTGCTGGACCAGAGCCAAGTCTGTCTGGAGGCACCATGTCCTCTCCCGTCGCTCCCGATCCGTCCAGACGTACCGTCCTCGCCACCGGTACCGCCCTCAGCGGCGCGCTGCTGGCCCCGGGCCCGACCCCACAGGCGGCAGCGGCCGACCGCACCGAAGCGGCGTCGGTCCGCGATCCCTGGCGCACCGTTCTCGACGACGCCGACCTCGTCTGGCAGCGGATGCCGACGGCCTGGTACGAAGGCCCCTTCCTCGGCAACGGCTTTCTCGGCTCCGGGATCTACGCCGAGCCGGGAGCGACCTCCACGGCCGTACGGTTCAACATCCAGCACTCCGAAGTGCAGGACCACCGACCCGAGTTCGGCTCCCTCTTCGGTCTGGCCCGGCTGCCGATCGGCTACTTCACGCTGGAGCCGGTGGGCGCGATCACCGGCCTCGACTGGCGGCTGTCCCTGCGCCATGCCGAGTTGACCGGCACACTCACCACCGACCAGGGCACCCTGACCCTGCGCGCCCTGGTCCACAATGACCGCGCCGTCCTCGCCGTGGAAGTGACCGCGAGCGAGGGCGAGCGCGGCTTCCGATGGGTGTTCCATCCGGCGGACGCGATCAGCCCGCGGGCCGCTTTCAAGCCCCTGCCGGACGGCTACCGGGGCAATCCGCCCGCCCACGTCGCGGACCACGACGGGATCGCCGCGGCCGTGCAGCCGCTGCTGGCGGGCGGGCAGCACGTCACCGCGTGGCGGGAGCGGGCCAGGGGCCGGACGCGGACGCTGTACGCGCACGTCGCGCACTCCCACCCCGGGACCGCCGCCCTGGGCCGGGCCCTTGAAGCGGTCCGCCGGGCGGCTCAACTTGCCTACCCCGCCTTGGCCGTCGACCACCGCGCCTGGTGGCACGCCTACTACCGCAAGAGCTTCCTGTCGCTCCCCGACGCCCGTATCCAGCGCTTCTACTGGATCCAGCTGTACAAGGCCGCCTCCGCCGCCCGCCGTGACGCGCCGGTGATGGCGACGAGCGGCCCCTGGCTGGAGCCCACGCCGTGGCCCAACACCTGGTGGAACCTCAACGCCCAACTGGAGTACTGGCTCATCCACGGCTCCAACCATCTCGAACTCGACGCCATCACACGGGCGTTGAGCGAGTTCCGGGAGAACCTCGCCCAGGAGACGCCGGCGCCGTACCGCAACGACTCCCTCGGCATCCCGCGCACCACCGACCCCCAGCTGGTCAACGGCGCGGCCAGCGCCCTCATGGGCTACGGCGTCGGCATCCCCGGCCAGGACCCGCCCACCCCCGAAGTCGGCAATCTGACCTGGGCGTTGCACAACGTGTGGCTCAGCTATCGCCACACGATGGACAGGTCGGTCCTCCGGGACGTTCTGTTCCCCCTGCTGCGCAAGGCGGTCAGCTACTACCTGCACTTCCTCGAACCCGGCCCGGACGGCAAGCTGCACCTGCCCGCCACCTTCTCCCCGGAGTACGGCGGCGACTCACGCGACTGCAACTACGACCTGATGCTCCTGACCTGGGGCTGCCGGACCCTTCTGGACTCCGCCGAACTGCTCGGCGTCAACGATCCGTCGGCGCCCCGCTGGCGCGAGGTGCTGGCAAAGCGGGTGCCGTATCCGACGGACGCGAACGGCTTCATGATCGGCGCGGACATCCCCTTCGCGAAGTCGCACCGCCACTACTCGCATCTGCTCGCGGTCTACCCGCTGTACGAGGTCACCGGCCGCACGCCCGACGAACGCGCCCTGATCGAGCGGTCGTTGGCGCACTGGGTGGGCTTCGAGGGGGCCCTGCAGGGCTACACCTTCACCGGCGCCGCCTCCATGTCGGCACTGCTCGGCAAGGGCGAGGACGCGCTTCGGTATCTCGGCGAGCTGATGACCCGATACATCCAGCCCAACACCATGTACCAGGAGTCCGGGCCGGTCATCGAGACACCTCTGTCGGCGGCGCAGTCCTTGCACGACATGGTGTGCCAGTCGTGGGGCGGGGTCATCAGGGTGTTCCCCGCACTGCCCGCCGCCTGGAAGGACGTTGCCGTGCACGACTTCCGCACCCAGGGCGCCTTCCTGCTCAGCGCGGTCCGCCAGGGCGGCGCCACCCGCTGGGTGCGGCTGGCCAGCGAGGCCGGCGCCCCCTGCGTCGTACGCCATGGGATCCCGGGGCCGACCGAGGTGCGGGACGGGCGGGGCCGCCCCCTGCGTCATGAGGACGCCGGGGACGGCTCCGTCCGCATAGCCCTGTGCGAGGGCGAGTCGGCGTTCGTCACCGCCAGGGGTGACCGCCCGGACCTGACCGTCGCGCCGGTCCGCCCGAACGGGGCAGCCCCTCGCTGGGGGCTGCCCCGTTCGTGACGAGACCTACGACCTGCGGCCGCGCACGTTCCAGCCGCTGCCGATGCCGGCCAGGTGAAGTGCGAGCACCATGAGGCCGAGCAGCATGATGTTCGTCGAGGTGAACGTGTCGTTCGTCGAGATGTCCGCCGCGTTGATCAGAAAGGAAATGAAGAACAGGACCGCGGAGATGATGGCCAGCATGGGTGTCCATCCCTTCGGATGACTAGGTCATTGACGCCCCGTGCCACTCGAATTCCCCCAACTTGTCGGAGCATGCCGATGGTTGACGACCGAAGAGCAGTACGTTCGGCCTGTCGGACATCGTTCGAAACCTCTTGACGTTGCCGTACAACCCGATTGACACTCTCGCAACACGACGTCACACAGCCGAAACGGCAGGGTGCCCACGGCCGAGGCCCCGCCACGCCTCAGCAGGGAACCCCACATGACGTACCTCGCACGTCCGCGCACCCGCGCGAGACGCAGGGCGGGCCGCCTCGCCGGTCTGACCGCCGCGTCACTGCTCCTGGGCCTCGCCGCGCCCATGGTCCCCGCCCAGGCGGCGGACACCGCGGACGTCACCGACGGACTGGCCCTCTGGTACAGACTGGACGGCGCCTCGGGCAGTACCGTCACCGACGCCTCCGGAAACGGCCGCGACGGCACGGTGAACGGGACCGCCGACTGGTCCGACCCCGCGCAGGGGCTCGCCTTCAACGGCTCCGACACCTACATCAAGGTGCCGGACGACGTCATGAAGGGCATGACGTCGATCTCCGTCTCCACGGACGTGCTGATCGACTCCGCCCAGAGCACGCCGTACTTCCTCTACGGCTTCGGCAACTCCAGCGGCAGCAACGGCAACGGGTACCTGTTCGCCACCGGCAACGCGCTGCGCACCTCGATCGCGACCGGCAACTGGTCGACCGAGCAGACCACGAAGCCCTCCGACGGGCACAACCTCACCCGCGCGGTGTGGAAGCAGCTCACCTACACCCAGACCGGCACCACCGGTGTCCTGTACGAGGACGGTGTCGAGGTCGGCCGCAACACGGCGGTCACCATCACGCCCGGTGCCATCGGCTCCGGAACCACCACCGCCAACTACATCGGCAAGTCGGTCTACTCCGGCGACAAGCTCTTCAAGGGCCGGATCCGGGACTTCCGCGTCTACGACCGGGCCCTCGCGGCCTCCGAGGTCGAGCAGCTCTCCCTCCCCGTCGCCACCGAGGGCGTCGCCGCCGACAAGGCCGCGCTGAGCCTCGGCGACACCGGCCAGGTCACGGCGGACCTGGACCTGCCGAAGACCGGCACGGCCGGTGGGTCCACCATCACCTGGGCCAGCGACAACACCGCCGTCGTCTCGGGCACCGGCAAGGTGACCCGCCCCGCCGCCGGTGAACCGGACGGCCACGCCACACTCACGGCGACCCTCCAGAAGGGTCCCGTGACCGACACCAAGCGCTTCGACGTCACGGTCCTGCCCGACTTCGACGACGCGACGGCCACCGAGCAGGCCGCCCAGGCCCTCACCGTCCACAACCTCGACGACGTACGCGGCAACCTGACCCTCCCGGCGACCGGCTCGTACGACACGAAGGTCGCCTGGTCCTCCGCCCGGCCGACCGTCATCGACGCCGACGGCGTGGTCCACCGCCCCGCGCACGGCGACGGCGCCACCACCGTCGAGCTGACCGCCAGCGTCACCAAGGGCGGGGCGAAGGCGACCCGCACCTTCACCGCGAAGGTCCCCGAACTGCCCGCGCGACAAGCCCTCAAGGGCTACATGTTCAGCTACTTCACCGGCGAGGGCACCTCGGACGGCGAGCAGCTGTACGCCGCGCTCAGCAAGGGCGACGACCCGATGAAGTGGCGGGAGCTGAACGACGGCAAGCCGGTCCTGACCTCCACGCTCGGCGAGAAGGGCCTGCGCGACCCGTTCATCATCCGCTCCCCCGAGGGCGACAAGTTCTACCAGATCGCCACCGACCTGAGGATCTACGGCAACGGCGACTGGGACGCGTCCCAGCGCACCGGCAGCAAGTCCATCATGGTGTGGGAGTCCACCGACCTGGTCCACTGGACGAACCAGCGGCTGATCAAGGTCTCCCCCGACAGCGCGGGCAACACCTGGGCGCCGGAGGCGTTCTACGACGCGAAACTCGGCAAGTACGTCGTCTTCTGGGCGTCGAAGCTGTACGACAACGAGGCACACTCCGGCGACACGTACAACCGCATGATGTACGCGACCACCCGCGACTTCTACACCTTCAGCGAGCCCAAGGTCTGGATCGACCGCGGTTACTCGGTCATCGACTCCACGATGATCCAGAACAACGGCACCTACTACCGGCTGTCGAAGGACGAGCGGAACAACACCTCCTCCACGCCCAACAGCAAGTTCATCTTCGAGGAGAAGAGCGACTCGATCCTGAACCCGAACTGGACGGCGGTCGCGGAGGGCATCGGCAAGGGCGCGATGAACGCCGCCGAGGGGCCGCTGGTCTTCAAGTCGAACACCGAGGAGAAGTGGTACGCCTTCCTAGACGAGTTCGGCGGCCGCGGCTACCTCCCCTTCGAGACGACCGACCTCGACTCCGGCAACTGGACCCCGGTCGCCGACTACGACCTGCCGGCCAAGCCGCGCCACGGCACCGTCCTCCCGGTCACCCAGGCCGAGTACGACCGCCTCCTGCGCTCCTACCAGCCGGACCAGCTCGTCGAGAGCGTCGAGGGCATCAAGGTGAAGACGCGGACCGGTGAGGCCCCGGTCCTGCCGGCCACCGTGATCGCCACGTACGCCGACGGAGTCAAGCGTCCCGTCGCGGTCGACTGGGCGTACGTCCCGGCGTCGAAGTACGCCCAGGAGGGCACCTTCACGGTCACCGGCAGTCTGCCCGACGGCGCGGCGATCCCGGTCCAGGCCGAGGTCACCGTGTCGGAGGAGGGCGCCGACGTCCCGGCCGACCTGCTCCTGCACTACGGCTTCGACGAGACGAGCGGCAACATCGCGGTCGACTCCAGCGGCCACGGCTACCACGGCACCTATGCCGGTACGCCCGCCTTCGGCACGGGCGTGCAGGGCGGCTCCTTCAAGATGTCGGGAGACACGACGGGTTCGCCGTACGTCAAGATCCCGAACGGTGTGCTGAAGAACGCCGACAGCGTGACCGTGTCGACGTACGCCAGGTGGAAGGGCGGCAGCAGCTTCCAGTGGCTGTTCGGGCTCGGTCCGGACAGTGACAAGTACCTGTTCGCCACGCCCTCCAACGGCGGCAACAGCCTCTACTCGGCCATCACGAAGGCGAGCTGGTCGGCGGAGTCGAAGCTGACCGCCGGCTCGCAGCTCACGCCGGGCGAGTGGCGGCACGTCACGGTCACCCTCGACGGCTCGACCGGGACGATGGTCCTCTACGTCGACGGCGTCGAGGCGGCCCGTACGACCACCACCGTCAAGCCGTCCGAGCTGTACGACGCGAACAAGGACTACAGCGGCTACATCGGCAGGTCCCTGTACGCGGCCGACCCGTCCTTCGGCGGCGAGGTCGACGACTTCCGCATCTACGACCGTGCCCTGTCCGCCGCGGAGGTCATGGAGCTCAGCGGCAACACCGCGGGTGTCGCCAAGGCGACGCACCCGGCGCTGAAGGTCGACGCCATCGTCGACAACGCGGACAGCAAGGTCACCCTGCCGATGAAGGAGGGCACCGATCTCACGGCGCTGGCACCGGAGTTCACCCTCGCGCACGGGGCGGCGATCAGTCCCGCCTCCGGCAGCGTGCAGGACTTCAGCAAGCCGGTGACGTACGAGGTGACCGGCTCCGACGGCAAGAAGCGCACCTGGACCGTGTCGGCGCTCGTCATGAGGAGCCCGGTCCTGCCGGGTCTCAACGCCGACCCGAACATCGTGCGCTTCGGCGACACCTTCTACCTCTATCCGACGACCGACGGCTTCGAGGGCTGGAGCGGCACGCAGTTCAAGGCGTACTCCTCCACCGACCTGGTCCACTGGAAGGACCACGGCGTCATCCTCGACCTCGGTCCCGACATCTCGTGGGCGGACAGCAGGGCCTGGGCGCCGACGATCGCCGAGAAGGACGGGAAGTACTACTTCTACTTCTGCGCCGACGCCAACATCGGTGTCGCGGTGTCCGACTCGCCGACCGGGCCGTTCAAGGACGCGCTGGGTCAACCCCTGCTGAAGGCGGGCCAGTTCAGCGGCCAGATGATCGACCCGGCCGTCTTCACGGACGACGACGGTCAGTCGTACCTCTACTGGGGCAACGGGCATGCCTATGTGGCCCCGCTGAACGCCGACATGACGTCCGTCGACGTCGCGAAGATGAAGGACATCACGCCCAGCGGCTACAACGAGGGCTCCTTCGTCATCAAGCGGGGCGGCACTTACTACTTCATGTGGTCGGAGAACGACACCCGCGACGAGAACTACCGCGTCGCCTACGCCGCCGGTCCCTCCCCCACCGGCCCCTGGACCAAGCGGGGCGTGATCCTGGAGAAGGACCTCTCCCTCGGCATCAAGGGCCCCGGCCACCACTCGGTCGTGCAGGTGCCGGGCACCGACGACTGGTACATCGCCTACCACCGCTTCGCCATCCCCGGCGGTGACGGCATGCATCGCGAAACCACCGTCGACCGGCTGGAGTTCGACTCCGACGGCCTGATCAAGAAGGTCGTGCCCACCCTGACGGGCGTCGACCCGGTGACCGTGGTGCACGCCGGTGCGGACGGCAGCGGGAAGGAGGGTGACGCGATCGCGCTGCGCGGCACGATCTCCGGTGCCGGCGGCCCGAAGTGGACCGTCGAGGCGGGAGCGCCCTGCTCCTTCGCCGACCCGGACTCGGCCGCGACGACGATCACGTGCACCGACGACGGCACCTACACGGTCACCCTCACGGGCGGCCGCAGCAGGGACACCGCGACGGTGAAGGTGGCCAACGCGGCACCCGCCATCGCCGCCGCGGCGGGTCCGCAGGCCCCGCTGTCGGTCGGCAGGCGCACGGTCGTCACAGCCGATTTCACCGACCCTGGCAGGAGTGACACCCACACCTGCCTGGTCGACTGGAAGGACGGGGGCGCCCCGCAGTCCGGCACGGTCACCGCGTCCGGCTGCCGGGCCGAGCACGCGTACACCAAGGCCGGCATCCGACGTCCGGTGATCACCGTCACCGACGACGACGGCGCCTCGGACAGCAGGACGCTGCCCGAGCTGATCGTCTACGACCGCTCCGCCGGTCCCGCGCTCGGCGCCGGTGTCCTCACCTCCCCGGCCGGGGCCTACCCCGCCGAGCCGGGCCTGACGGGCAAGGCCGCCTTCTCCTTCGCCGCGGCCTACCTGCCAGGAGCCGTCGCACCCGTCGGTGAGGTCTCCTTCGACTTCGGCCGGGCCGGGCTGAAGTTCCGTTCGAGCGGCTCCGACTGGCTCGTGGTCACCGGCTCGCAGGCGGTCCACCAGGGGTCCGGCACGGTCAACGGCAAGAGCGGATACGGCTTCCGGGTCAGTGCCACCGACGACCCGGACACCTTCCACCTGAGGATCTGGAAGAAGTCCGGCGGTGAGGTCGTCTACGACAACCTGACCGGATCGAAGGTCACCGGCATCCTCGCCATCGGCAGCAGCCGACGGTAGTTCCAACCAGCCGAGCCCCGTCGACAGCCTCCCTGTCGACGGGGCTCCGCGTTTTCGCTGGTTCAGGGACATGACCCATCAATCCCTGCGCAACCTCTTTCGCCCGGCACGGCGTCATGGCATCCTCACCGGTCAACGTACTTATGAACGACGTTCACATCCATGAAGACGTGGAAGGGCGATCCGTCATGAGCCACCGTAATGTCATGGGCATGACCAGAAGGTCTCTGCTGGGAACTGCCGTCACCGTCGCTCTCGGCGCCGGGGCCGCATCGGCGGCCGAAGCAGCACCACTGTGGCGGGAGTTCAGCCGCACTCCCTACACCCACCCGCAGATCCCGTACATAGGACGGGCCGGCTGCCGCGGCGGGGCGACACACCGTCCGTGCCGCCGGGTCGTCGCCGACGTGCGCGACTTCGGCGCCAGGGCGGACGGGACGACCGACTCCGCCCCCGCGATCAACCGTGCCATCGCCGCCGCCGGAAGGGCCGGCGGTGGCACGGTCACCATCCCGCCGGGCACGTTCCGCATCGACGACGTGATTCGCGTGAACCGCTCGAACGTGGTCCTCAAGGGCGCCGGCAGCGGTCGTACGACGTTGTACGCGACCAAGAACCTCACCGAGCTCATCGGGACGTACGGCTCCCGCTACGGCGGGGACAAGTCGTCGTGGTCATGGGCGGGCGGCCTGATCTGGCTCGCGCCCCGGGCCCGTTGGGAATCGCTCGTCGCCGCGATCAGGGCCAAGGCGTGGCCCTTCGAGGGCTGGACGGGCAACCGGCGCGACGAGTGGCGGACGCTCACCGAGGTCGCCCCGGCGCGGCAGGGCTCCTGGACGGTGACGGTCGCCGACGCTTCCGCACTGCGTCCGGGGGCCCTGGTCCTCCTCCGGCTCGCGGACGACGCGGACCACACTCTCCTGGAGCACATGTGCGGTGGCGGGCCCGGTCCGGAGGCCTACTTCTGGGACGACAAGACGAAGCTGACGTCGTACGTGCCCTACGAGTGGCCCGTTCGCATCGTCCGCGTCCACGGCCGGAGGGTCACCCTGGAGCGGCCGCTCCCGCTCGACCTGCGGCCGGAGTGGGCCCCGCAACTGACCACGCATGTGCAGGAGTTGAGCGGCGCGGGGGTCGAGGGCCTGACCCTGGAGGCGCCCGAGACCCCACAGCAGCCGCACCTGCTCGACAAGGGCCACAACGGCGTGGTGCTCCAGTGCGCCTACGACTGCTGGGTGGACGACGTGACGGTTCGTCATGTCGACAACGGGTTCGGCCTGGTGGCCGCCTCCGCGTGCACCCTGCGCCGTACGCGCGTGGCGGGGCGCGGCTCCCACCATCCCTACTTCTGCCGCGAGGGGTCGCACGACAACCTCATCGAGGACTTCACGATCGAGGAGCGCACCCGCCCCGCGCCCGGTGGCACCCAGCTGCACGGCATCAACGTCGAGGGGTTGTCGTCGTACAACGTCTGGTCGCGCGGTGACATGCGGATGGGCACCTTCGACAGCCATCGCGGTCTGCCCTTCGCCAACGTCCGCACCGACATCACCGTGAACAACAACGGCCGCCACGGCGGGGACGCGAGCGCGGGGCCCCTGTTCGGCGCCCGGTTCACCCACTGGAACATCCGCGTCACCAACGGCCGCGCGGGGCTGGTGAAGATCGACGGTCTGGCGCCGTACTCCGCGACCGTCGGCATCGACGAGGTCAGGGAGTTCGACCAGATCGACGTCCCCGACTTCACGGGCGATCTGCACACCCGCCTTGAGCTGTACGGCGGTTCGGGCGCGGTCCGGCCACGGAACCTGTACGAGGCCCAGCGCCGGCTGAACGGAGTGGGCCGATGAGCGCGCGGTCCCGCTGGTGCGTCCTGTTGACCGCTCTGGCCGCGTTCACCACAGGGCTCGCCGCACCGGTGGCCGCACAGCCCGCGGCACCGCACACCGTGGTCCTGGACGGCGCCCGACTGCAACAAACGAAAGCCCGCCTCGATCACGGGGATCCGCAACTCCGGCACGCAGTGAAGGCGTTGACCGCCCGCGCCGACAAGTGGCTGGACCAGGGCCCCTGGACCGTCGTCGACAAGCCCAGGCCCGCTCCCGGTGGCGACGTCCACGACTACCTCAGCCAGGCCCCGTACTGGTGGCCCTCCCAGAGCCCCACCGCCGACAACCCATGGGGCTGCCCGTACGTCCAGCGTGACGGCGAACGCAATCCCGAGGTCGACTCCGGCACCGACCGGCAGGACGTCGAGAAGACCTTCGACTCCGCGTACGACCTCTCCCTCGCCTGGTACTACACCGGCGAGAAGCGGTACGCGCGCAAGGCCGGACAGGTGCTGCGCACCTGGTTCCTCGACCCGGCCACGAGGATGAACCCCAACCTGGACCACGCGCAGTTCATCCCCTGCAAGTACGACGGGCGCGCCATCGGCATCATCGACTTCTCGCAGTCGTACACCAGCGTCGTCGACGCGATCGCCCTGCTGGAAACCGGCGCTCCGGGCTGGAGCGGGAAGGACCGCACCGGCATGGCACGGTGGAACTCCGACTTCCTCGGCTGGCTCAAGGACAGCGACTTCGGGAAGCAGGAGGGTGCCGCCGCCAACAACCACGGCACCTTCTACGACCTGCTGCTCGCCGGCCTCGCCTGTGCGACCGGGGACAAGGCCCTGGCCCGCCGCACGGTCCTGGACGCCCGCAGCAGGCGCATCGCGCCGCAGATCGCGGCCGACGGAAGCCAGCCCCAGGAACTGATCCGCACCCGGAGCTGGCACTACTCGACCTTCGACCTGGTCGCCTACACCCGGCTCGCGGCCATCGGCCGGCATGTCGGGGTCGACCTGTGGGCGTACCGGGGCCCGGACGGGCAGAGCCTGTTCAAGGCGGTCGACTATCTGCTGCCCGCCGCGACCGGGACCGCCGCCTGGCCCCATCCGGAGCTGGAGTTCCTGCGGTACGCGGCGACCGACGTCGTCCACGCGGCCGCCGACGCCGGCGACACACGGGCGCGCAGGGCTGTTCCGTTGCTGGAGGCGCCGCCGGGCGGCGACCTGTGGGCGCTGCGTCCGGCGGCGGAACAGCTGGACTCCATCGCGGGGTGAGGCCCTCGTCGGGACGTCGTGGACAGGTCGATCGCCCGGTCGACGTCCGGTGGCGCAGCACCCGCACAATGCTCGGGCCCCCTACGGCACGCTCAACTCCGAGCGATGAGCGTGCCGTAGGAGGCCCAGCGCCGTCGACGTCCGAACGGGGCTCAACCGGTCTTGCGGCCGACTCCCGCGTACACCCAGTACTCCGACGGGTTCTCCGGGACGTCCTCGCCCTCGTCCGGGCGCCACAGCGGGACATGGACCAGGCCGGGTTCCGTCAGGTCGAACCCGGTGAAGAGGCCCTGGATCTCGTCGTGGGAACGGACGGTGACCGGTGAGGTGGCCCGGGAGCGGTACAGCTGGGTGACCGCGGCGGCCGTGTCCGGGCGGTCCTGGTTGGTGGCGTGGGACAGGGCGAGCCAGCTGCCCTCGGGCAGGGCGTCCCGGAAGGCGGCGACGATGCCGGCCGGGTTCTCCTCGGGTGCGACGAAATGCAGGATCGCGACCATGAGCACGGCGACCGGCTGGTCGAAGTCGATCAGCTCGCGCACCTGCGGCGAGCCCAGGACGTCGGCCGGCCGCCGGATGTCGGCGTCGACGATGTCGGCGTGCGGGTTGTCGGCGAGCAGGGTGGTGCTGTGCGCGACGGCCACCGGGTCCTTGTCGACGTAGATCACCCGGGCTCTCGGGCTCGCCGCCTGAGCCACCTCGTGGACGTTGCCCTGCGTCGGGATCCCCGAGCCGAGGTCGATGAACTGCCGGACACCGGCCCCGGCCAGGAAGCGCACGGCCCGGCCGAGGAAGGCGCGGTTGGCCCGGGCCAGCGCGCGCACCTGGGGGTCGATGGCGGTGACGGCCGCGACCGCCTCCCGGTCGATGGCGAAGTTGTGCTCCCCACCCAGCAACGCGTCGTACATCCGGGCTACGCTCGCCTTGTCCGGATCGGTCCCTGGCGGCAGAGCATCCGTGTCGGTCACCAGAACGTCCTTTCCCAACAAGGTACTTGACGATCCATCATATAGTTGCCCTGCGACGTCCGGCGATCAATTGTGTTGCCGGGCACCCGGACCCCCACCCGGAAAGGCACTACGACCCTGCGGAACGAACCGCACAGCCGCTCCGTCGACGACACCCCCACCGTCGTGCCCCCACCGCGCCGTTCGGCCTTCTCCCCCGCGGCCGACGTCATCGGCTCGGAACTCGACCTGGGGCTGACCGGCAGCCATGTCGTGCACGCGCTGACGCCCGGCTTCTGCGACGCGGCGTCCCTGTATCTGCTGGAGCGGTGGCGGCGCGAGGAGACCACGTACGCCGGCGCGGACCCCGCCCAGATCGAGGCCCGCAGGCTGGCCCTGCGGGTGGGCACGGACGCGCCCGAGTCCTGGGAACGCACGCTGCCGGTCGGCGAGGTGCTCGTCTTCCCCCGCGAGACCCCGTACGCCCGCGCACTGGTCGACGGCCACGCGCAGTTGCTCGACTCGGTCGACGACCACACGGCCGAGCGGCTCGCCGCCTCCGCCGGTGAGGACGCGCGCATCGGCGAACTCCTCAAGACGCGTTCCTTCCTCGTGGTGCCGCTGCGGCTGCGGGGCGGGGCGATCGGATTCGTCGCCTGCTCCCGCGGACCGGACCGCGGACCGTTCCTGACCGCGGACGTCGCCGCCGTGGAGTCGCTGGCCTCGCGGGCCGCGGTCGCCCTGGACAACGCACGCCGCTACGAGCACGAGCGCCGCACCGCCCTGGCCATCCGCGGCAGCCTGCTGCCCGGCACGATCCAGGAGGTCGAGGGCTGCCGTATCGCCCACGGCTCGCTGCCCGCCGGACAGGGTTCGATCATCGGCGGGGACTGGTTCGACGTGCTCAGACGGCCGGGCGACCGGGTCAGTCTGATCGTCGGGGACGCCATGGGGCACGGTCCGGAGTCCGCCGTGGCGATGATCCAACTGCGCACCGCCGTCCGCACGCTGGCCGGCCTCGACATCCCCCCGGCCGATCTCATACGACGGCTCGACGCACTCGCCAGCGACACCCCGGGCGCCTCCTTCGCGACCTGCATCTACGCCGAGTGGGATCCGCGGCAGCGCACCTGCACCCTCGTGGGCGCAGGTCACCCTCCCCCGCTCCTGCGCGGCCCGGACGGCCGGACCGCTCCGGTCACGCTGGTCGGCGCGGGCCTGCCGCTCGGGCTCGCCGCGGGCACCTACGAGCCGACCGTGCTGCACATCGACGACCCGGCGCTGCTCGTGCTCTACAGCGACGGTCTGGTCGAGTCCAGGGACGCCGACATAGACCACGAGATCGCCCGCCTCGCCCGGGCGCTCGACGCCGCGGCCGTCGACCACGACCCGCTGCCCTCCCTGTGCCGACGGCTGCTGCACGCCCCCTCCGATCCGGCCGGCGCGGACGACCGAACCCTGCTGCTCGCCGAACTCACCCCCACCAAGGGCTAGTTCAGGCCGTCAGATTGGCCCACACGGCATTGCCGCCGGTGAGCCTCGACCGGTCCACCCCCCAGGTGTCCGCGAGTTCCTCCACCAGGAACAGGCCGCGCCCGCCCTCGTCGTCGAGGCCCGCACGGCACCGGCGGAGTGTGGAGCCCGAGTGGTCGTGGTCGTGCACCTCCAGCCGGAGGATGTCGTCGGTGACCAGCCCGATGCCGCACAGGATGCGCGCGCTGAGGGTGTGGCACACGGCGTTGGTGGCCAGCTCGGACAGGAGCAGCACCGCGTCCGAGCGCAGCTCGCCCGGCAGGCTCCAGGCCTTGAGCCGGGTGCCGACGGAGCGGCGGGCGACCCCGATGCTGGAGCGGTGCGCGGGAAGTTCGATCCAGTGGGTTCGTTCCTGGTCCACGGCGTCTAACAGCTGACGGGACGAGGTCATGTGGGGGGACACGGTGTTGGCCTTCCGTGGGGGCGGCGGCGCGGCCGGGCGAGACGCATCGGGGGCAGGGAGAAATGCCAACGCGCCCGGGGGTAGGGGCCGTTGGTGCCACCGTGCGCGCGTTCAGCGGCACGGGTCACACACGTCACTATGCTCGCACCCAAGTTCAACCTGCAACCAGCTCCCTGATAATTTCAGAAAGCCGATATCCGCCTGGTGGCATCAGCAAGTCGCTGTCAGACTCGTGCCGGTGACAGCCCCTCAGGAGGTCAGGACGTGAGCGAAGGCCGTACGGGCACGGGTGGTACCAGTGCTCCCACCGTGCTGCGCATGATCCTGGGCCGGCGTCTTCAGGAGCGGCGGCAGGGCGCCGGGGCCTCGCTGGAGGACGCGGCCAGGGCGCTCAGGGTGACGTCCCTGACCATCCGCCGCCTGGAGAAGGCCGAGGTCGCCCTCAAGCCGCTCTATGTGGAGAAGCTGCTGGAGACCTACGGGGCCGACCGGCAGGAGATCGACGAGTTCGTCGCCCTCGCCGAGCGGGCCAACGAGCCCGGCTGGTGGCACACCTACCGGGACGTCCTGCCGAACTGGTTCAGCGCCTACGTCAGCCTGGAGGCCGGGGCCAGGATCCTGCGCACCTACGAGCCCCACTACGTCACGGGCCTGCTCCAGACCCACGCCTACGCACGCGCGGTCCTGCGCGGCGGCTTCCCGGGCGAGGCCGACGAGGACCTCGGGCGGCGGGTGGACCTGCGGCTGCGCCGCCAGAGCCTGTTGGAGAGACCCGACGCGCCCACGCTGTGGGTGGTGATGGAAGAGGCCGTGCTGCACCGGGTGGTCGGCGGCCCCGAGGTCATGCGGGAGCAGATCGAACGGCTCCTGGAGGTCTCGGAACTGGATCACGTCAGCGTCGACGTGGTGCCGTTCACCGCGGGCGCCCACGTGGGCGCGTGCGCCCCGTTCACCTACTTCCGCTTCGAGGAGCCGGAGCTGCCGGACATCGTCTACACCGAGGTCCTCTCCGGCGCGATGTACCTGGATCAGCGCTCCGACGTGTCGGCGCATCTGGAGGCGCACAACCGCATGTCCCTGATGACCTCGGACGCGGACAGCAAGGCGCTCCTGAACCGCATGCGCAAGGAGTACTCATGACCAGCACCGACTGTCACGTCTACAACGGGATGCCCGCCACCGATCTCGGCGACCAGGGCTGGGAGTCCCCGTGGAGCGGTCCCAACGGCGGCCAGTGCGTGCAGACGAAGCTCCTGGCGGACGGCCGGGTGGCGCTGCGGCAGTCGACCGATCCGGCCGGGCCCGCGCTGATCTACACCCCGCAGGAGATCGCCGCGTTCGTCGCGGGCGTCAAGCGGGGCCTCGCCGACCATCTCACGGCCGGCTGAACCACGACCCGAGCCGGACCTGCCCCCGGCAGCGACCTGCCCGACACCCCCACGCACACCACCTGAAAGGGACAGGATGACCCACTCCCACGCCGCGCGGGAGATCGACACCAGCCGGCCCCACTCCGCCCGGATGTACGACTACTACCTCGGCGGCAAGGACCACTTCGACGTCGACAAGCAGGCGGCCGAGACCGTCGCGGCCACCTACCCCGGCATCTTCACGTGCGCCCGCGAGATACGCGCCTTCATGCACCGCGCCACCCGCGTCCTCGCGCGGGAGTACGGCGTCCGCCAGTGGCTGGACATCGGCACCGGCATCCCCACCGAGCCGAACCTCCACCAGGTCGCGCAGTCCGTCGCGCCCGAGGCACGCGTGGTCTACGCCGACAACGACCCGCTGGTCCTCAAGTACGCCGAGCGCCTGATGCGCAACACGCCCGAGGGCCGCACGGCCTACGTCCAGGGCGACTTCACCGACCCCGAGGCGATCCTCAGCTCTCCCGAGCTGGCCAAGACCCTCGACCTGAACCGGCCCGTGGCCCTGTCCCTCAACGCCATCCTGCACTTCGTGCCGGACGACTGGGACCCGTACGGCATCGTCTCCCGCCTCCTGGACGCCCTGCCCTCGGGCAGCGCGCTGGCCGTGAGCCACTGCACGGGCGACTTCGCCCCGGAGCTGTGGGAGAAGCTCGTCGGCATCTACGCCGCCGCCGGCACCCGGGCCCAGGTCCGCAGCCAGGCGGAGGTCGCCCGCTTCTTCGAGGGGCTCAACCTGCTCGACCCGGGCATCTCCCTGACCCACCGCTGGCGCCCGGACGGCCCGCAGGGCCCGGACCCGGAGCTCACCGACGCCGAGGTCAGCGCGTGGGCCGGGGTGGGTATCAAGCCGTGACGCGGCGTCGGCCGTGCGGGAGCCGGATGCACCGCACGGCCGCGCCGCCCGGGCGGCGCACGCCGTCAGCGCACCAGCAGGTCGATCACGCCCGTCAGGTCCTCCTCCCCGCCGCCCTCGGCCAGGCGGCGGCGCATCAACGCGAAGTAGGGGCTGAGCAGTTCCGGGCTGACGCCCTGCTGTTCGGCGGTGCTCAGGAAGCCCGGCGCGCCGGCCACCTGCATGGTGAGGCTGGAGACCACACCTTGGGTGTAGTCGCCGCTCCGCAGCTGGTCGGCGGTCCGGTGCACGGCCGGGGCCATCGCGACGAGCCAGTCGGCGAGCAGCGGGGCGAGCGAGGTGGGGTCGATGTCCTCCTTCCGGATCAGGGCGAAGGCGTGTGCGGCTCCGGCGAACATCCCGTACATGGCGCTGAGCAGGGCCACGTCGTGCAGCGCCGCGAAGCCCGCGTCCTGGCCGACGTAGACGGTGCCGGCCGGGACGGCCAGCGTCTCGCGGTGCTCCTCCAACAGCTCCCGCGAGCCGCTGTAGAAGACATAGCCGCCGGCCTCCTCGACACCGATCATCGGAGGGACGGCCATGATCCCGCCGTCGAGGTAGCGGGCACCGCGCTCGCGGGCCCACGCGGCGCGGTCGCGTGCCTGGGCGGGGGTACCGGTGGTCAGGTTGACCAGGTCCCGGCCGGCCAGGTCGGTGCCGGCCAGCGCGTCCTGGACCGAGGAGTCGTCCAACAGGCAGACGACGACCAGGGCGTTCGCGGCGACCGCCTCGGCAGCACTGTCCGCGGCCTTCGCGCCCTCGGCGGCAAGCGGGGCGGCACGGGCGGGAGTTCGGTTCCAGACGGTGAGCGGATGGCCTGCGGCCAACCAGGTTCGGGCCAGCGCGGTACCCATCGCGCCGAGGCCCAGCAGGGTGACGGGGGTCTTCTCAACAACGTTCTGTGTCATGCCGACCAGGCTGGTCACAGCCCGGTGGATGATCAAGTACGCACTTCGGAGTGGGTGGTTACCCCGAGGTGAGCGAGCACGTCGAAGGGGTGGGGCATGACGACGCTGAACCGGCCGGGCACGCCGGACGGACACATCTGCGGGATCGACACCGCGATGGAGGTGATCGGCGGCAAGTGGAAGGTGCTGATCCTGTGGGCGCTCCACGAGCACCCCTGCCGCCGCTTCGGCGAGTTGCGCCGGCTGCTTCCGGGCATCACCGAGAAGGTGCTCGCCTCCCACCTGCGCGAGATGGAGACGGACGGCGTGGTGCGCCGCGTCTCGTACGACGAGGTACCGCCTCGCGTCGAGTACTCACTGACCGAGGACGGCGAGCGCCTCAACGTCGCACTCCAGCCGCTGGCCGCCTGGGGACGCGGGCGAGTGACCGTTACGCGGAACGCGGGGTCGATCGCCTGACGGCTCCCACGGGACCTCTCACAGGCGTGCCGTGACAAGATCCACTGTCATGAGCATCGAAGAAGGAGACCGGCGCGTCGCCCTGGTCACCGGGTCCACGTCGGGGATCGGTGAGGCCGTCGTACGGCGGCTCGCGGCGGACGGGACACGGGTCGTCGTGCACTCGCGGCGCAGCGCGGAGGCCGGGAAGGCGCTGGCGGCGGAGCTCGGCGGCGCCTACGTCCAGGCGGACCTCGGCGTCGAGGAGGAGGCCCGGGGGCTGATCGAGAAGGCGCTGGGCCACTTCGGGCGGCTGGACGTGCTGGTGAACAACGCGGGCATCAGTTGGCCGATCCCGCACGCGGACCTCGCTGCGGCCACTCCGGCGGACTGGCGGCGACTGCTGGAGGTCAACCTCATCGCCCCCTGGGTGCTGTGCACCGCGGCCCTTCCGGCGCTGCGGCGGTCCCCCGGGGGCGGCAGCATCGTCAACATCACCAGCCACGCCGGCGTACGGCCCAAGGGTTCCTCGGTGCCGTACGCGGCGAGCAAGGCCGCACTCAACCACGTGACCCGGCTGCTCGCGGCCGCACTCGGGCCCGACGTCCGGGTGAACGCGGTGGCGCCGGGCCTCGTGGACACGCCGATGACGAAGGACTGGGCACAGGCGCACGAGCTGTGGCGGGACCGCGCGCCGATGCACCGCCCGGCCCGGCCCGCCGACGTGGCCGACCTGGTGGCATCGGTGATCGGCAGCGGCTATCTGACCGGGGAGGTCATCGTGCTCGACGGCGGCCTGAACCTGACCTGAGCCCGCACGGCCGAACCGACCCGGACTTCAGGGACGTGACATCAGCACGCCCCGCAACTGGACGCGCACCGCCCCACTTCAGCCCGTCGCGTCCGTCAGCATCCGCCACCCCGGCGCGTAGTTCCCGTGCAGCACCAGCGACGCCGCCCCCACCGCGCCCACCGTCTCGCCGATCACGCTCTGCTCGACGGCGACCGCGCGGATCGTACGGGCGACGGACGTGCGGTTGACGGCGGCCTCGACCTCCTCGCGGATGATCGGCTCGATGCCGCGCAGCGCCTCACCGCCGAGGACGACGCGGCTGACATCGAGGAGGCTGGCAGCGCCGCGGGCGGCCTCGCCGATGCGGCGCGCGGCACGTCGTACGACGTCGCAGGCGTCGGCGTCGCCCGCGCGGGCGGCTCGGCGCAGGGCCTTCCAGTCGTGGTGCACGGAGTCGGGCGTACCCGTGAGGCCGATGCGGTCGGCGGCGGCCGAGCCGTGCAGGCGCAGCAGGTCGTCGATGATCGCGGCCGGGCTGACGTACGGGCCGAGGCAGTCCATGGCACCGCAGTGGCAGACGCGGTCGCCGGGTTCCACGGCCATGTGACCGAACTCGCCGGCGTTGCCCGAATCGCCGTGCAGGACCGTGTTGTTGAGGACGATTCCGGCGCCGACGCCGGTGCCGAGGTAGAGGAACAGGAAGCTGCCCGCCCGGTCCGCGCCGCCGATCCAGCGCTCGCCGATGGCGGCTGCGGTGGCGTCGTTGTCGAGGGCGACGGGCAGTCCGGTGGCCTCGGCGAACAGGTCCGTGAGGGGGACGCGTCCCCAGCCCGGGAAGTTCGGCGGGGAGACCACGGCGCCGGTGGTGCCGTCGAGGGGACCGGGCGCGGCGATGCCGAGGCCGAGCAGGCGGGTGCGGTCCACGGCGCTGCGGTCGAGGAGGCGCCCGGTGGTGCGCGCGATGCGGTCCACGACGTCGGCCGGGTCGCCCGGGTCGGTGAGCCGCAGCCGCCTGCTGCCGATCACCTCGCCGGCCAGGTCGACGACCACGATGACCGCGGCGTCGGGATCGAGGTGGACGCCGACCGCGCAGGCGCCTTCGGCCCGGATGGTCAGCAGGGTGCGGCGCTTGCCGCCGCTGGAGGGGGCCTGGCCGGACTCCGCCACGAGACCCGCGTCGAGGAGTTTGCGGACGACGTTGGAGACGGTCTGGTTGGTCAGTCCCGTGAGAGCCGCCAGCTCGACCCGGCTCACCTGTCCCGTGGTGCGGATGGCGTCCAGGACCACGGCCTGGTTGTAGCCGCCGACCCGCGGCAGGTTCGTCCCGCTGAGCATCGTCACCTGTCGGTCACCTGGTCCCCTCATCCGCCGCCCCCGGCCTTCGCACGGCGAAAGTTTACATACTGGAGGCATTGACTTCATCCATCAAATGGATTTAGCTGACGCCCATCAAAATCCGGCCGTTGGGGCCGATCAGCGCAGGGTGGCGCAGAGACTGGGGCGTCGTCAGGGCTGGCCTCCAGGCCGAGAACTCGCGGCTTTCCCTCAGGTTTCGCGTCCCGGAGGAACCACTGTGCGCTCGAGAATCGTCACCGCCGCGGCCGTCACCGCCGCCACCGCCCTGGCCGTCGCAGGATGCGGTTCGGGCTCGTCAGGCAGCTCGGCCAAGTCCATCAAGGTCGTCTACTGGCAGAACCTGGACAGCACCAACAAGCTCCAGGCCACCTTCCTCGCCTCGATGGTGAAGGAGTTCACCAAGGCCGACCCGGGCACCAAGGTGACCCTCGTGCCGGTCGTCGCCTCCGAGAACGACTACTACACCAAGCTCCAGCTCATGATGCGCTCCCCCGCGACCGCACCCGACCTGGTCTACGAGGACACCGCGCTCATCAACTCCGACATCGCGGGCGGCTATCTCAAGCCCCTCGACACCTACACCGCCAAGTGGGCCGACTGGTCGCAGTACGCCAAGGCCGCCAAGGGCGCGGTGACCGGAGCCTCCGACGGCAAGGTCTACGCCGTACCGGACGACACCGACACCCGTGGGATCTGGTACAACAAGCAGCTCCTCCAGAAGGCCGGGATCTCCGTGCCCTGGCAGCCGAAGACCTGGGCCGACGTGATCGCCGCCGCCAGGAAGATCAAGGCGAAGCTGCCCGATGTCACCCCGCTGAACCTCTACACCGGCCAGGCAGGCGGCGAGGCCTCCTCCATGCAGGGCTTCGAGATGCTGCTGTACGGCACCCCGGCCGGCGACAAGGCGCTCTACGACGCCTCGCAGAAGAAGTGGGTCGTGGGCAGCCAGGGCTTCAAGGACGCGCTCGATTTCGTCCACACCCTCTACAGCCAGGGGCTCGGCCCGGCCAAGGAGCAGGCGCTGGGCGCCAACTTCGGGACCACCGTGGGCACCGAGCTCATCCCCGAGGGCAAGCTGGCGATCGACATCGACGGCTCCTGGATGCCCAACAACTGGAGTTCGGCGGCGGCCAAGCCGTGGACCGAGTGGCAGTCGGTGATGGGCACGGCGGCGATGCCGACGCAGAACGGCCAGGCGCCGGGCCGTACGAGCATGTCGGGCGGCTGGGCCTGGTCGATCCCGGCGAAGGCCAAGAACCCCGACCTGGCCTGGAGGTTCCTGTCGACCACGCTCCAGACCAAGACCAACGCCGCCAAGTGGAACGCGACGAACGCGAACATCGCGGTGCGCACCGACGTCGCCTCGGACCCGACGTACCTGAACTCGGTGCCGACCAACAAGTTCTTCACCGAGCTGGTGGCCGACACCCATTACCGGCCCGGGCTGCCCGCCTACAACCAGGTCTCGACCGCGATCCAGAAGGCGATGGAGTCCGTGACGACCGGTCAGGCCTCCGTCGACAAGGCCGCCTCGACCTTCGATAACGATGTCAAGGCGGCGGTGGGCGACGACAAGACCGTGGAGGGCACTTCGTGACCGCCCTCGCCCCGGCGCCTCACGGGACCGGCGGTCACCACCGCCGGTCCCGCGGGGCGCCCGCTCCCGCCGTCCGCTCGCTCCTGCGCGGCCTGCCGACGGTCCCGGCCGTGGTTCTGCTGGTGGTGTTCCTGGCCGGTCCGATCGCGTACTGCGTGTACTACGCGTTCACCGACATGCAGCTCACCGGGGCCGCCGGCACCCACTTCGTCGGCGTCGACAACTTCACCAGGGCGTTCAAGGACACCGACTTCCTCAACGCGATGTGGCTGACCCTGGTGTTCGTGGTCGGCTCCGCGGTCGTCGGCCAGAACACCCTCGGGCTCGCGCTCGCGGTCCTGATGCAGAAGGCCACCCAGCCGGTACGGGCACTCGTCAACGGCGTGGTCATCGCCGCGTGGGTGCTGCCCGAGGTGGTCGCCGGCTATCTGATGTACGCCTTCTTCTACAACCAGGGCTCGCTCAACTCCCTTCTGGACGCGCTGCGGCTGCCGGACCAGAACTGGCTCTACACGATGCCGATCCTCGCCGTGTGCCTGGCCAACGTGTGGCGCGGCACCGCCTTCTCCCTGATGGTCTTCACCGCCGCCATCAACGACGTGCCCCAGGAACTGGTGGAGGCCGCCGAGATGGACGGAGCCGGACCCTGGCAGCGGCTGTGGCGGGTCGTCCTGCCGGTCATCAGGCCGTCGATCCTGACGAACCTGATGCTGATCACGCTCCAGACGCTCTCCGTCTTCGGTCTCGTCTACACCATGACCCGCGGCGGACCGGGCAACAAGAGCGAGACCCTGCCGATCTTCATGTACCAACAGGCCTTCCAGAACAGCCTGATCGGCTACGGCACCGCCATCGCCCTCGTCCTGCTGGTGGTCGGTGCCCTGTTCTCCGTCGTGTACATCCGGCTGCTCAAACTGGAGGACGACTGATGGCCGCCGTCGCCACGACTCCCCCCGGGACCGTCACCAAGGCCCCTCCGGTATCCGCTCGTCCGCGCGGGCGCCGCATCCGTCCGGCGCGCGTCACCGTCAACCTCGTCCTGCTGGCCGTGTCCGTGCTGTACGTCCTGCCACTGCTGTGGATGGTGCTCGCCTCGGTGAGCGACACCAACTCCTTCCGCCTGAACTGGCCTTCGGCGCTGACGCTCGACAACTTCGACGCCGTCCTCGACGTCGACACCACGTATCGTCCGATGCTCAACAGCCTGCTGCTGTGCGGCTTCGGCACGGCGGTGACCGTGGTGGCGTCGGTCCTCGCCGCCTACCCGCTGTCGCGCTACCGGTCCCGGGTGCGGCGGCCGTTCCTGTACACGATCCTGTTCTCCACCGGGCTGCCCATCACCGCCGTGATGATCCCGGTGTACAGCATGTTCGTGCAGGTCAACCTGATCGACTCGATGCCGGGCACGACCCTGTTCCTGGCCGCGTCCGCGCTGCCGTTCGGGATCTGGCTGATGAAGAACTTCATGGACGGCGTCCCGATCGTCCTGGAGGAGGCCGCCCGGATCGACGGCGCGAACACCATGCAGGTGCTGTGGCGGGTGGTGCTGCCCCTGATGCGGCCGGGTGTCGTCGTGGTCACCATCTTCACGTTCATCGGCATGTGGGGGAACTTCTTCGTCCCCTTCATCCTGCTGCTGTCCCCGGAGAAACTCCCCGCGTCCGTCAGCGTGTTCACCTTCCTCTCCGCCCACGACCAGACGCAGTACGGGCAGTTGTCGGCGTTCTCGCTCCTCTACTCGCTGCCCGTCGTGATGCTCTACCTGCTGCTGGCCCGCAAGCTCGGCGGCGGATTCGCGCTCGGCGGGGCCCTCAAGGGCTGACGCCCCCCACTTGCACGGAGAAAGACACCTGATGCACAACGACCGTGATGTCACCGAACAGCGGCTGGCCCGAGTCCTCGACGAACGGATACGGCCCGCCGTCCACGCCCGCTCCGTCCCGCTCGACGTGGCGGTCTGGAACGTTGCCGGTGAACCGGTGCCGGTCGTGCAGGGCCTCGCAGCCCCCTACCGGCCGACCCGGGTCGGCGAGTGGTGGGGTCCGGCCTGGTCGACGAGCTGGTTCAAGGTGAGCGGGACCATCCCGGCGGACTGGGCCGGTGAGCGGGTCGAGGCCGTGCTGGATCTCGGGTTCGCCACCCACTCCGCCGGCTTCTCCGCCGAGGGACTGGTCTACCGGCCGGACGGAACCGCGGTGAAGGCGCTCAACCCGCGCAACACCTGGCTGCCGGTGTCCGAACAGGCCGAGGGCGGCGAGGAGTTCGTCGCCTTCGTCGAGGCCGCCGCCAACCCGGTCGTGATGCACACCGCGCCCGGCGAGCTCACCTTCGGCCCCACGTCGGTGGGCGGCCGGGCGCCGTGGCTGGGCGACCCGGCCGCGGATCCCGGTGCACCTCTCTACCGGCTACGGCGTCTGGACCTCGCCGTGTTCGATCGGGAGATCCACGAACTCGTCCAGGATCTGGAGGTGCTGGCGCAGCTGATGCCGGAGCTGTCCCCCGACTCCCCGCGCCGCTGGCAGATCCTGCGGGCGGTCGAACGCGCCCTGGACGCGGTCGATCTGCAGGACATCAGCGGCAGCGCGACCACCGCACGGGCCGCTCTCGCACCCGTCCTGGCATCTCCCGCGCACGCGAGCGCACACCGCGTCTCGGCGGTCGGCCACGCGCACATCGACACCGCCTGGCTGTGGCCGCTGCGCGAGACCGTGCGCAAGGTGGCCCGGACGGTCTCCAACGTCACCCACCTCATGGACGAGCATCCGGAGTTCAGGTTCGTCATGTCCCAGGCGCAGCAACTGGCCTGGCTGAAGGAGCACCGGCCCGAGGTGTACGCGCGAGCCCAGGAGAAGGCGAGGACGGGGCAGTTCCTGCCGACCGGCAGCCTCTGGGTGGAGCCGGACACCAACATCAGTGGCGGCGAGGCCCTGGTGCGCCAGTTCGTCCATGGAAAGCGGTTCTTCCTGGAGGAGTTCGGCGTCGAGACCGAGGAGATGTGGCTGCCGGACACCTTCGGCTACAACGCGGCCCTCCCGCAGCTGATGAAGCTGGCCGGGGTGAAGTGGTTCCTGACACAGAAGATGTCCTGGAACACCACCAACAAGTTCCCGCACCACACCTTCTGGTGGGAGGGCATCGACGGCACCCGGATCTTCAGCCACTTCCCGCCGGTCGACAGCTACAACGGCGAGCTCTCCGGCGCCGAAGTCGCCCACAGCGTAAGGAACTTCCAGGACAAGGCGGGCGCCACCCACTCACTGATCCCCTTCGGTTACGGCGACGGCGGTGGCGGCCCCACCCGCGAGATGCTTGCGCGCGCCGACCGGCTCAGGAACCTGGAGGGATCGGCACGCGTCGAGATGGAGGGGCCCGCGGACTTCTTCCGGCGCGCGCACGACGAGTACGAGGCGAACGGCGGCGCGCCGGTGTGGACAGGAGAGCTCTACCTGGAGTTCCACCGCGGCACGCTGACCAGCCAGCTCGCCACCAAGCAGGGCAACCGGCGCAGCGAACACCTGTTGCGCGAGGCAGAGTTGTGGGCGGCGACCGCTGCCGTACGGCACGGGCACCCGTATCCGTACGACGTTCTGGACCGGCTGTGGAAGACGGTGCTGCTGCACCAGTTCCACGACATCCTGCCCGGGACGTCGATCGCCTGGGTGCACCGGGAGGCGGAGGAGACGTACGCGGCGGTGGCCCGGGAGCTGGAGGAGCTGATCGGCGCGGCCCAGGGGGCGCTGGCCGGGGAGCCCGAGGGCCTGGTCGTCTTCAACTCCGCGCCGCACGCCCGGGGCGGTGTCGCGGCGTTCGGGGCGGCCCCGCGCACCGAGACCGTCGACCCGCCGGTCACACCCGTACCGGACGGGGACGGGTTCGTCCTCGACAACGGCCAGGTCCGGGTCGTGGTGGACGCGCGCGGTCTGGTCACCTCCGCCTACGACCACACCGCGGCACGAGAGGCGCTGGCTCCCGGGACGGTCGGCAACCTGCTCCAGCTCCACCAGGACTTCCCCAACCAGTGGGACGCCTGGGACGTCGACGTCTTCTACCGCAACACCGTGCGCGACCTCACCACCGCCGAATCGGTCACGGCGACCGCCGACGGCATCCGGGTGGTCCGGGTGTTCGGCGCGTCCAGGATCGAGCAGACGCTGACACTGCCGGCCGGGTCACGCGCGCTGGTGATCGACACGCTTGTCGACTGGCACGAACGGGAGAAGTTCCTGAAGGCGGCCTTCCCGCTGGACGTGCGGGCCGCCCACTCGACCGCCGAGATCCCCTTCGGGCACGTCGAGCGGCCCACGCACACCAACACCAGCTGGGACGCGGCCAAGTTCGAGACCTGCGCCCACCGCTTCGTGCACGTCGGCGAGCCCGACTGGGGAGCCGCCCTGGTCAACGACTCCTCCTACGGCCACGACGTCACCCGTGACATCCGCCCCGACGGCGGTACGACCACCACGGTCCGCCTCTCCCTGCTGCGCGCCGCCCGCTTCCCCGACCCCGACCAGGACCAGGGCACCCACCGGCTCGGGTACGCACTGGTGATCGGCGCAGATGTCACCGACGCGAGGCGCGAGGGGTACCGCTTCAACCTGCCCGAGCGCGCGGTGCCGGGCACCGCGACGGTCGCCCCTCTGGTGTCGGTGGACCACGAGGGTGTGATCATGGAGGCGGTCAAGCTCGCCGACGACCGCAGCGGGGACGTCGTCGTACGGCTCTACGAGTCCCGGGGCTCGCGGGCCGCGGCCACCCTCACCACCGGCTTCCCACTGGCGTCTGCCCTGGTGACCGACCTGCTGGAGCGCCCCTTGGACGACCCTTCGAGCCACCAACTACGGGACGACGGTGTCTGGTTGGCGCTGCGGCCGTTCCAGATCCTCACCCTGCGCTTGCGGCCGGCATCGGGCGGCTGACCCGACGACGGAGTACGTGACACGGCGTTCATGGAAACCGACTCGCCCCTGACGCTCGTCCTCCCCACGGACCACACCACGCGGGGCCGACACACGCCCCGCGCCAAGCAGTTCAGGGGGAACCGCCATGCCGATCCGCGCTGCCAGAAACACCCGTCCCGGAACACGTACGGCCGCCGTCGTCACCACCGCCGTGCTCGCCGCGGCCGCGCTCTGGTCCACCGCCGCTCCCGCCTCCGCGATCAAGGGCGGCGGCCCGGCCACCACGAAGGCCCGGCCGTATGCCATGTTGATCGAGTTCGAGGGCAGGCAGTTCTGCGGTGGGACGCTCGTCGCGCCCACGAAGGTGCTCACGGCCGGCCACTGCGTGGAGAGCGCCGGTGATGTGTCCTCGCTGACGGTCGTCGGCGGCCGCACCCAGGTGGACGGCACCGACGGCACGGAGCGGGCGGTCACCTCGGCCAGGATGGACTCGCGTTACGGCGCGCCCGGTTACGCCCACGACGCCGCGGTCCTCACCCTGGACCGGCCGATGCCGTACCGGACGATCCGGGTGGCCGGCCCCCGGGACGGCAAGCTGGTGGCCGACGGCCGGAAGGCCACCGTGCTGGGCTGGGGACGCACCGGGCCCGGCATCGACGGAACCAGGCTCAAGCAGACCGAGCTCGTCATCTCGCCCGTCGCCGACTGCCGGCCGTACACCGATCCCGACACCGATCCCACCAAGATGCTGTGCGGCATGCCCCGCCCGGGTACCACCGACAGCATCTGCCCCGGAGACTCCGGCGGGCCACTGATCAGCGGCGGCAAGGTCGTGGGAATCGTGTCGTCCGGCAACAAGTACTGCGACGAGCAGTTCCCGGTGTCCGTCTTCGTGCGCGCGGACTCGGTCGCCGCGGATCTGGGCATCCCCACGCGCTGAGGTCACAGGAGCTCCGGCCGCCTCCACTCCTCACCGAGAACATGGTGGTCGAGGAAGTTCAGGGCCGTGTCGTACACGAGCCGCAGGTGGTTCGGGGCTTCGATGCCGTGACCCTCGTCCGGGAAGTACAGGAACGTGGCGGGTACGCCCTGGCGTTGGAGGTCGTGATGGAGGGCCAGGGACTGGCCCACCGGAACCCGGTAGTCCTTGCCGCCGTGCACGATGAGCATCGGTGTCGTCAGGTTCGCCGCGTCGAAGTGGGGCGAGTCCGCCTCGTACCGTTCGCGCCGGGTGCGCGGGTCGCCGAAGATCTCGCGGAAGTACGTGTGCATGTCGGTGTCACCCTGGAAGGCCTCCAGGTTCCACAACCCGGCGTGTGAGACGAGTGCCTTGAAGCGGTCGGTGACGGTCGCGGCGCGGCCCGCGAGGTAGCCGCCGAAGGACCAGCCGGCGAGGGCCGTCCGGCTCGCGTCGAGGTCGGCGCGGGCCAGTGCGGCGTCGGTCAGGGCGATGACGTCGCTGTAGGGCCGGCCGCCGAACCGGCCGCGGCCGCGTTCCTGCATGCGCTGCCCGTATCCGGAGGACAGGGCCGGGTCGGGCAGGAGTACGGCGTAGCCGCGGGCCGCGAAGGGCCAGGGGTTCCACTGCCCGGGCCAGTCGCTCCAGGATCCCTGCGGTCCACCGTGTGCCTCCACCAGGAGTGGTGACGGGTCGTCGGGGCCCGCCCCCTCGGGCAGGACCAGCCAGGCGCGCAGTGCGAAGCCGTCGTCTGCGGTCGTGTGCACCTCGGTCAGTGTGCCGGGGAGGGGGCCGAGGTCACCCGGGGTCTTCAGGAAGGCGGGGTGCTGGTCGGGCTTGGCCGCGTCCAGGCGAACGGCCCGGGGCGGGCTGTCGAGCGCGCTGCGCAGGGCGTACAGCGTGGCGCCGTCCGGCGTCACGCACAGGGAGGTGTAGGCGCCGGACGCGGTGAGGCGGGTGACCGAGCCGTCCGGGTCGCGGCGGAAGACGGGGCAGTGGCCGCGCTCGTCGCCGGTGAACCACAGTGTGGCGTCCCCGGGAACCGGTGAGGGCAGCGCCCGCCCCGGCCAGGGCCAGTTGTCGAAGTCGGGAAGGAGATCCGTCTCGTCGCCGGACACGGGGTCGAGGGCGACGAGGGTGACCTGCCACTCGGTGTCGTACGTCTCCTCCTGCCGGCGTTCGCAGATCAGACGCGTGCCGTCGGCGGTGAAGACCGGGCCGTAGTACTGGTGGCCCGGGCGGGAGAAGGTGCGGAGCTCCGCACCGGTCGAGGCGTCGGCGATCACCACGACGTTCGTGTCCGGGGCGCTGCTCGTCGGGGCCCGCGTATAGGCGACCACCGACCCGTCCGGTGAGAGGGCCGTCTCCCCGGCTCCCGCGAGGCCTTGGCCGCCCGCGTCGATCGGCGGGCCATCACCACGGAGGACGAAGGTGTGCGGTTCCGCGGGGCCGAGGTCCACGCCGTCGGCGCGGGTGGGGGTCGCTTCGTACAGGACCGCGGTGACGCGTGCCCGATCACGCTCCTGGAGCAGGACGGCGTGGCTGTCGGCATCCTTGGCGCCCGGCAGGAGAGCGGCCGTGCAAGCGAGCGTGTGCGAACGAGAGGCGGCGGTGAACGTGGCCATCCCGCCCGGATGGTGGGCGATCCGCTCGGCGTCACCGGCCGTGGTCAGCGCCCACAGCGCCGCCCCCGGCGGCTCCTGCGGGTCACGGTCGGACAGGAACAGCAGGCTGCCGTCGGCGGCGAAGGCGGGGGCGAAGTCGCCCTGGCGGGATCCGGTCACGAGCCGTGGGTCGCGCTCGCCCGCCGGGTCCACCTCCCAGAGCTCCGACACGTACCGGGTCGCATCGCCGTCGAGGGCCTGCATCCACAGGATCAGACGTGTGCCGTCGGGCGCGAGGGCCAGGCCGGTCGGGCGCGGTTGTCCGACGAGGCGATGGTGGAAGGTACGCGGGTCGTTGACCATGGTGGTCATTCTGCCCACGCGGTGCGTCAGGCCGCGAACCCAATTGCGGTGACGAACGCTTACTCTCCCCGCTGGCTGCCCAGATCCACCACGACGTCGTTGACCCACGCCTGGTTGAGCGCGGCGTCGTCGCCCGCGGCCCACGCCCGTACGATGCGGTCCCGGTGACGGGCGTTCAGGGTGCGGTACCTGACGGCCTGTTGGACACAGGGCCGCGGCTCGGACACCACGTCGAGGTCGTCCAGGCCCGCCTCCGCCTCGGCGTCCACCACCATCCTCGCGGAGGGCGCGCCGATCCTCGACGGGCGGCAACGGAACCTCCTGCCTCGCCTCGGCGAGCGGCGCGTCGATCGAGTCGAAGTCGGTCATCGGGCTCCCTCGTCCGGAGCGGCCGCAGGGCGCCCGACACGGCCCGGGAGGCGGCGCCGCCGGGCGGGCAGTGTCTCGGTCGCCCGGGTGGGGCCGGCCAGGAGGTCCAGCGGGTCGATGCCGTAGTGCGCGGCGACCGCGTCGCAGTCGGCGAGGCTCCAGGCGGCGGTACCGGACTGACGGCGGCTCACCTGCGCCTGGCTCACGCCCAGCGCGCCGGCCAGTTCCGTCTGCGACTCACCGGTCGCGTGGAGGAGGGCGGCCACCGCCGACCGCACCCGCTCGTCGAGCGTCATCCGCATGGCGTGGAACCTACCACTCCGGGCGCACTCCCTATGCGTGTCACGCATAGGGAGTGGATCCTCCTTGCATCCTTCTGTGTACGTACACAATCGAATCACCTCACAGAACATCGCTCTTACCTCACAGAAATGCTGCAGACACACGTATTTACAGCTCTGAAGGCACCTCTTACTGTGAGCGTTCACGGAATCCATCCACATGGTCATGTCAGACAAGGAGGTCGGGATGACCGTCATAGGTCCGCGCCGCCTCGTGAGGGCCGCCATGCTCCTGGCGGCCCTCGCCCTGCCCGCATCCCTGCTCACCACGCCCACGAGCGCCGCTGCCGCCGGAACGCTCACCATGCGCGGTGCCGATGTGTCGACCGCGCAGCGCGCCCTCGACCTCGGTGCCAAGTACTACGACGCGAGCGGCACCGCCAGGGACCCGCTGGACATCCTCAAGGGCCTCGGCGTCAACTACGTCCGCCTGCGGGTCTGGAACAACCCCGCCAGCGGCTACAACAACAAGGCCAAGGTGCTGTCGTACGCGAAGCAGGTGAAGGCCAAGGGGCTGAAGCTGCTGGTCGACTTCCACTACTCGGACACCTGGGCCGACCCGGGCAACCAGAACAAGCCCGCGGCATGGGCCGGTCACACCATCAGCCAGCTGCAGACCGACGTCTACAACTACACGTACGACGTCTGCAACAGCCTCAAGTCGCAGGGCACCACCCCGGACAGCGTCCAGATCGGCAACGAGATCAACGTCGGCATGCTGTGGAACGAGGGCAAGGTCGTCAACAACGACTTCACCAACCTCAGCCTGCTGCTCAAGTCGGGCTACAACGCGACCAAGGCGTGCAACAGCGGTACCCAGGTGATCATCCACACCGCCGACGCCGACAGTGACGCCAACGCCCGCTGGTTCTACGACGGCATCAAGGCCAAGGGCGTCAACTGGGACATCACCGGGCTGTCCTACTACTGCCCGTGGCACGGCACGATCGCCAACATGGGCAGTGTCGTGGCCGACATGAAGTCCCGCTACGGCAAGGACGTCATCATCGCCGAGACGGCCTACCCGTTCACCTCGGCCAACGCGGACAGCACCGCCAACTCCATCACGAGCGGCTGCTCGGGCTACCCGCTCTCGTGGCAGGGCCAGGCCGACAACTTCACCGCCGTGCAGAACGCGGCCCGCAGCAACGGCGCGATCGGGGTCTTCTACTGGGAGCCCACCTGGTACGCGGTGACCGGCAACGGCTGGGACCCGGCCGACATCAACAACAGCGGCAACGGCTGGGACAACATGGCGGTCTTCAACTGGACCGGCAATGTGAACCCGAACATCAAGTGGACCCCGTAGGGGACCACTTCGCACAGGATCGGCACCGTCCTCGGGCGGTGCCGTTCGTCGTTGCCCCGGCTTCCCGTAGCGCCGGGTCGGTAATCACCCCCCGCCATGGAGGCAGTGCAGGGGGTCACATTACTCTGGCGTAGCGCCTGAGCGAAGGAAGGAAGCCATGGGGGTCCAACTGGACAGCGGATCGGCGGCCGGTCACGAGTCGCTGGAGTCGATGAGCCTCGAACCGCTCATGACCCGCGACTACGAACGGGATCCGGCGATCGTGTACGAGCGTCTGCGCCGGGCGCACGGCCCGGTCGCGCCGGTCGACCTGCTGGGGGTGCCCGTCTGGCTCGTGCTGGGGTACGAGGAGGCGTACGAGGTCCTCCGCGACGACCACGCCTGGCCCAAGGGGCTCGAGAACTGGCGGGCGCGGCGGGAAGGGCGGCTGCCCGAGGACTGGCCGCTCGCGCCGTCACTGGACGTCAACCATGTGCTGATCCAGGGCGGTGAGGGCTACCGCGGGCTGAAGGTCGCCTGGGACACCGCGCTACGGCCCTTCCAGGACCCCCGGCACCCGGTGGCCAAGCGGCTGAAGGCCCAGATCACCCGTGACGCCGACGAACTGATCTCGCTGTTCACCCAGGGCGGCCGCACCGGTTGGGCGGATCTGTCCGCGCAGTTCGCACGGCCGCTGCCGCTGATGGTCGCCAGCCACCTGCTCGGCTTCCCGGGCTCGCAGCACGACGACGCACTGATGGACATGTGGCGGGTCCTGGACGCCGGCCCGGACGCGGGGCCCGCGCTGGAACGGCTGCTGGCCACCCTGTCGGAGCTCGGCGCGTGGAAGATGAGGGAGCCCGGTGACGACTTCCCCTCCTACCTGCTCGCCTCCCATCCCGGCCTGAGTGTCGAGGAGTTGTCGCGCGAGCTGATGATGCTGCTCGGGATGACCTCGGACCATGTCGGCATCCTGATCTCCAACACGGTCGTCGAGGTCATCACCGGGAACCTCCCCGCGAGCGCCAGCCTGTCGGCGGGGCTGATCAGGGAGACCATGAACCGGGTGGTGATGCAGAAGCCGCCGCTGATCAACTTCGTGCCGCGGTTCCCGCTGAAAGACATGAAGCTCGGCGACTACATCATCGCGGCGGGCGATCCGGTGTGGGTGTCGGTCGGTGCCGCGCACGCGGATCCGGCGTTCGCGGGGAAGGTCTGCCCCGAGTCGACCATCAGCACGCGGGCCCATCTGTCCTGGGGGGCCGGCCCACGGCAGTGCCCGGCCCGGGAACTGGCCGGGGGCGCGGCGGCGATCGGTGTGAGCAGGCTCTTCGAGCGGCTGTCCGGGCTGGAGTTGTCGCTGCCGGTCGACCAGCTGCCGTGGCGTTCCTCGCCGTTCATGCGGGGTCTGCGGTCGCTCCCGGTGCGTTACACACTGTCGGGCACGCCTGCCCTGCCGGTGCCCCCGCTCCCGCCCCTGCCTGCCACGGCGGACTCCGCCTCGGCCGACGAGGCCGCCGTACGGCCGCGTTCGTCGTTGTGGCGCTATCTGGCCGGGCTGGTGCGCGGGCGCTGACGGCTCCTGGAACACCGGAACGGGCCACGGACTCGGACGAGTTCGTGGCCCGTTCTGTGTGCCGGTTCCGGGTCAGCCGGCCGGAGGCGTGCGGATCGCGGCGATGTCGAACTGCAGGCGCACTTTCTCACTGACCATGGCACCGCCCTCGGCGAGCCTGGTGCTGTAGGTCAGGCCCCACTCGGAGCGGTTGATGGTGGTGGTGCCGTCGAAGCCGGCCCGCTGGTAGCCGAACGGGTCGGTGACATGGCCTATGTAGGTGAGTTCCAGGACCACGGGGCGGGTGGTCGCCTTGATGGTGAGGTCGCCGGTCATCCGGTACACGTCGGGGCCGACGACTTCCACGCCGGTGCTGAGGAACCGCATGCGCGGGTAGGTCGCGGCGTCCAGGAAGTCCCGCCCGACGAGGTGGCCGTCGCGCTGTTCCACGCCGGTGTCGACACTGCCGGTGGAGATGATGATCTCCGCCTTCGAGCGGGACGCGTCTCGGCCGTCGAAGTAGAGGCGGCTCTGGTACTCCAGGAACGCCCCGCGCACGGTGGTCACCATGGCGTGGCGTACGGAGAAGCCGATCCTGCTGTGTGCGGGGTCGATGGCCCATTCCCCGGTCAGGGCCGCCAGTCCGGGGTCGGAAAGGACGGCTGTGGCGGTGGCCGACGACCCGGTGGGGGGCTGGGAGACGTCGGCGGTTTCCGTGCGGTCCGTGCGACGGAACATGGTGCCACGGTTGAACAAGTTCATACATCACCTAATTACTGCACGCGAGTTGTTGCCGCAAGCCGTGCTCCGCTGTCGACGAAATATCCACGTGTTCGCCACACGGTTTACGGAAAAGTGGGAGGAAATCGGCTAGTCGACTCCGACAAGGGCGCGCACTTCGAAGTCCTCGTATGTCTCTTCTGCTTCGGGACGGCTGAGTACCGAACCCAGCCAGCCGAGGAGGAAGCCGGCCGGTATGGAGACGATTCCGGGATTCTGCAAGGGAAACCAGGCGAAATCGGCGTCCGGGTAGAGCGAGGCGGGGGCCGAGGAGACGACCGGGGAGAAGACGACGAGAAGGACCGAGGTGAGCAGCCCTCCGCAGAGGCTGAGGAGCGCGCCCTGCGCAGTGAACCGGCGCCAGAAGAGGCTGTAGACGAGGGTCGGGAGGATGGCGGACGCCGCGATGGCGAAGGCGAGGAAGGCGAGGGTCGCGGAGTTGGCGCCCCAGGAGACCAGGGCGAGCAGCATGCCGAGAACGCCGATGACGGCGGCCGCGAGCCGGGCCACGGCCAATTCTTCCGTCTCCGTCGCGCCGCCCTTGCGGATCACCTCGCCGTAGAGGTCGTGGGCGAGAGAGGAGGCGGCGGCCAGGGTGAGGCCCGCGGCGACGGCGAGGAGGGTGACGAAGGCGAGGCAGGACAGCAGGGCGGTCAGGACGGCGCCGCCCAGTTCGTGCGCCAGCAGCAGGACGGCCGCGTTGCCCGTGCGGTCGTTCTCCGCGATGGTGTCGCTGCCCAGGACGGCGGTGGCGCCGAGACCGAGGATGCCGGCCGCCAGGCAGACGAGGCTGACCAGGCCCATGGCCCACACCACCGAGGTGCGCAGGACGTCGACCGACTTCGGGGCGAGCAGGCGCATCATCACGTGCGGGAGGGCGGCGAGGCCGAGCACGATGGCCAACTGGAGGCTGAAGAAGTCGAGTTTGCTGGTGGCGCTGGCTCCGTACCGCAGTCCGGGTTCCAGGAACCGCGCGCCCTGCCCGCTGTTGTCGGCGGCCGCGGCGAGCAGGTTCTCGAAGTTCCAGTCGAAGCGGTGCAGCACCATCACGCCGGCCACGGTGACGCCGCAGATGAGCATGACCGCCTTGACGACCTGGATGAAGGTGGCGCCGGGCATGCCTCCGATGGCGGCGTAGACGATGACGATGGTGCCGATGACGATGACGCACAGGGTGCGGGTGGCGGTGCTGGGTTCGCCGGTGAACTGGGTCAACAGCGCGACGCTGCCGACGAGTTGGGCCACCAGGTAGAGGACGGTGATGGCCAGCGTGCACAGCGCCAGGGCGAGCCGTACCGGCCGCTGCAGGCGCGTCAGGCGTATCGCCAGGGTGTCGCCGAGGGTGAACCTGCCGGTGTTGCGCAGGGGTTCGGCGATCAGCAGCAGGACCATCATCCAGGCGACCGCGGTGCCGCACAGGTAGAGCAGGCCGTCGTAGCCGGTCAGGGCGACCAGTCCGGTGCTGCCCAGGAGGGTCGCGGCCGACAGGTAGTCGCCGCACATCGCCAGCCCGTTGCGCAGCGGGGACATGACGCGGTTGCCGAGGTAGAACTCTCCGATCTCGTCGCGCTGGGGCGCGGTCAGCAATGCGGTGAACAGGGTCACGACGACCACGGACAGGAAGAGCACCAGCGTCAGCTGGAGGCTGAGGCGGTCCACGACGGAGGCGCCGAGCGTCACCATGGGCGGAGCTCCTCGTCGCGGGGGGCCGTGCGCGCCTCGAAGGCCGCGCGTTCGCGTTCCGCGCTCTCATGGTGGCGGACCAGGCCGCGCAGGCCGCGGACCACCGGGGTGACCTGGGTGCGCATGTGCACGAGGTAGCGCCACACGATCACGCCCATCAGCACGAACTGCCCAAGGCCCAGGGCCAGTCCGATCGTGAGATGGCCTCTCACGGCGGTGTTCATCAGGCCGGGCGCGAAGCCGGACAGCAGGACGTACAGCAGGAACCCGCCAACGGCGACGGCCGTGGCCCGGACACCGAAGCGCCGGTGGCCGCGGCGCAGCGACTGGTACGCGGGCCGGCGGGACACCGACTGCCGGTCCGCCGGTTCGGGCCCCGCTTCGTAGGGGCTCGGCGGCCCGCCGAGCCCCATGGAGTGCCGTGACACATGCACCTTCTTTACTGCCGCGCCGGTCGCCGCAACAAAGGCACGCCGGAGTCATGCTCTGTGCGGACGTGTGGGGGATTGGTGAATCTGGAATTCGCGTGATTCGAATTTCGCGCTGGACGACAAGCCTTGTAAGGCGGTCGGCCGGAAGGTCCGGAGTGGGCGACGAGGCCAGGACCGGGATTGTTGCAGCGCCTCCGTTGAACTATCAACCGGCGGGTCGAACCCCATCGCAGAACTGACTGATTCACGTGCTTCGATTCAGGTCCGGGCATCCCCCAGCCTGCGAAGAGGCCGGACTCCGGCATAGGTCTGCACCATCTCTCCGGCCAGGTTGTCTCAAATGCAGCGCGCAGGGTCCGCGCCCGTCGCGCACAGGCCCTTGTCACGCACGGACTAAGGCCGGCCTCCCGAGACTCACCTCGCGCAAACAGAACGGCGTAGGCCTCGGCCCGCGCCGGAGGCGCTGCCATATTCGAAGGCCACTTCGGAGGTGGCTGTGACACTAGAGGTGACGACGACACGTCTGCCCGACCGCACCGCCGACCGCGTCCTCGCGCTCGAAGCCCGCCGAGCGCAGGCCGTGGCCGGGAACAGGCCGAGGAGACGCGGCAAGTTCGGCGCCCGGGAGCGGATCGACCTGCTGCTGGACTCCGGCTCGTTCACCGAGACCGGTCTGTTCGTACGGGCCCGGCCGGCCGGGGACAACGCCCAACGCCCCTACGGGGACGGCGTGATCACCGGGTACGGCACGATCGACGGGCGTCCCGTCTGCGTCTTCTCCCAGGACTCCACGGTCTTCGGGGGCAGCATGGGCGAGGCCTTCGGCGAGAAGACCGTGGCCCTCATGGACCTCGCCCTGAGAACCGGGTGCCCCGTCATCGGGCTCAACGACGGCGGCGGCGCCCGCATCCAGGAGGGCGTCGTCTCGCTCGCCCTCTACGCCGAGCTGGTGCGCCGCAACGTCCAGGCGTCCGGCGTCATCCCGCAGATCTCCGTCGTCCTCGGCCCGTGTGCCGGCGGGGCCGCCTACTCCCCCGCCATCACCGACTTCACCGTGATGGTGGACGGTGCCTCGCACATGTTCGTCACCGGACCCGACGTCATCGAGGCGGTCACCGGGGAGCGCACCAGCGCCGAGGAGCTGGGCGGTGCCCGCACCAGCAACTCCCTCAACGGCAACGCCCACTTCCTGGCCGCCGACGAGACGGAGGCCCTGGACACCGTACGGGAGCTGCTGTCGTACCTGCCCGTCAACAACCTGGAGCGGCCGCCGAGTTACGCTCCCCTACCGCCGCCCGCCGACGTGCCGCTCGACGAGATCGTGCCGGACCGGCTCGGGCAGGCCTACGACATGCGGGACATCCTGCGGGCGGTCGTCGACGACGGTGAACTCCTGGAGGTCCAGGAGCTGTTCGCGCCGAACATCATCTGCGCGCTGGCCCTCGTCGAGGGCACGTCCGTGGGCGTCGTCGCCAACCAGCCGCTGCACGCGGCCGGGGTGCTGGACATCGACGCCTCCGAGAAGGCCGCGCGGTTCGTACGGTTCTGCGACGCGTTCGGCATTCCCCTGCTGACCTTCGCCGATGTGCCCGGCTATCTCTCCGGGGTCCGCCAGGAGCAGGCCGGGATCATCCGGCGCGGCGCCAAGCTGCTGTACGCGTACGCCGAGGCGACCGTGCCGAAGGTGACAGTCGTGGTGCGCAAGGCGTACGGCGGCGGGTACGCGGTGATGGGCTCCAAGCACCTGGGCGCCGACATCAACCTCGCCTGGCCCACCGCGCGGATCGCGGTGATGGGCGCCGAGGGCGCGGTGGGCGTCCTGCACCGGCGTGAACTCGCCGCCTCCGACGACCCCGAGGCGCTGCGGGCCAAGCTCGTGGACGCGTACGAGAGCACCCACGGCACGCCCTATCTCGCCGCCGAGCGCGGCTACGTCGACGCCGTCATCGCCCCGCGCGACACCCGTGCCCACGTCTGCCGTGCCCTGCGTGCGCTGCGCGGCAAGCGTGCCCCGATGCCGGAACGCCGGCACGGCAACATCCCGCTCTGACCTGCCTCGCGAGGAGACCTGCCCGATGGACATCCGCCGTCCCCCGCTCGCCCCCGCGTTCCGGAGTCTGCCGGAGTACGTACGTCACTGGGCCGGGGCCACCCCGGACCGCCGGGCGTTCACCTTCGTCGACCATCCCGCCCCCCACTCACGCGGTGTCCACCGCACCCTGACCTGGCGCCGGCTGGACGTGCGGGTACGGGCGGTGGCCGCCCGGCTCGCCGAGGAGGCCGAGCCCGGGGCGCGGGTCGCGGTGCTCTGCCCCCAGGGGCTGGAATACGTCACCGGGTTCCTCGGAGCCCTCGCGGCCGGAATGGTCGCCGTACCCATGTATCCGCCCGGTCTGCCCGGACACGGCGACCGGCTGGCGGCCGTCCTGGCCGACGCGCGACCGGCGGTGGTCGTGACGACCAGTCAGACCATCGACCAGGTACGGGACTTGTGCGGCGGCACCTCCGCGCGGATCGTCGCCGTGGACCAGGTTCCCGACGCCGCCGCGAGGGAACTGCCGCCGCCCGACGGCGAGATCGCCTACCTCCAGTACACCTCCGGCTCGACGCGCACCCCGGCCGGTGTGGAGATCGGGCACGCCAACGTCGTCGCCAACGCCCGGCAGGCGCTGGGCGCCTACGGCGCCGACGTCCATCCGGTGACCTGTGTGGGCTGGCTGCCGCTCTACCACGACATGGGGCTCGTCCTCAGTGTCGCCGCCCCAGTCGTGCGCGGGGTGCTGTCGGTGCTCATGGACCCGGTGGCCTTCCTGCACGAACCCGCGCGCTGGCTACGGCTGTTGTCCGCGCATCCGCGGGCGCTGAGCGCGGCGCCCAACTTCGCCTATGACTACTGCGCCGCCACGGTGACCGAGGACCAGAAGGCGGATCTGCGGCTGGACGGGATCGTCGCGCTGATCAACGGCAGCGAGCCGGTCCGTCCCACCACGGCCGACCGGTTCCAGGCCGCCTTCGCCGGTCAGGGACTCGTCGCCGAGACCCACTGCCCGTCGTACGGGCTCGCCGAGGCGACCGTCTTCGTCAGCGCCGCCCGGCCCGGGGAGCCGGTGCGCCGGTTCGCCCTGGACCGGGACGCGCTCGCCGAGGGCAAGGCGCTGCCCGCGCGGCCCGACGACCCCAGGGCCGTGCTGCTGGCGGGCTGCGGGACTCCGGTGGGCCAGGAGGTCCGCATCGTCGACCCGGTCTCCGGCGCCCACCTGTCCGAGGGCGAGGTCGGTGAGATCACGGTGCGGGGCCCCAACGTGGGCCGCGGCTACTGGAACCGGGACGAGCAGACCCGCCGCGTCTTCGGCACGGACGGCCGGCTGCGCACCGGTGACCTGGGGACGGTCCTGGAGGGTCAGTTGATCGTCACCGGCCGGCTCAAGGACCTCATTGTCATCGACGGACGCAACCACTATCCGCAGGACCTGGAGGCCACCGTCCAGGACGCGCATCCGGCGGTGCGGCGCGACCGGCTCGCCGCGTTCGGGGTGGCGGGCGGCTCCGGTGAGCGCGTGGTCGTGGTGGCCGAGCACGCGCGGACCACGAGCCTCGCCGAGATCGACGTACCGGCGCTGGTAGGGGCCGTGCGTGCGGCCGTGTCCGGGCGGCACGGGGTGCGGCTCGCCGATGTGCTGCTCGTCCCGCCGGGCACGGTGCCGCGGACGTCGAGCGGCAAGGTGTCGCGGGCGCTGACGCGTGAGCGGTACCTGGCGGGTGCCTACGCGGCGGGCGGCGCCGCGTGAGGGCCGTCGACGCGAGCGCGGTGCGCCGGCTGGTCGCGGAGCGGGTAGCGGTGTGGACCGGTACGCCCGCTGCGGAGGTTCCGATGGACCGGCCGCTGGCGGACCTCGGCATGGCCTCGCGGGACGCGGTCGTGCTGGCCGGGGACCTCTCGCGGCTGACGGGACGGGAGCTGCCGCCGACGTTGCTGTGGGAGGCGCCCACCGGGGAGGCTCTGATCGCCCACCTGTGCCCTACGCCGTCGCTGACCACGGCGTCTGCGCCGGCCACGGCGGCTTCCCCTTCGGAGCCCGTCGCCGTCATCGGCCTCGGCTGCCGTCTTCCCGGCGGGGTCCACGGCCCTGCGGACTACTGGCGGCTGCTGACGGACGGCGTCGACGCGATCGGACGGGTTCCCGAGGACCGTTGGCGCGACTTCACCCCCTTCCCGCCCGAGGACGCACCGCGGTACGGCGGCTATCTCGACGACATCGCCGGGTTCGACGCGGACTTCTTCCGGATCACTCCGCGCGAGGCCGCCGTGATGGACCCGCAGCAGCGGATCCTCCTTGAGGTCGTCCACGAGGCCCTCGCCCACGCCGCCGTCCCGGCCGCCTCCCTCGCGGGCACCGCCACCGGCGTCTTCGTCGGGGTCTCCGCTCCGGAGTACGGCTCGCTCACCGGCGCCGACCCGGCGGCCGTCGATCCCTGGGCGCCGGCGGGCGGTGCGCTGAGCGTGACCGCGGGCCGGCTGGCGTATGTGCTGGACACCCGTGGGCCGAGCATGGCCGTGGACACCGCCTGCTCCTCCTCGCTGGTCGCCGTGCACCACGCCTGCGTGAGCCTGCGCACCGGCGAGAGCGACACGGCGATCGCCGCGGGCGTCAACCTGCTGCTCTCCCCCACCGTCACCATGGCGTTCCGGCGGGCGGGCGCCCTCGCGCCGGACGGACGCTGCAAACCGTTCTCGCCGGACGCCGACGGCATCGGGCGCGGTGAGGGCTGTGCGGCCGTACTCCTGAAGCGGTTGTCCGACGCCGAGCGGGACGGCGACCGCGTCCTCGCCGTCATCCGCGCCACGGCCGTCAACTCCGACGGCCGTTCCAACGGCCTCCTCGCCCCCAACCCGGTCGCCCAGCAAGCCCTGTTGACCACCGCGTACGCGCGGGCCGGACTCACCCCCGGCCACGTCGACTACGTCGAGGCGCACGGCACCGGCACCCCCCTCGGCGATCCGATCGAGGCGGGCGCGCTCGGCGCGGTGCTCGGCGCGGGCCGCGACCCCGACCAGCCGCTGCTGCTCGGTTCCGTGAAGTCCAACCTGGGGCACCTGGAGTCCGCCGCGGGCATCGCCGGGCTGGTGAAGACCGTGCTCGCCCTGCACCACGACGTCATCCCACCGTCCCTGCACTGCGCCGAAGGCAGCGCCCTGGACGACGGACGACTGCGTGTGGTCACCGAGGGCGAACCCTGGCCGCGCTACGGCGGTACGGCCGTCGCCGGGGTCTCCGGTTTCGGGTTCGGCGGCACCAACGCCCATGCCGTACTGGAGGAATGGCGGCCCGGCGTCCTGCCCGCGCACCCGGCCGAGGAACCCGGCGCCCGGCTCCATCTCCTGTCCGACGTGGACGAGGGGCGGCTGCGGGACACCGCCACCCGGCTGGCCGACTGGCTCCGGACGGCGACCGCGCACCCCGCCGACGTGGCCCGCACCCTGGCCGGACGGACCGGCCGCGGGAATGTGCGGGCGGCGGTGGTCGCACGGGACCGCGCCGCACTCTCGGACGGACTCAACGCGTTGGCGCAGGGGCGCGCGCACGGGCAGGTCGTGACCGGTGAGCGGGATCTCGTGGGGCCCGGCCCGGTGTGGGTCTTCTCCGGCTACGGCAGCCAGTGGGCCGGCATGGGACGCCGGCTGCTGGCCGAGGAGCCCGCCTTCGCCGCCGCCGTGGAGAAGCTCGACGCGGAGTGCGGACTGTCCCTGTACGACCGTCTCGCGTCCGGGAGTGAGTTCGACCGGCTGGACGTGGCACAGCCCGTCCTGTTCGGACTCCAGGTGGCGCTGGCCGAGTTGTGGCGCTCCTACGGCGTCGAACCCGCCGCCGTCATCGGCCACTCCCTGGGCGAGGTGGCCGCCGCGGTGTGCGCGGGCGCCCTGGACGTGTCGGAGGGCGCCCGGATCGTCACCGTACGGGCCCGGCTGCTCAGCCGGCTCCGAGGCGGGGCCATGGCGGTCGTCGACCTCGACGACGCTGAACTCGACGCCCTGGCCCGGGACTTCCCCGGTGTGCATGTCGCCGTCCACTCCTCGCCCGGACAGAAGGTCGTCACCGGCGAGGAACCGGCGGTGGCGCGACTCGTGCGGTGGCTGGAGGGGCAGGGGCGGGCCGCGCGGTCCATGCGGGTGGTCGGAGCCGGGCACTCGCCGCAAGTGGAGCCGTTGCTGGCCGAGTTGGCCGAGTCTCTGGCCGACATCGGGGGCAGAGCGCCTCGCGTGCCCGTCTACTCCACCGTGCTGGACGATCCGCGCGGCGACAGCCTGTTCGACGCCGCTCACTGGGCCGCGAACCTTCGGCGGCCCGTACGGCTGGACCGGGCCGTCGCCGCGGCCGCCGCCGACGGCCACACCGCGTTCGTCGAGATCTCCCCCCACCCGGTCCTGAGCCGGGCCGTCACCGAGAACGCGCCCGGTGTCCTCGCGATCGGCACGCTCCGGCGGGACGCCGACCGGTGCGCCGACTTCCTCACCCAGGTGGGCGCCCTGTACTGCGCGGGCGGGCGGCTGCCGCTGCCGCCTGGACGGGTCGTCGACGTGCCCGCGCCGCGCTGGAGGCATGTCCGGCACTGGTGGACGGACGGACGGGGAGCGGCGCGGACGGAGGTGCCCACGGACGGGCGGAGCGCCGCTTCCCCGGAGGCGCGGGGCAAGGAGGTGCACGCCGGGGAGGACACCTCCGTCGCCGCCCGCCTGTGCCATCACATCGCCGCCGTCACCGGTCATCCCGTCGGCCGTGTCACGCCCGCGACCGCGCTGGCCGACCTCGGGCTGGACTCGCTGATGGCGGTCCGTATCCGCACGGCCCTGGAGCGCGAGTTCGCCGTCGAGCTGCCGCTGCGCGACCTGCTCGGCGCCACCACGGTCCAGGAGGCGGCCGACCGTGTCCGCACCGGCCCGGTACGCCCGCTGCGCGTCACCGGCAGCCGCCCCCCGCTCTTCCTCGTGCACGCCGCCGGGGGAACCACCGACGTCTACCGGGCGCTTGCCGAACGCCTGGGCGACGAGCGGCCGGTGTACGGTCTCGAACGCCTCGAAGACGCCCCGACGGTGACCGAGAAAGCGCGCCGCTACGCCGAGGCCGTCGCCGCGATACACCCCGACGGGCCCTGTCTGCTGGGCGGTTGGTCCTTCGGCGGTTTCGTCGCCCAGGAGACCGCGCGGCAACTCACCGCCGCGGGCCGGGACGTGCAGCTCGTGATCCTCATCGACTCCGTACGGCCGCTCCCCCAGCCGGACCGCACGCCGGCCGACCGGCTCCGCGCCCACTTCGAGGGGTTCGCCCGCCACGTCCGCGATGCCTACGGGGTCCCGCTGGAGCTGCCGTACGACGACCTCCTCGCGATGGACGACGACGGTGAGCGCATCGACACCGTGCTGGGGATCCTGCGCGCGTCCGCCGACGTACCGGCCGCCGCCCTGGAGCACCAGCGCTCCTCCTACCTGGACCTGAGGATCGGCGAGGCCCACGGGCCGGGCCGCTACGACGGGCGGGTGGTCCTGTACCGGGCCACGGAGCCCGCGCCGCACACCGTGCGTGACCCCGCCTACGAACGCGACGACCAGCCGCTGGGCTGGGACGAGGTGTGCCCGCGTCTGACCGTCGTACCGGTCGCGGGACACCACCTGTCGCTGCTCGACCCGCCGCACGTCGACGAGATCGCCGCCCACCTCGGGCACGAGCTCGCCGCAGGGACCCGCTGAACGTGATCCTAGGAGAGCCGCCATGCACCGTCGCACCACCGGAGTGTCCCGACGTACCGTCACCAAGGCCGCGGCCGGTGCCGGTCTGGCCGTCCTGTTCGGCGCCCGGACCGCCTCCGCGCTGGGGTCACGCGTCAAGGACATGTCCGTGTCCTCCGCCGCGCTCGGCCGCAGCGCCCCCGTGCGGCTGATCCTGCCGTCGGGGTTCGACGCGGAGCCCACCCGCACCTACCCCGTCCTGTATCTGCTGCACGGCGCCCACGACGACTACACGTCCTGGACCCGGGAGACGGACATAGAGGCCTTCACCGAGGGCCGGAACCTGATCGTGGCGATGCCCGACGCGGGGCCCACGGGCATTCCCACCGCCTGGCGCGGCGGGCCCGACTACGAGACCTTCCAGCTGAAGGAGGTCCAGGCCCTGCTCGCCCGCGACTACCGGGCCTCCGGTGTACGGGTCGTCGCGGGGGTGTCCACCGGCGGTTACGGTGCCATGGCGCACGCGGCACGCCACCCGGGGATGTTCACGGCCGCGGCCTCCTACAGCGGGATCCTCGACACCATGGCGCCCGGTGTACCCCCTCTCGTGGACGCCATCGTGGCCCGGGAGAACCTGGTGCCCACCTCGCTGTGGGGCAATCCGTTCCTGAACCTGCTCACCTGGCGCGACTTCAACCCGCGGGACCGGGCGACGGGGCTGCGCGGCACCGCCCTGTACGTCTCCAGCGGCAGCGGACTGGCGGGGGGCACGGGCGACTGGCTGCCCGAGGCGCTGGAGAGCACCCTGTGGCCCTCCGCGCACAGCTTCACCGACACGCTCGCGCTGCTGCGGATCCCGGTCACCACGCACTTCTACGCAGGAGGAGGGCACAGCTGGGCCTACTGGAAGCAGGAGTTCACCGCGTCGTGGCCGATGCTCGCCCGAGGGCTGGGGGTGCCGCAGTGATGTCGGTACCGTCGGGGCACGGAACGCAACGCAGGGGTCGTCCGTCCAACACAGGACTCACCCCTCGTCCCACGGGCAACGGCCCGCGGGTGAGCCGCTTCCGGGTGAAAGGAGGGCCCCCCTTGGCCACCCCCGTCCCGCACGGCGGTCCCGAGAACCTCGACACCGCCCCCGTACCGCCCGACCTCGCCGAACTGCTGCGCTCCCAGCTGGAGGAGGTCGCCGACGAGGTCGAGGAGGAGGTCCGCCGACAGGTGCCCGAGTACGCGCGCCCGGCTGACGGCACCTACCGCGAACACCTCAGAGCGGGCGTGGTGCAGGCGCTGACCCTGTTCGTCGACCACATCGCCGACCCGCGTGGCCACGGGGACGCGATCGCGGCGACGTACTACGAACTCGGGCGCGGCGAGGCCCTGGAGGGGCGCAGCCTGGACGCGTTGCAGTCGGCGCTGCGGGTCGGGGGGCTGCACGCCTGGCGGCTGATGGGCCGTACGGCGGAGGAGCTCGGCCTCGACTCCGCGGCGGTCACGGCGCTGGGCGAGCTCGCCTTCCGCACCGTGCACGAGGTGGCCGAGGCGGCGGCGGCCGGATACTCCGAGGCCCGCTCGCACAACACGGACGAACTGGAACGCCGGCGCAGACGCCTGCTGGACCTGCTGCTCGGTGAAGGGCCGGTCGCCCAGGCGGCGGTGCAGGATCTGGCGCACGGTGCCCGGTGGTCGGTGCCGAGGCAGGTCGCGGTCGTCGCGCTCGCGGCCACCCCGGACCAGCGGGAGGAGGACTGGCCGCTGGCCGCCGCGGGCGCACTGGTGGACATGGAGTCGCGACCGCCGCGGATGCTGATCCCGGACCCGGACGGCTCCGGGCGTTTCGGCGGCCGGGCGTTCAGCCTCGCGTTGCGCGGACGGCCCGCCGCGATCGGGCCGACAGTGCCGCTCGCGCAGGCCGCCCAGTCGCTGCGCTGGGCCACCCGGGCGCTGGGGTTGATGGGGCGCGGGATCCTCCCCCGGCAGGGAGTGGTGCGCTGCGCGGACCACCTGTCGACGCTGCTGCTGCACAGCGACGAGCCGATGCTCGACCAGCTGCGGGCGCGGGCCCTCGCACCGCTCGACACGGTGTCGGAGGGGCAGCGGGAACGGCTCGCCGAGACGCTGCTGGCATGGCTGCTCAGCGGCAGCAATGTGCCCGACGTCGCCACCCGTCTCCATGTGCATCCGCAGACCGTGCGTTATCGGCTGCGTCAGCTGGAGAAAGTCTTCGGTGACGCACTGCACGATCCCGGTTCCCGTCTGGACCTCATTCTGGCACTCACCACCGCACAAAAGAACGAGGAATTACTGAATTCCCGTCCATAACACCGGACACGGCCAAGCGAATAAGTTCGGGACATCCTTTCCACAGGCGTTTCACACGCCCCACCCTCAAAGGATCCCCCCATGCGTATTCGCTTGTGCCTCGCCGCGCTCTCGCTGATCGGCGGGGCGTCGGTGGCCACCGTCGCAGCACCTCCGGCATCCGCCGCGGCCTGCTCGGACATCGACGTCGTCGCTGCTCGCGGCACGTTCGAGCCGGGCAATCTCGGCCTGATCGTCGGCGACCCGGTGTACTCCGCCCTGCAGAGGAAACTCACGGGCCGGAGTGTGACCAGCTACAAGGTGAACTACCCCGCGGACCTCTCTCTCACCTCGGCCGCGCAGGGCAACGCGGATCTGGTGAACCACGTGAACAGCCAGGCCTCCTCGTGCCCCAACCAGCGATTCATTCTGGTCGGCTATTCGCAGGGCGCGAACGTCGTCGACAACTCGATCGGCATCAGCAGCGCCGGTGCGGTGGTCGGCAGTCCCATCGTGGCCACCATTCCCGCCGCGCTTCAGTCACGGGTGGCCGCGGTGCTGCTGTTCGGCAACCCGATCCGGGCGATCGGCAAGAGCGTCACCGGCACCTACCAGAGCCGCACCATCGACTTCTGCGCCAAGGGCGACCCCGTCTGCGAGGCGGGCGGCAACGACACGCTGGCCCACCTCGGCTACACGGCGAACGCCGACGCGGCGGCGACCTTCGCCGCGGGCAAGGTCTGAGCGGATCGACGGCATACGGAAGGGCCCGGGAGGAACGCCTCCCGGGCCCTTCTACACGCCGTCGGGGCTATCGAGGTGTGCGGGCGAACTGCGTGAGGGCGGTGGACACCGGCTCGGGCCGGCCGTTGTTCTGTACCGGCGCCGCCGTCAGCACGTCGAGGTGCTGGTAGCCGTCCGCGACCACGGGGTGCAGATCGGCGGGAACCCGCCCGGCGAGCAGTCCGTCGCCCGCGAGGACCGTGAGCGTCGGGTTGGCGGTGAGCCCGTCCGGATGCACGACGAGCCTCTTGATCTGCGGGGAGGTGGCCAGTTCGAGGTCGGTGACGAGTTTGGTCGGGAAGTACTGCTCGGTGAAGTCCAGCGGCTGTGCGGCCATGCTGCGCGCCAGCTCCTGGATGTCGGTGACCTCCTTGCCCGCGGCGGTGAACGGCGTCCCGTCCGACGACCGGTACCCGGGGTCGTCCGCGTCGCCGACCCGGTCGTAGTTGCGCCAGGTGTAGAGCGGACCGTGCGGCACGGCCGGGATGGCCTTGTACTCGGTGCCGAAGAGGCCAGGCTGCGCCGAACTCCCGTTGGCCGCCGGGAAGTTCTTGTCGGTGATCGGACCACCGTCGAAGAAGCCGACGCTGCTCTGCAGGAAGGCGAGCGGTACGGACTGGTCGTCCATCAGCGAGCCGAGCACCGCCTGGTTGGTGAGCCGGAAGTCCTTCACCGCGGGTGAGCCGGTGAGGAAGGTGGCGGTGTCCTTGGAGAACAGGAAGCGGTTGGTGGCCTCGATGTTGGTGTTGGCGGGCAGATAGCTCGGCAGGTCGGCCTCGCCGCCCGGGGCCTGCAGGGCACCGACGCCCGCGATGGCGAGCAGGGTCATGGTCTCGGGGTTGAGCAGGACGGGCGCGGACAGCGAGCGCGGGAGCAGTCCGCTGTCGAGTCCCGCCTGCACGACGCCGTATCCGAGGCCCACGTCCGGCAGGTTGGTGTCGTCCGGGATGCTGCCGCTCAGGTCGCCGAGGGAGGTGGAGACGGTGGTGTCCAGGGCGAAGTAGCCGGCGCACTGGTTCTGGCCGGCGTCGGCGGTGGTGGCGGGGTCGCCGTCGAAGTCGGCGGCGGCGAAGTAGCCGGTGATGACACCGCCGAGCGAATGGCCGCCGCACAGCACCTTGCCCTTGCGGACGTTCTGGTCGGGCAGCTCGGCGGTGAGCAGGTCGTATTCGTCGCGTACGGTCTGCTCGATGCCGAGCTTCGCCATCCACCCGAGCTTGTCGTTGCCGGCGAACCCGGCGAAGGTGCGGCCCTGGACCTGCTTGCCGCGGTAGTAGTAGTCGACGGCGGTGTGCTGGTCGCCGGAGGCGATTCCGGTGCGGTCCTCCAGGCAGTTGGAGCGCCGGTCCAGGGCCCAGAACTCGATGTGCCGGCCCTGCTCGGCGGCGCGGGTCACGGTGTTGCGGGCGACGCTGTCGAAGGCTCCGGCGCCCTCCAGGATGCCCGGCTGGGCGATCAGGACCCGGTCGGCGTCGGCCGAGGACGCGGGTCCTGCCGAGGACCGGTAGCGCAGGTACGACAGCCAGTCGCACGCCGCGGGCCGGGCACCGAAGGACGCCGGCAGGGGTGCTTTCACCCGCACCACGCTCTCGGTGACGCCGGCGCTCGTGCCCACGGCCGTCTCGGTTCTCGCGCTGTCTCCCTGGGCGTTCGGGGACGACACGGTGAACGCCCCGGTGGTCAGCAGCACCGCCAGCGCTGCGGTGCGCCACCTGTTTCCTCTGCTGCGACTCGTGTTCATGCTGGGACCGTAGGGCGGCAGGGGCGCGCCTCTCGGCGGTTGCTCACAAGAACGCAGGGCCTGGCGGGCCCTTTGTCACCAGCCGCAGAGCGGAGGTCAGCCGTTGTGCAGGGTACGGCGGGGCGCGCGCTCGTAGGAGTGCCGGTAGAGGGTGGCGAAGCGGCCGGGATGGTAGAAGCCCCAGCGGGCGGCGATGTCCGTGACCGTGTTTCCCTCCTCGGGGTCGGCCGCCGCCAGCTCGTCGTGGGCGCGGGACAGGCGGACCTGACGGAGGTACGCGAGCGGGGTCATGTCCAGGTGCCGGCGGAAGGCGTACTGCAGCGCGCGGACGCTGACATGGGCCGCCTCCGCGATCTGGGCGACGGTGAGAGGCCGGTCGGCGTTGTCCTCCATGTGCGCGACGGCACGGCGCAGGGCCGCCGGATGGGCGTCCTGGCGGTCGGAGCCGGTGGGGTCGGTGGACGCCGTGTTGGGAAAGGTGGCCAGGACGGTCGCGGCCAGGTGCTGGGCTGCGGTGGAGGCGACGAGCGGCTGGTCGGCGACGGTGGGATCCGACAGGACGTGTTCCTGCACATAGCGGATGGTCTCCCGCAGCCGGTCGGCCGCGGCGGGGGTGTGCGGCCGGTGTCCGGTCAGCCGGACCGGCTCCCTGCGTCGCGGGTCGGCGGTGGCCGCGACCTGGCTGAGCAGCTCCGGGTCCAGCATGGTGATGTTGTAGCGGGCCGCGTGGACACGGCCCGCGTAGGACAGCTCGGGCGGGGCGAGGGACACCACGTCGCCGGGGCCGAAGGAGTCCGAGACGCCCTGCTGGACATGGTCCTGGATCGTGCCCTCGTGGACCACGCACAGGCAGATCCGGCCCAGCGGGGTGACGGCGTAGCTCATGTCGAAGTCCAGGTCGAGTTCGTCGACGCTGACCGAGTCGATGGCGCTGCGGTGGATCCGCGCACGGCTGCTCTCCGGGGTGCCGTTGCCGATCCGCATCTTCGCGTAGGCCTGGCTGAGGAACTCCTCAGTACGGTCCAGGTCGTCGCTGTCGAAGGTCAGCGTCTCCATCGCAGGCAGGTTCTCCCTCTCTCGGCTCGGCTCCTCTTTCGCACATACCCTCGAATGTCACGATGCTGCGGACCGCGTTTCGTTTTCTGTCCTGCCAGGTCACAAGGTGTGCGTCCGGTGACTCGTCAGTGGTGGTCCGCGGCGGGCAGGCTGGACGGGCGGCGACCGTCGGAGTCGCCGGGCGACAGGGGGAGAGGGCGACAGGGCTGTGCATGACGGAACGCGAAGAGCTGGTCGGGAAGATCGAAGAACTCCAGGAGGAGGTCGCCCAGCTCCGGCAGGCCGTTGTCTCACACGCCGTCGTGGATCAGGCGATCGGTGTCGTCATCGCGTTGAGCGGTCTGCGTCCCGAGCAGGGGTGGGAGGTCCTCAAGACCGTGTCCCAGCGCACCAACACCAAGCTGCGGGAAGTCGCCCAGCACATCGTGCGCTGGCCCGAGCGCGGCAGCCTGCCGCCGGAGATCCGCCCGGCCCTGCGCATCGCGCTGACCGAGGCGCGCACGATGCACGGAGGCCGGTCGCTGATACGGCAGGAACAGCGGTCCAAGGGCTACGGCGGCGCCCTCTCCGGGAAATCCGAGTGACGGACCGGGACGCCTGTGCGTACCGTTGACCGTATGGAGATCAGCAGCCGTACCCACACCGCAGCCGCGCGAGCGACCAGCTCGCCGGCTGCCGACGCCTGACCTCCCCCCACTCCCCCGGCGGCCGGAAACGGACCGCCGGTGCAGGACCTCTGGTCGCCGCCTGTTCCCGCGGTCGTTTCCGGTCCCACGAGACCGAAGGAACACCCGCCATGGACACGGAACGCACCGTAGGCGTCTTCACCGACTTCTACCGCGAGCGCGGACACCACCTGATCACCGGCAGCACCCTGCTGCCACCGCCCGGGGACCCGGTGCTGTTCACCACCTCGGGCATGCATCCGCTCACTCCCCATCTTGAGGGCCGCCCACATCCCCGTGGCCGTCGCCTCGTCAATGTGCAGCGCTGCCTGCGGACGACCGATCTCGACGAGGTCGGTGACTCCACGCACCTGACGGTGTTCGCGATGCTCGGCTCGTGGTCGCTCGGCGACTACGGCCACTCGCAGAGCCTGCGCTGGGGCCACGAGCTGCTCCGCGACGGATTCGGCATCCCCCGCGACAGACTCCACGTCACGGTCTTCGGCGGTGACGAGCAGGTGGGCCCCGACCTCGAGTCACTGCGCACCTGGCAGGAGCTCGGGGTACCCGTGGAGCTCACCCGGGAGGACAACTGGTGGTCCAACGGGCCGGTCGGCCCGTGCGGCCCCGACTCGGAGATCTTCGTCTGGACCGGCGGCACCCCGCCTCAGGGCACACCCACCACGGACCCGCGCTGGGTGGAGATCTGGAACCACGTCGTCATGCGCTACCGGCGCCTGGAGGACGGTTCGCTCCAGCCCCTGCAGCGTCCGGGCATCGACACCGGCATGGGGCTGGAGCGCTTGGTCACCGTGTTGCAGGGCCGCGACTCGGTCTACGACACCGATCTGTTCGAGCCCTGGATGCGGCTGCTGCCGCCCCTGTGGGACCTCGACGGGCCGTCGCTGCGTATGGTCTGCGACCATCTGCGCTCCGGTGTCGTCGTGATCGGCGACGGGGTACGACCGTCCAACACCGGGCGCGGTTACGTCCTGCGCCGGGTCGTCCGCCGACTGCTCACCACCCTGCGGCGCGACGATCCGTCCCGCACCCTCTCCGACCTGCCGGTGGAGCTCCTCCAGCACACGCTGGACCACTTCCGCCCGGACTGCGGAACCGGGCTCGTGCGTGACGTGCTGCTGGAGGAGGAACGCCGGTTCGACCGCCTGCTGGAGCGCGGCCGGCGGCTGCTGTCCGGGCCGCGGTACCGGGGGCCGCTCGGCGAGGAGGACTACGAGTACCTCCACGACACCCACGGCCTGCCCCGCGACCTGGTTCTCAGCCTGCGCCGGGAGGAGTGACGGCTACTCCGTCCGCAGGGCCGTCGCCGTCCGGGCCCGGGCCGCCCAGCCCGCCGGGAGCATCGCGCCCAGCAGGGCGATGACGAGACCGGCCAGGCCCAGCAGGAGCAGTTGTGGAGTGTCGTACACGTCGAGGACGGACCTGGGCAGTTCGGTGCCCGCCGTGTGTCCCATCACCGGGAGCACGAAACCGTGCAGCGCGTATCCGGCGGGGACGCCGACGAGACCGCCGAGCACGCCGATGCCGGTCACCGAGGCGAGGACGAGGCTCACGGTCTGCCGGGGCGACATGCCGAGCGCCTTGCACACGCCCAGGTCGTGGACGCGCTCCCGGGTGTCCAGGACGACGGAGTTGAGGACGCCGAGGCCCGCCACGGAGACGAGCATCAGGGTGAGGAGCGCGGCCATCGTGTTCAGGACGAGGATGAAGTTGTCGCCCTCGGAAGGGGAGTTGGCCCGAGTGTCGGCGCCCAGGGGCTCGGTCTTCGCGTCGAGCTCCTGGGCGTAGGCGACCGCGGAGACGCCCTCTTTCACGTCGATCAGGAACATCCGGGGCTTGGCCGTCGGGAAGTCCGCCATGTTCGCGTAGATCTCCAGTTCGTCGTCCGAGGTGCCGAAGGCCTCGCCGACGATCCGCAGGGTGGCCGTCTCCTTCCCCACGGTCACGCGTACGGTGTCGCCGATCTCGGTGCCGGTGCTGTCCAGGAACCGGCCCGGCACCACGACCTGGCCCGCGCCGGTCAGCCAGTGACCGGAGATCATGGCGTAGCCGCCGCGGCTGGAGTCGCCCTGGTAAAGGGTCGCCTGGACGGCTCCGGAGACCCCGGCCACGGTGGCGTCCTCCTGGCCCAGGCCGTAGTACGAGGCGGTGCCCGCCTGCGCCTTGATGGCGGCGCTGACCTGCGCGGAGTCAGCCGGTTCGGGCTCTTGGGTGCCCGGTGCGGGGACGTGCTCGCCGCCCGCGATGCTCGGACCGCCGGCGAAGACGGTGACCGCTGAGCTGTCCTCGGGGTCCTGTATCGCGCTGACCTCGTTCAGTGAGGAGGTCAGGCCGACGGCGAAGGTCGCGGCGATCGTGCCGAAGGCGACGGCGAGCAGCATCGCGAGCGTGCGGACCGGATGGGCGAAGGGGCCGGCCAGGCCGTAGGTCACGGCTCGGGGCAGCGGCAGCCGGCCCGCCGCGCGGTGTGCCCACTGGCCCCGTCCGGTGCGCGGGGCCCGGCCGACGGCAATGGCCTCGACCGTGCGCAGCCTCCCGGCCCGCAGCGCGGGGACGAAGGCCGCGATCCCGACGACCAGCAGCGCGCCGACGGGTACCACGACATCCACCCACCAGGCGACGGACAGGGTGGCGGTGCCGTACGCCTGCTCGGTGTCGTCGAGGAGCGGTACGGCCAGCAGGTTGCCGAGGACGACGCCGAGCGCGATGCCCACCACCGCCGGAATGAGCGCCTGGGCCACGTAGGCGCGGACGACCTCGCGCGGAGTGAAGCCGATGGCCTTGAGGATGCCGATCCTGCGCAGGCTGGTGCCGACCGCGCCGCTGATGACGCTGCCGACGATGATCACCGACATGACGATGCCGAGGACCCCGAAGGCGACCAGGAAGGGGATGGTCGGAGCGGCGCCCGAGTCGGCGGCGCTCTTGGTGTCGAGGTAGGACTGTGTGCCGACCAGTGCTCCGGCCGGAACGGCGGCGAGGAGCTTCTTGCGGTCGGCGGCGATGTCGCCCTTGGAGCCCGCCGAGTCGAAGCGGTAGAGCATCTGGCTGGTGACGTGGTGTTCCCTGGAGGCAAGCGCCCTGGCCTGCGCGGGAGTTGCCCATACGTCGGCGGTCCTGCTGGCCGAGGTGGCGAAGCCGACGACCGTGAGAGTCGTGCCGGAGGCGGTCAGGGTGTCGCCCACCTTGAAGGCGGCTCCCTCGTAGGAGGAGCTGAGCACGATCTCGCCCGGCTTCCGCGCCCACCGGCCGGACGTGAGGTCCAGGTCGTCCACGTCCGCGTGCGGGCCGGTGCGTCCGACCAGCGTCATGGCCGGAGGCTGCCGCCCGGACGAGTCCGTCGCCTCGATGACCGTGGCGGGGTACGGCCCCGCGCTCGCGGTCACTCCGTCCAGTTGCCCGGTGGTCCCGAGCCGCTGCGCGGTGACCTTGGCCGGATCGAACTCCGCGGTGAGGTGGGCGCCTTGCTGCGCGGCGAAGGCGTGGTCGAAGGGCGCGTCCGAGACGACCATGAGGGAACCGGCGACCACGGCCGCCGCCACGGCCATCATCGTGGCGATGGCGATGACGACCGTCTGCACCCGGCGCCGGCCCACCCCGGAGCGTACGACACGGGCGAGCGGGCCGGTCATCGCACGCCCTGCGCGCGGGAGTCGAGGGCGACATGGCCGTCGACGAGGTGGATGGTGCGGCTCGCACAGGCCTCGGCCAGGGCCGGGTCGTGGGTGACGAGCACGATGGTCTGTCCGCCGCGGTGCAGGTCGACGAGGAGTTCCCGGACGTCCTGGCCCGAGGCGCTGTCGAGGGCACCGGTCGGCTCGTCGGCCAGCAGCAGGGCGGGCCGGTTCACCAACGCCCGGGCCACGGCGACGCGTTGGCGTTCGCCGCCGGAGAGCCGGCCGGGGTAGGCGCGGGCGTGCTTCTCGATGCCCAGCACCGCCATGAGCTCGTGTGCCCGCGCCTCCGTCCTGCGCCGTGAGGTCCCGGTGAGCTCGGCGGGAAGCTGGATGTTGTCGAGGACGGTGAGGTCGTCGAGGAGGTTGAAGAACTGGAAGACCATGCCGATCCGTTCGCGGCGGAACCGGGCCAGGGCGTGCTCGCCGAGCCGGTCGACCTGCTGCCCGGCGACGGTCACGGTGCCCTCGGTCGGCTTGTCGAGGCCCGCGACGAGGTTCAGCAGCGTGGACTTGCCGCTGCCGGAGGGGCCGGTCACGGCGAGGGCCTCGCCCTGGGCGACGGAGAGGTCGAGCGGTCCGAGCGCGGGTGCGCCGGCGTCGTCGTAGCGCTTGGCCACGCCCTTCAGTTCGATCACTGCGGTCATGGGAGGTGCCCGTCCTGTCGGTCGTCGGGTCGTGTCCTTGTCGGCTTGGCGAAGGTAGGGAACAACGGGTCGCGGGCGCGTCGGCCGGAGCACCGAGATGCGGCCCTCCGTGCGGAGGACCGGCAGACGGGGTCATCCCTGCGAAGTACGCCCGGCGGAGGGGGCGTTGGTCGCGAGGGCGGACGCGCCACGGGCCCGGGGACCGCGACAATGACCGTATGGAGACGGAGTACCTGCGGGGATGGCGTCGGCAGGTGCGTGCTGCGCTACGGCCGGAGGCCAGGGGCGGTCCGCTGTCGCGGCGGTCGGTGTGGTTCGACGTGCTGCTCGCCGTGCTACTGACCGTGGTCGCGCTGGTCGTGGCGTCGCGCTATCCCGGCGACGGGCCGGTGCAGGTGTCGAGGTTCGAGCACGGCGTGCCGGTGCCGCCCCGGCCTCCCGTTCTTCCGGGCGCGCGGATCGAGGAGCCGGTCTCGTCGGCGTCCTGGGTCCTGGTCGTGCTGTCGGCGCTCCCGCTGGCGGCGCGTCGGCGGTTTCCGCTGACCGTGTTCGCCGTGGTGCTCTGCGCGGGGCTGGCCATCGGCGACGACGCCTCCTGGATCAACGTCCTGACCTGCGTCATCGGCACATACACCGCGGTGATGCACAGCCGTCACCGGGTGGGGGCGATGGCCGGCCTCGTCATCGCCGCCGTCCTCGCCGGTGTGGCCTTCCGGTCGACACAGCCGGTACTGCCCGGCTGGTCGAGTCCCGGGGTGGTGCTGCTGGTGGCCGGGGTGCTCGCCAGCGTGGTCCGGCTCGGGCGGCGGCGGCTCGCGGCCAGCCGGGACCGGTTCGCGGCACTGGAGCGGACGCACGAGGAGGCGACGCGCAGGGCCGTCGCGGAGGAACGGGCCCGGATAGCCGCCGAGTTGCACGATGTCGTGACCCACAATGTGAGCGTGATGGTCATCCAGGCGGGCGCCGCGCGCAAGGTCATGGACGCGGCCCCCGAGCGGTCGAAAGAGGCACTGCTCGCGGTCGAGGCCGGGGGCCGGGCCGCGATGGCCGAACTCCGGCACGTGATGGGCCTGTTGGCCGCGTCGGACACCGGCCGTGCCGACTCCCCCGCCGACGGCCTCGCACCGCAGCCGGGCCTCGGGCAGTTGGACGCGCTGATCGACCGGGTGCGGGCCGCCGGGACACCGGTCGGCGTCGCGGTCTCGCTGCCTCCGGAACCGCTGCCGCCCGGCGTGGACCTCACGGCGTACCGGGTGGTCCAGGAGGCGCTGACCAACACCATCAAACACGCGCCCGGCGCGGAGGCCGTCGTCACCGTCGGCTGGTCCGGCGACCGGCTGGAGATCGAGGTCATGGACAGCGGCGGAGTCCGCGACGGGGTGCCCGCGGACGGGAACGGCCGCGGGCTGATCGGTCTGCGCGAGCGCCTCGCGGTCTACGGCGGCGAGCTGACGGCGGTCCCGACCCTCGCCGGCGGCTTCCGCATCAGGGCGGAGGTGCCGTGGCGGACGGTGTGAGCGGCGACGGGCGGGCGGAGAGACGCCGGCGGCGGACGGCTGGAGGGGCTGCTTCGACGGACGGGGGTACGGGCGGATCGGCCTCGGCGGCGGACCGGTCGAACGATGGAGCGGCCTCGGCGTCGGCTCCGCCCACCAGGGGCGCGGCCTCGTCGGCGAGCCGACGCATCGGTCAAGCCCCTTCGTCGGCGGACGGCACGGGTGGGGAGTGGCCGGGGTGACTGACGGGGTGAACGGCGTGACCGACATGAACGGCGACCGGCTGCGGGCGGTCATCGCCGACGACCAGGCCCTCGTACGGACCGGGTTCGGGATGATCCTGAGCGCGGACGGCATCGAGGTGACCGCGGAGGCGGCGGACGGGGCGGAGGCGGTCGCCGCGGTCCGGCGGACCCGCCCCGACGTGGTCCTCATGGACATCCGGATGCCGGGCATGGACGGCATCGAGGCCACCCGGCGGATCCTCGCCGAAGACACCGCGGGCGAGATCCGCGTGATCATCCTGACCACGTACGACCTCGACCACTACGTCTACGCCGCGCTCACCGCCGGTGCCAGCGGCTTCCTCCTCAAGGACGTCACGCCCGAACATCTGGTGGCGGCCGTACGGCTGGTGCGGTCCGGGGACGCCCTGCTGGCGCCCACGATCACCCGCCGCCTGATCGAGCGCTTCGCCCAGCGGGAGGAAGCGCTGCCCTCATCCGGCCCGCACCGGGACCTGTCCGGGCTGACCCCGCGCGAGCTGGAGGTGCTGCGGCTGCTGGCGACGGGGCTCAGCAACGCCGAGCTCGCGGAGCGGCTGTTCCTCAGTCCGACGACGGTGAAGACGCACATCGGCCGCATCCTGTCGAAGCTGGAGCTGCGCGACCGCGTCCATGCGGTCGTCCTCGCCTACGAGAGCGGGCTGATCACACCGGGCGGTACCGCGGAGGGCGCCTTCCGGGACGCCTAGGACATCAGCCCGGCCGCGACCGTCGCGCCCAGCTCCCAGCACGCCTCGATGTCGGCCTTGCCCGGTTCGCCGGTGACCGTCACCGGTTCGGCCGCACGCCGCCAGCCCAGTCCCGTCGTGATCGTCTCGATGCCGCGCCGGGCGCCGGTGACGTCGTTGCCGCCGTGGAGGTAGCATCCGAAGGGTCGGCCGCGCGTCTCGTCGAGGCACGGGTAGTAGATCTGGTCGAAGAAGTGCTTGAGGGCGCCGGACATGTAGCCGAGGTTGGCCGGGGTGCCGAGCAGGTAGCCGTCCGCCTCCAGCACGTCCGAGGCGGTGGCGGACAGGGCCGCGCGCCGTACGACTCGGACGTCCTCGATCTCCGGCGCCGTCGCCCCGGAGACGACGGCCTCGAACATCGCCTGGCAGTTCGGCGAGGGCGTGTGATGCACGATCAGCAAGGTGGCCACGGTCGAACCCTGCCCTGCCCCGGCTTTCGTCCGCAAGCCGGCCCCGGTCGGACACTGCCGGGCTACGATGCCGGAAACCGCGAGGGGGAGCGAAGTGGCTGACAGGGGACAGCGGGCGGCGGCGGTCTTCGACGCACTGGGGGCGACGTACGAGAAGGCGTTCGCCCACTCCGAGGCGCATCTGGCGTCGCTGGAGTGGCTGCTCGGGGGGCTGGCTCCCGGGAGCCGGGTGCTGGACGTCGGCAGCGGGACCGGCCGCCCCACGGCGGCGACACTGGCCGCCGCCGGTCACGATGTGCTGGGCGTGGACGTCTCCCCCGTCATGGTGGACCTCGCGACCCGGCAGGTGCCGCAGGCCACGTTCCGCCACGCCGACATCCGTGAACTGCCGCTGGAGGAGGGTTCGTTCGACGCGGTCTGCGTGTACTTCTCGCTGCTCCAGATGACCCGCGCCGAGCAGTCGGAGGTGCTGGGGCGGCTGACGCGGGCCCTGCGGCCCGGCGGCCTTCTGGTGCTCGCCACCGTGCCCGCCGATGTGGAGGACCTGGCGATCGAGTTCATGGGTCAGCCCGTCCGGGCGACCAGCTTCGCCGCCGAGGACGTCGTGGCCGTGGTGCGCGACGCGGGTCTGACGGTGGAGTCCGAGCAGGTCGTGGAGTTCACCCCGGACCACCCCCAGGGCGCCGTCGAGCCGCATCTGTTCGTGTACTGCCGACGGGCGTCCTGACGGCGTACGACTGCTGACCGCCACCCGTGAGTGCGGGCGCACCGGCGAACCCCGGTGCGCCCGCACCGCCATCAGCGAACCGGCACCCCCACGTACGGCACCACCCGGACCGGCCCCACCAGACCGTGATCCTGACGGGCGGCACCGCCGAACACCGTGGGCTGCACGACCCGGAGCCGGTTGATGAGCGGGGTCGCCACCTCGATCTCCAGAGTGTTCTCGCCGCGCCTCAGCCAGGGCCCGAGGTCGACGACGGGATGCAGCCGGTCGGCCGCGGGCAGCCGTCGGCCGTTGACGCTCACCCGGAACGTGTCACTGACCTGCCCCAGTTCCAACTCGGCGCCGTGGGACGCCGTCCAGTCGGCCGGCAGGGTCACCGTCGTGCGGTACCGGCCGATGCCGGCCGAGTCGGCCAGCTCGGGGATCTGCGACCAGGGCTTCAGCGTGTCGAGCGTGAGGCTGCGCCGGACGTGCTCGGTCCGGGTCGCGTCAGAGCCCGGGAACCAGTCGTCGACGTCCAGCTCCCAGCGTTCCGGTGTGATCGGCGCGGGCACGGCGGGCGTCCTGGTGGTGACGGTGCGGCCCTGGGACAGGCGTGTGGTCCAGGTACCGGCCGTGCGGGCACGCACGGTCAGCCCGCGCTCGGTGAACAGCACCGCGTCGGCGTCGGTGGCCTCGGCGTGGGGGCTGTTTCCCCGGCGGTCGCCGAACAGGCCCGGCCGTCCCAGGGCGACGATCATGGTCTGGCCCGGCTGGAGCGTGACACGCAGGGTGATGTCGTCCCCGTCCTCGGTGTACCGGGCGAGCCGGGTCGCCTCGCCCGTCCAGGGATCGAGCAGATACGGCACGGTCCTGCCGCCGTGGGTGCGGCGCAGCGTGACGTCGTGGTCGATCGCGGCCACGGGCGGCTTGACCGTCTCGGCGTGCTTGCCGTTGCAGAGGTAGTAGAAGTCCGCGTCGGCGGTGACCCGGTGGGCGTTGAGAAGCGTGGACGCGGTCGCGTGCCGTACGTCGGCGCTCACGCCGAGTGCGGCGAGGGCGTCGCCGACCGCCGCCTTGTCGGTGACCCGGACGACATGGGGCAGGGCGAGCAGCCGGGTGAGGAGGCCGCGCAGCCGGTCCGTCTCGCCCTGGTCCGGGACGCCGGGGGTCAGCGCCTGGTCGAAGGCGCCGAACAGGACCACGGGGAGTCCGGCCTCGGCCAGGGCGAGGATCCTGCGGGCGTCCTCGACGGCGAGTGTGGGGGTCGAGCTGTAGAAGAAGTCGCCCTCGACGAACAGCGCCTTGTAGGCGGGGCCGTCCGGGGCGAGCCGCCCGCCGGAGACGGTGGCGGAGGGCAGGTCGAGGAGGGGACCGCTGAGGAACTGGTGGGTCCAGCCGAGCGGGACTCCGGCCGCGGTGAACCAGGAGGCGCCGATCCCGGTGGCGGTGTAGCCGGTCTGCCGGAACACCGCCACGTCCGCTCTCGCGGTACCGCTCTGGAGCACCTGGTGGACCCGGCCCAGGTATCCGGAGATGTCCTCCACGTGCCGCCAGGTGGGCTGGCGCGGGCCCCATGACTCGCCGTAGCCGGCGGTGCCGTTGTAGGGGCTGAAGGCCGCGAACCCCGGCCAGTTCACCCCGGGCGCGGTGGCGTAGGAGAAGCCGTGCAGGACGGTCTGGTTGACGCCGGCCGCGTAGGCGCCGCCCATGGTGCGCAGGAAGCGGTCCCAGGTCGTGCTGTACGCGGAACCGTTGTAGGCGCCCGCCTCGCACGACAGCACGGTCCGTCCGGCCATGTCCCGGCCGCCTGCCAGGCAGCGGTAGTCGTCCAGGTTCTTGAAGCCGAGCGACTCGCCCTCGGGGATGTCGAGGATCGCGGCCGAGGCGATGGCGTCCGTCTGGAGGCCGTAGGGCTGCGAGCGCAGGGTCATGCCGAGGGAGTGCGCCCAGTCCCGCAGGGCGGTGAGGTGGTTGCGGTTGAAGAGACCCGAGACGGTCTCCCAGAAGTCGTGCCGGATCTGCCGGGTCAACTGGGCTTCGTAGGCGAAGACTTGGTTGCTGTTGTCGAGGACGAGGGCGGGCAGGTACGGCAGCAGGGGGCGTCCGGTGTGCTTCTCGAAGGCCTCGGGCAGCAGAGGGGTCCAGTTCAGGCCGTCGGTCTCCAGCTCCACGGAGTCCTCGAAGAAGGAGCCGCCCGCGGCCCGCAACAGGCGCCGCAGGGACGGGGTCAGCAGGTGGTCCTGCCAGTAGGAGGTGACGGCGGTCGTGCCGGCGGGGCTGAAGTGGTCGACGGCGTAGGCCGCCGGGGCGGAGTGGGGGCCCGACTCGGGCTGCTGGCCCGAGCCGCGCACCCAGTAGGAGATGAGCACCCAGTCCCCGCCTTCGGGCGCCGTCCAGGTCAGCGCGCCGTCGGTGACGGTCGCGGTGAGGTCCTGGACGCTCGCGGGGTCGAGGCCGGTCTCCTTGCGGGTCGAGTTGGCGGGCTCGACCCGGGCGGCCTGTACGGCGAGGAGCTGCCGGCGGGTCACGCCCGCGGCCGGGGCGTGGACGGGCGGCGGGACCGGACCCTGGTAGGTGCTCCCGCCGGTCAACGCGGCCCGGCCGTGCACGAGTTCCTTGGCGGCGGCCTCGTCGTCGGGGGTGAGGCCGGGGACGGCGACGGGCCAGCTGGGGCCGAGGGTGATGTCGACGGTGAGGCCCCGTCTCGCCGCGCGGCGCAGCGCGGACTCGACCCCGTCCCGCCAGGGTCTGCTCCCCCAGCCGTGGTGTGCGGTGTCCAGGACCGACTTGTCCTTGATGCTGTGGTGGACGGCGGCGATCTCCACGCCGCCGAATCCCGCGTCGGCGATCTGGTCGATCTCGCGGGCGATCTCGTCCGCGTCCACGAGACCGTCCGGCCACCACCAGCGGAACCGGGGCCGTACGGACTGCAGGGGGGCCGCGAACCAGTCGGCGGTCACCCCCGAGGTCCCGGCCACGGCCGGAACCCCCACCCCGAGCGCCGCGACGGCGCCGGCGGTCAGTCCGGCGGCCAGGACCGCGCGTCGGGATATTCCGCCGCGCTGCGGGATGGCTTCATGCATGTGGGCGCCCCAAAGTCGATATTGAATCGTTTCAATCACTGCGGACGCCCGAACGCTAAGCCTGCGGCTCGACCAAGGTCAAGATGCGTGCACTGTGAACGCGGCAGCCAGTGCGTCCAGGTGGTCCGCGACCGGACCCGCGGTGAGCAAGCCGCTCGCGGCGCCCGCGAGTTCGCCTCGCGCGGGTTCGAGCGCACTCCGAGCACGCCGCATCAGCGCACGGTCGCCCACCTGGATGGCCGCGCGGGCGAGCAGACTCCACAGCGCCTCGTACAGCAGGTCCCCGGGCGGGGAGGGGATGCCGGCCAACAGGCGTACGGCGTCCTGGTCGCGTCCCTCGGCGAGCAGCAACAGGGGGCGCACCCAGGGTTCGTAGGGGCCCCAGTCGGTGTCGGGGTCGGCGGTAACGGGGAGGCCGTGGTGCAGCCGGAGGCACAGCAGGGCGAGGGGCAGCAGCCCGTGTTCCAGGCCGGGCATGCCCGCGCCTGCAAGGGACTTGGCGGCCTCCCGGTACGCGGACTCGCCGAGGTGCGGGGGCTCTGTCGCCGCGGTGCGCAGTGCGCGGTACCACGTGGTGAAGACGGCGACGAGAGGCAGTTCGTGGCGGTCGGCGAGCGCGTCGGCGGCGGCCGCGTGCCCGTCGGCGGCCGTGAAGTCGGCGGTCGCGCAGTGGGCCTGCAGCCGGATCAGCCGGCCGAGGACCTCGTAGGTGAACAGGCCGTGCTGTGCGGCCACTTCGGTGATCTCCGCGCCGATCCCGCCCCGCCGGGGGGCGAGTCCGGCTCGTTCGAAGGTCTGCATGAACAGCCCGTTGAGGGCGAAGACGAGCAGGTTGGCGTCGTTGAGCCGCCGTGCGCCGGCCACGGCCTGATGGGCCGCCTGGCGGGCGCGTGTCCCGCCGGGGAGGGTGCCGCGCGACTCCACCGCCACGGTGGCCAGGAGCCGTGCCCTTGCCGACTCGTGCGTGCCCGGCGCCAGGCGGCGCAAGGTGCGTTCCGCGGCGCCCACCAGCCGGTCGGCCTGGGCCGAGTCGTCGGAGCGGGTCCAGACGGCGGGCACGTCGTAGACGCCGATGACGCGGGCCGTCAGCTCCGGGTCGCCCAGCTGTTCGGCCGCCGCCACGGCTGCGGCGCGGTGCCGTCGTGCCGCCTCCAGTCCCCCGCCCCCGGTGACGGCGAGGTCGCGCATGAGCACCGCGGTCGATTCCAGACGGGTGCGTGCCCGCAACGGGACCATGCTCGCGTACGACGCGGAGGCCTCGGCCCAGACCTGCGCGGCCGTGTCCGAGGGGCCGGGGTCCAGGTGGTCGGCGTGCCGCAGGATGTCCTGTTCGGTGCGGTTCAACCGCGGGCCCGGCTCCACGCCGAGGTGCTCGCGCAGCAACCGGCGGGCGCGCCGCAGGACGGCCAGGGCGTCGGCCTGGCGCCCGGAGCGGTACAGGGCGAGCGCGAGCAGCTGCCAGGCATCCTCTCGCCAGGGGTGCTCGGCCACGTGGGCGTCGAGGTCCGCCGCCGCGTCGGCGGCGGCACCGAGCGCGAGCTGGGCCTCGGCCCGGCGTTCGACCGTGGCCAGCCGGAGCTCGGTGAGCCGGGAGCGTTCCGCACGGGCCCAGGGTTCTTCGGTGAAGTCGGCGTAGGCGGGGCCGCGCCACAGCTCCAGAGCCTCGGTCAGGCGGGGCACCGCCTGCGCGGGAGGCAGGTTCGACGAGGCGGCGACGGTGTGCTCGAACCGCCAGGCGTCGACGTGAGCGGGGTCCGTGCGCAGGGCGTAGCCGGGGCCTTCGGTGACGAGGAGGCGGGACAGGGTCCGGCGGGGCCGCTCGGGTTCCAGCGCGCGCCGCAGCCCGGCGACGAAGGTCCGGACGGTGCCGACCGCGTCCGCCGGCGGGTTCCCTCCCCACAGATCCTCCACCAGGCGGGGAAGGGGCACGACCTTGCGGCGGGCGACGAGGAGGCGGGCCAGCACGGCGCGGTGCCTCGGGCCCTTGAGGGCGAGCGGTTCCCCGCTCTCGCCCCAGGCGGCCACGGCCCCCAGGACTCCGAACTCGACCACGCGCACGTACCTCAACGTACACGCGTTCATCCGTTGCTCATTCGCTCCCCGGACGCTGGGGTCATCGGCACCACCGGGCCCGGACGCCGATGCCTGCCACCCGCCGTACGACCGAAGAGAGCTCCGCCGTGAAACCCACCATCGCCGGATTCGAGTACCAGCGCGTGTCCGTCGCCGAGGACGTGTCCCTGCATGTGGCCGTAGGAGGGACCGGTTCACCCCTCGTCCTGCTGCACGGCTTCCCGCAGACCCACCTGATGTGGCGCCATGTCGCGGCGGACCTGGCGGCCGACCACACCGTGATCTGCCCCGACCTGCGCGGCTACGGCGACAGCGACAAGCCGCGCGAGGACGGCCCCCACACCTATGCCAAGCGGACCATGGCCGCCGACGTCGTCACCCTGGCGCGTCGGCTGGGACATCCCCGGTTCGCGCTGGCCGGGCACGACCGGGGCGCGCTGGTGGCCTTCCGCGCGGGCCTCGACCATCCGGACGCGGTCTCCCACCTGGCCTGTCTGGACGTCCTGCCGACGCTCGACATGTGGGACGCCCTGCACGGCACGTCGGCGGCGATCGCCTTCCACCTCTACCTCATGGCCCAGCCGCCCGGTCTCGCCGAGCGGATGATCTCCGCGAGCGCGGACGCGTTCTTCGGCCACTTCCTCGACGTGTGGGCGAACCGGCCCGACGCGATCCCCACGGGGGTCCGTGCCGAGTACCTGCGGGCCTGCCGCGAGGCGGTGCCGTCGATCGTCGCCGACTACCGCGCCTCCGCGGGCGTCGACGTCGAGCACGACGAGGCCGACCGGGCCGCGGGAAACCGGCTGGGCATGCCGGTGACCGTGCTCCAGCAGGACTGGGGCGCCGCGCTCGGCTACGAGGCCACCGCCCTGTGGGAGGCCTGGGCCGACGACCTGCGTCATACGACCGTCTCCTGCGGCCACTTCATGGCGGAGGAGACGCCGGCGGAGGTGGCCAAGGCCCTGCGGGAACTCCTCCTTCGGGCAGCGTGACCCGTCTCCCCCATAGCCGGTCTCCGCGCTCGTCGCCTGAGGGCGTGGTCTGCCGGGGGCGCGCCCCCGGGCGGAGAACCTATGAGGTTCCCCGCAGCTGCCGTATGGTCCCGCCGAGCCTGTTCCGGACTTCTTCCAGGTGCTCCGCCTCGGCGCTGATCACCCAGCGCGGGCCCACGAGGTACTCGCCCCCGTAGACACTGGCCGCGTCGAGCCACTCCTCCTTGTACTTCTCCGCCGGGAAGGTGGTGATGCGGTAATCGGCCTGCTGCGAGTGGCACAGTCCCTCGCGCAGTTCGTCCGCCTCGGTACGGATCTCGGCCTTGCAGCCGGCCAGCCCGGCGATCACCTCGATCCTGGCCGGCGCCACGATGCCGCCGGCGGGCGCGGCGGGGCTCTTCGACGGCTGCCGCGTCTTGGCGGTGTCGTCCTCGCCTCCGCCGCAGGCCGTGACCAGTGCGAGGCTCCCGACGAGGGTGCCCAGTCGCAGCACGGTGTTCCGACGATGGTGTCCTCGTCGCGGCACGCGCCTCTCCGTCTCCGTTCGGCATACGACTACGCCCCGGGGTACGGAAGTTCGGTCACGGCTCTTCAGTCGCCGCGCGTACCGAGGGCGCGGAGTCGCCGGCACTTCGAGCGATCCTCTCTCCGGCGCTCACAACTCCCGCACGCACTCACCGGCGCCGAGGACGTCGTCGAGCGGGGCCGGGTCGAGGAGGTGGTGGAAGTACCGCGAGCACCGTGCCGGTCCCGGTGACGAGCCACTCGCCGTCCTCCCGCGGGACGCGGTCCCGGATCTGGGCGAGTCCTCGCCGTGGAGCCGGGACATGAGGACATACCGCCGGGCAACCATGACCGTGTCGTCGGTGACGACCGCTTCTACTCGTCGTCGGTCTCGACCCGGGCAGCTTGACCGGGACGTGGAGCACTCGGAATCCGGACTGCAATACGTTCTCGCGCACGAGGAAAGGGCCGGACACCCGTCTGTCCGGCCCTTCCGCACCTACCGGGTCAACCGCCGTTCAGGCGGGCGCGCAGGAGTTCCTTGCCGATCTCGGCGCCCTTGCGGCTGTCCGCCTGGGCCTTGCGGAACAGGTCGGCGACCTCGGTGTCCTTGCCGCGTTCCGCGTCCTGGATGTAGCTCTCCAGTCGCAGCGCGTTGCTCAGGCACGCCTCCACATACCAGATCAGGTTGTAGTCCTTGTCCGGCGTGCCGGTCGCGCCGCCGGTCTCCGTGCTGCTGGTCATTCCGGCCTCCTCCAGCGGTGGTCGTTCCGGAGCCGGACGAGTACCCGTTGTGCGCGGGTCAGTCACACCGGGCGGGAAATCCGGACACGAGAAGACGAGACGCGCGCCTCGGGCCGTCGACGGAGCGGCTGCGCGGAGAAACGTCACAGGGGGCGCGACCGGTCCCCCGTTCCGGTCGTTCCCCCTGCGGTGCATCGAACCTACGTGACCTGCGCACCCTTGTGAATCGCGTCGATGCCCGCTGTGCGCGGCACAGGACTCACCCGTGCACAGGTGCGTCCGGATGGCCCGGATCGTCCCGGAGCAGGGCGGGGTGTTCGAGTTCGCCGGTCGCCAGATGCGCCAGGACCACCTCGTAGAGGTCGCTGCCGGGGGCGATCAGCCGGCGTTCGAGGACCGGTTCGGCGCTGCGGACGTGTTCGCGGACGGTCTGCGCGTGGACGGCCAGTGCCTGCGCGGCCCGTTCCGCGTTGCCGCCGACGGCGATCCAGCTGCGCAGGGTGCGGCGCAGGTCGCGGGCGTCGCTGTCCAGGCGCCCCAGCAGCTCCCGGGCCCAGGTCTGCAGCGCGGGGCCGGTCAGCAGGTCGCCCAGCCGGGCGCGGCTCCGCCGGGGGCCGCCGTGATCGCCCTGTCCGTCGGCGAGGCTGACCTGGGTGCTCAGGGCCAGGTGGACGGTGGCGCGCACGGTCAGGTCGGTGAAGTCGGTGCGCAGCAGGGACTCGACGCGCTCCATGCGGGCGCGGACGGTGTTGCGGCTGACGCCGAGAACCTTGGCGGCGCTCACGGCGGTGAACTCCAGGCCGAGGCGGGTGGTGACGAGCAGTTCGGCGCGCGTGTGGTGCGGCAGGGTGTCGAGCGGGCGCAGCAGCCGGGCGGTCCACTCCCGCAGCGCGGCCGGGTCCGTGAGGCGTTCGGGGCGGTTGCGTTCGGCGTACAGCGCCGCCTTGTCCGGTCGTACGCGCGCCACGGCGAGGGCGCTGACCGCCTGCCCGTAGGCGGTGGCGGTCCGGGCCAGGCTCTGCCGGGAGCTGCCGCCGAGCAGGGTGCCTGGGTTGCGGTCGACGAGCGAGCGCAGGGCCTGGCCCGCCGCGTCCCCCGTGGTCACGATGATCACGTGCTCGTCCATGGCCGGGCAGCGCACCACCAGGGCCCGGTCGCCGGTCACGCCGAGGCACTCCTCGACGAGCCGGTCGCGTTCCGCGGGGTCGCCTTCGAGGACGTACACGCACGCCGTGTCGGTGTCGAGCAGGCCGGGCCACAGCCCCGCGGCGACGCGGCGCGCCGACACGGTGTCCTCCACCATCAGCAACTGGAGTATCGCCAGGCGCAGATCGGACGTGGCCCGTTTCAGGCGCCGTCCGGCCTCGGTCGTCTCGCGGGCGCGCAGCAGGAGTTCGAGGACCTGGACGGTGTGCGTGAGGATGTCCGAGGTGCGCCGGTCGAAGGGTTCCGGGCGGGCCACCGCGAGCACTCCGGCTCCGGCGGATGCCGGGTTCGGGTGCTCGACCCTGACCAGACGCAGGTGGCCGCCCTCGTCCGCCGTGGCCGCGGAGGCGATGCGTCCGGCGAGGATGTCGGCGACCAGGCTCGCGTCCAGGGGTATGGGGGTTCCGGCGACGAGGGTGCCGCCGGCGTCCTGGAGCGCGGCCGTGCCGTTCACGGTCTCCGCGAGCCAGGCGACGACCCGGCGGACGTCACGTCCCGTCGGTCGCAGTTGGCCGAGGAGTTCCTGCGCCCATGTCGGGGTCGGGGTTCCGGCGCCCGTCGCCGGGCTCCTTCCGAGCCCGCCCTCCTGACCGGCCACGTCGCCCTTCTCCTCGCCGTTCGCGTCCTTTCCGGGATACCGCTCGGGACGTTACCCCACGTACGGCGGCCGGGCGCTGGGCCGGACACGGTCAACTGAGGGAGGGGAAAGGCGGCGCGAGCCTCGGGGGCGCCGCTCGACGTCACCCGGGCCTGCGTCGCCGCCGTACGCCGACCGCATAAGCTCGACGGATGGCGAAGTACTTCGACGTGCACCCCGACAACCCGCAACCCCGCACCATCTCCCAGATCGCTGAGAGCATCCGGTCGGACGCGCTGATCGCGTATCCGACGGACTCCTGTTACGCGCTCGGGTGCCGGCTGGGCAGCCGTGACGGCATCGACCGGATCCGGACCATCCGGCATCTGGACGACCGGCACCACTTCACTCTGGTCTGCCAGGACTTCGCGCAGCTCGGCCAGTTCGTACGGGTCGACAAGGACGTGTTCCGGGCGATCAAGGCGTCCACACCCGGCAGTTACACCTTCATCCTCCCGGCGACGAAGGAGGTGCCGCGCATGCTCCAGCACCCGAAGAAGAAGACGGTGGGCGTCCGCATCCCCGACCACGTCGTCACCCAGGCGCTGCTCGCCGAGCTCGGGGAGCCGCTGCTGTCGAGCACCCTGCTGCTGCCCGACGAGGAGGAGCCGATGACCCAGGGCTGGGAGATCAAGGACCGTCTCGACCATGTGCTGGACGGGGTCGTCGACTCCGGGGACTGCGGCACCGAACCGACGACGGTGATCGACTTCTCGGGCGGCGAGGCGGAGATCGTTCGGCACGGTGCGGGTGACACCAGCCGGTTCGAGTAAAGCGGCTCCCAAGCGGGAGGGGGCTGCGACGGCCAGTTGAATGGTGCGTGCAACCATGTGCCCGGCCCGGTTCCGCCGGGTCGGCGACCTGCTCGCCGTCGCACGCGCAGAGAGGCACCCCCCATGACCTCCGTACAGGGAACCGCCGTCGACATCCCCACCGAGGACGGCATCGCCGACGCCTATCTGGCCCACCCGGGTGACGGCGTGGCCCGGCCGGCCGTTCTGGTCTTCCAGGACGCCTTCGGGCTGCGCCCGCAGTTGCGGTCGATGGCCGACCGGCTCGCCGAGGCCGGCTACACCGTCCTGGTGCCCAACGTGTTCTACCGCCACGGGCGCGCGCCGGTCTTCGAGCTGCCCGAGTTCATCGACCCCGGTGCGCGGCCGGAGATCTTCGAGAAGATCGTGCCGGTCATGCAGGCGCTGACGCCCGAGCTCGCGATGCGGGACGCCGGGGCGTATCTGCGTTGGCTGGCCGAGCGCCCCGAGGTCGCCGACGGCCCGGTCGCTCTCACCGGCTACTGCATGGGCGCACGACTGTCCCTGCTCACCGCCGGCACCTATCCGGAACGGGTGGCCGCGGCGGCCGGTTTCCACGGGGGGCGCCTGGCGACCGACGCTCCGGACAGCCCGCACCTGGTGGCCGGGCGCATCACCGCCGAGCTGTACTTCGGCCACGCCGACGACGACCCGTCGCTGCCTCCGGAGCAGATCGAGCGTCTCTCCGCCGCGCTCACCGAGGCCGGGGTCCGCCACCGGTGCGAGGTCTACGACGGCGCCCCGCACGGTTTCACCCAGGCCGACACCGCCTCGTACCACCCCCAGGGCGACGAGCGGCACTGGGCGGCGCTGCTCGACCTGCTCAAGCGCACGTTCTAGATGTATTGATCACGAGCGCCGTACGGGGTCGGTTGGCCGGGGTCTTCGTCGGCTCGACGCCCAAGTGGCGCCGCAGGAACCGCACTTGCCGGTCCAGCGGCCTGCCCGTGAGCGTCGAGCCCATCGGCTGATGGCCGCACCCGGCAGGAGTGGACGCCGTGGCCGGAAACTCAGCTGCCGGAGGGCGGCCACGAGGCTACAAACGCACGTTCGATTGCAGCCGGGCGGCTGAACCCCACCATCACTTTGTGTTACCGTCTAATCTTTGCGCGCTCATGACTTCCTGCCGGGCCTTCCTCGGTACATCCCCTCTGCGGAAGGCTCTTCATGGACCACACCGACCATCGCGGCACAGCGGCTCCTGCCGTTTCCTTCGCGGACCTGGCGCTCCCGGCCCAGGTGCTGCGCACCCTCACCGAGCGCGACGTGCGCGAACCCTTCCCGATCCAGGCGGCCACGGTGCCCGACGCCCTCGCCGGACGTGACGTCCTGGGTCGCGGGCGCACCGGATCGGGCAAGACCCTCGCATTCGGCCTCCCGCTGCTCGTCCGGACGGCCGGGCAGCGTGCGGAGGCGAAGCAGCCCCTCGCGCTGATCCTGGTGCCCACCAGAGAGCTCGCCCAACAGGTCACCGAGGCCCTGGCACCGTATGCCGACGCCCTGCGGCTGCGGATGGCCGCGGTCGTCGGCGGCATGTCGATCGGCCGGCAGATCGCCGCGCTGCGGGAGGGGGCCGAGGTCGTCGTCGCCACCCCCGGCCGGCTGCACGATCTCGTCGAGCGCAAGGCCTGCCGCCTGGGACAGGTGCGGATCACCGTCCTCGACGAGGCCGACCAGATGTGCGACATGGGCTTCCTGCCGCAGGTCACGGAGGTGCTCGACCAGGTGCGGCCCGACGGCCAGCGGATGCTGTTCTCGGCCACCCTGGACCGCGACGTCGACCAGCTGGTCAGCAGCTACCTCCACGACCCCGTCGTCCACTCGGTCGACCCGTCCGCGGGCGCCGTCACGACGATGGATCACCATGTCCTGGTCGTGCACGGCCCCGACCGGTACGCCGTCACCACGGAGATCGCCGCCCGCGACGGCCGCGTGCTGCTGTTCCTCGACACCAAGCACGGTGTCGACCAGCTCACCCGCCACCTTCGGGCCAGCGGTGTGCACGCCGCGGCCCTGCACAGCGGCAAGTCCCAGCCGCAGCGCACCCGCACCCTCGCCCAGTTCAAGGACGGGCAGGTCACCGTCCTGGTCGCCACCAACGTCGCGGCCCGTGGCCTGCACGTCGACGACCTGGACCTCGTGGTCAACGTGGATCCGCCCACCGACGCCAAGGACTATCTGCACCGCGCGGGCCGAACCGCCCGGGCGGGCGAGTCCGGCAGGGTCGTCACCCTGGTGCTGTCGGGACAGCGCCGCGAGACGAGCCGTCTGATGGCCGAGGCCGGCATCGAGCCGACCGTCACCAAGGTGCGCTCGGGCGACGCCGAACTGAGCCGGATCACCGGGGCCAAGGCTCCTGCAGGCACCCCGCTCGACCGCGGACCCGCCGTGCCCCGGCCCAAGAACACCAACGCCCCCTTCCGCGGGCTGGGCACCAGCAAGGACGCCTCCCGCGGCACCGGCGGCAAGTCCCGCAAGGCCGGTGAGGCCCGCAAGCTCGCCGAGGCCCGCAGGGCGGCCCAGGTGCGTCGCGGCGGCTGAGAGCCGTTGCCCCGCGTCGGCGTGTCCGGGATCCGACGGGGATCCCGGCCGACCGGGATCCCCGAACCGGCAGGCGGGCGACGGGAGTTCGGACATAGGTTGTGGCGTGAACGACCGACGCCTCGGCCGAAGGACGGACCCGCCTCATGACCGACCCGCTGACGACGCCCGAACCAGCGCAGCAGCCGGAGATCGACACGTCGGTGCCGCACTCCGCGCGCATCTGGAACTACTGGCTCGGCGGCACGGACAACTACCCCGTCGACCAGGCGGCCGGCGACGCCTACACCGCCGTCTTCCCCGGCATCGTCACGATCGCCCGCGGCAGCCGCGCCTTCCTGCGCCGCACCATCACCCATCTGGTCTCCGAGGCGGGCATCCGGCAGTTCCTCGACGTCGGCACCGGTCTTCCGACCGCGCAGAACACCCACGAGGTCGCGCAGCGGATCGCCCCCGACGCCCGGATCGTCCACGTCGACAACGACCCGATGGTCCTGGCCCACGCCCGCGCCCTGCTCACCTCCACCCGCGAAGGCGCCACCGCCTACATCCAGGCCGACGCGACGGACCCGGACCTCATCCTCACGGCCGCCGCCGAGACCCTGGACCTCGGCCGACCGGTCGCGCTCATCCTCAGCAACATCCTGGGACACATCGCCGACCACGATCAGGCCCGCTCGATCGTCACCCGGCTGATGGACGCCCTCCCCTCGGGCAGTCACCTCTGCGTCAACGACGGCTCACTCGGCGTCGACCCGGTCTTCGAACAGGCCCAGAACGCCTACAACAGCAGCGGCGCCGTCCCCTACATCCTGCGCACCGTCGACGAGATCACCCGGTTCTTCGACGGCCTGGAACTCCTCGAACCCGGCGTCGTCCCGGTCACACAGTGGCGTCCGGAGCCCGCCTCCCCCACCCCGGAGACCGTCGCCGAACACGGCGGGCTGGCTCGCAAGCCGTGACGGGAACACGCTTCGGACGCCCGCGACCGGCGGCCGGGTGAGCACAGGCGAGCAGCCATCGCGCGTCGGCGTGACTCTTGCCGGGCGACTGGAGCTTGCGAAGTCGGAGCGGCCGATCCGGCGGGTTCGCCACGTCCCGCCACGGCACACCGGTCCGGACCGGGGGGGTCGTGTGCCGCCGGTCAGCGCTGCCTTTGGGCGGAGCCTGAGCGCACGCCCGCCTACCGCAGTGTGGTCTCGCCGTCCGCGGACATGTCCTGGGTGCCGATGACGGAGAGCAGGTCCAGCTGGGCGGCGGCCTCGGTGCCGGGCGGAGCACTGAACCAGAGCAGGCGCTGGCGTCCGTCCTCGCTGAACAGGGTGTGGCAGTCGACTTCGACGACCCCCAGGGTGGGGTGGACGATCCGCTTGTGGTCGGTGCGCCGCAGGGCCACGTCATGGGTGTCCCACAGGGCGGCGAACTCCTCGCTGCGGCGCCGCAGATCGGCCACCATCCCGGCAACTTCCGTGTCGCGGCCCCGCCGGGCGGCGACGGCCCGGAGGTCGGCGACGAAGGCCCTGGAGTGCTGCGGGTGGTCTTCGGCGGGATAGATGGTGCGCGAGCCGGGGTCGGTGAACCAACGGTGGACGAAGCTTCCGGCAGCGCCGCGGCGGGCGGCAGCGCGGCCGATCAGCGCGGCGGCGAGTTCGTTCTGGACAAGGGTCTCGTGCAGGTCGGTGATGATCTGCGCGGGTGTCGTGGTGAGCCGGTCGAGCAGGCCGAGCAGGGCCGGCTGGGCGTGGGCGTTCGAGCCCCGGGCCACCGCGGGGACGGGCCGGTCCGCGAGGTGGAACAGATGGTCGCGCTCGTCGCCACCGAGCCGCAGCGCCCGGGCGAGCGCGGCCAGCACCTGCGCGGAGGGCTGGACGTCGCCTCCGCGTTCGAGTTCGGTGTAGTAGTCCGCCGACAAGCCGGCCAACTGGGCGACCTCCTCGCGTCGCAGGCCGGGAACCCGGCGCCGCGGACCAGTGGGCAGGCCGACGTCGGAGGGCCGTACACGGTCGCGCCGGGACCTCAGGAACGCGGCGAGCTCGGCAAGGTTCATCCCGCCATCATCAGGTGCGACGCGGCGGCGGAGCCAGGGGATGCCGACCCCAGGGTGGACGCAGCCCTGGCTCTGCGTCCCGCACCGGACGACTGTGGAGTACGTAAACCGTTCGCCGACCTACACAGACGGAGCAGCACTCTCATGCCGTTCGCGAACTTCAAGGTCCCTGCCGGCACCCTCACCGAGGAGCAGAAGCAGCAGATCATCACCCGCACCACCGAGCTCTACGTGGACATCTACGGCGAACGCGCCCGCGCCACCACCCTCGTCCTCGTCGAGGAGGTCACCGACGGCGGCTGGGGCATCGGCGGCCACGTACTGACACTCGCCGAGCTCCAGCGGCCTGCGGGGAGTTGACCGCTCGGTCATGAGGGGCACGGTGGTTCGCGGCCACTGGCCGGAAGTTCCCTCTCCGGCAGCCGCACGCGGCGGCCGCGGCGTGGGTCACGTGGGCCGCGTGGGCCGAGGCTGTCGGGGGCGATCAGCCGCTCCAGGCGGGGCACCTCAGACGCCGGAACCCCGGCCTCGATCAGGGCCGCGCGGCCCGACGCCGGCAAGTATGGGAGGAGCTGAAGGCCGCGAGACGCCGCTCGGGCTGCTGATCGGAGGCCGGCGTTGCGACTTCGGGGCGAGTGCGGCTGAGCTGGGGCAGTATGTGCCGGGTGCGCTCTCATTTTCTTGGAATCCAGGAGTTGACGCGGGCTCCCGCCGTCGCTGTCGTCATCGATGTCCTCCGCGCCTTCACGGTGGCCGCATACGCCTTCGCCGGTGGCGCCGAGAAGATCGTCCTGGCCTCCTCGGAGGACGAGGCACTGGAACTGAAGGCACGTCATCCGGACTGGCTGGCCCTCAAGGACGGTCCGCCCGCGCCCGGCTTCGACGCGTTCAACTCCCCGGCGATGCTGGCGACGCACGACCTCTCCGGCCGCACGATCGTGCAGAAGACGACCGCGGGGACGGTGGGAGCCCTGGCGGTGGCCGACGCCCGGCTGCTGCTGTGCGCGAGTTTCGTCGTGGCCGGCGCGACCGCCCGGTGTCTGCGTGAGCGTGGTGCGGAAGAGGTGACGTTCGTCGTCACCGGCGAGGAGGGGCGGGCCGAGGAGGATCGCGCGTGCGCCGAGTACATCGGGCGGCGCGTCGAGTCGGACGAGGTGGAGGCGGAACCGTATCTCCGTCGTGCGCGGGACTCCCGTTGGGCGGCCGGGCTGGCGCAGGGTGCGCGGCGAGGAGATCCGGGGATCCACCCGGACGATGTCCGCCTGTGCCTGGAGGCCGACCGGTTTCCGTTCGCCATGGTCGCGGGTCGTGAGGGCACCCTTATGGTGCTGCGGCCGGTGCCCGTCCCACCCGGGTGACACCGCACCGATGACTTCCGCGTCCGCGCAGGGTCTTCCTCACATACGACTTCCGCAGAACGGATGTGATGACCGTGCCGCACAGTTCCGCCTACGCCAAGGTCAACGGCTTGGAGATGTACTTCGAGACCCACGGCACCGCCCCCGGCGAAGGCCGTCCGCTGGTGCTGCTGCACGGCGGTGGCCTGACCGTCGGTCTGACCTTCTCCGCCGTACTGCCCACGCTGGCCGCCGACCGGCACATCGTGGCTCCCGAACTGCAGGGGCACGGCCACACCGCCGACACCGACCGGGAGATGACCGTGCCGGATCTCGCGTCGGACGTGGTGGCGCTGCTCGACGAACTCGACATCCGGCAGGCCGACTTCCTCGGGTTCAGCCTCGGCGGGCTGACCGCGCTGGAGATCGCCGTGCGGCACCCTGGGCGCGTCGGACGGCTCGCGCTCGCCGCCACCATGTACACGCAGGACGGCGTCCACGACGAGGTCCGCGTCCCGGACTACAGCTCGCCCCGGCTGCCCAGCCAGGACGACTTCCAGGAGATGGCCGACACGTACGCGGCCGTCGCACCCCATCCCGAGCACTTCCAGGACTTCCTCGCCAAGGTCTCGGCGGCCGCGCACGCCCCGCTCCCCTGGACCGCCGACGACCTTCGCGGACTGCGGGCGCCCACACTGCTGCTCGTCGGCGACAGCGACTTCGTACGCGTGGAGCACGCGGCGGAGATGCAAGAGCTGATCCCCGAGGCACAGTTGGCCGTACTGCCGGCCACCACGCACATGGCCCTCATGCAGCGGTCGTCCCTGATGGCGCCGCTCCTGGGCGAGTTCTTCGCGTGACATGCCGCGCCGACGGGGCCGGGGCGCGGACGGACGCGAAGGCCGACTGGAACTCGGGCGCGCGGAACAGCCTTACGCAAAGCCCCCGTTGCTCTGCAACAGCTGTCCGTTGACCCACTGACCCTCGCGTGAGCACAGGAAGTCCACCAGGTGGGCGGTGTCCTGCGGAGTGCCGAGGCGGCCGAGCGGCGTGGCGCCGAGGCAGTGCGCGCGGACCTCCTCGGTCATCCAACCGGTGTCGACGGGCCCGGGGTTGACGGCGTTGGCGGTCACGCCGAGGTGGGCTAGCTCGTGGGCGGCGGCCAGGGTGATGCGGTCCATGGCCCCCTTGCTCGCGCCGTAGGGCAGGTTCCCGACGGTGTGGTCACTGGTGAGGCTGATGATCCGCCCGGTGCCCCGTTCCCCCGTGAAGCGGCGGCCGAACTCACGGATGAGCAGCCACGTCGCGCGCGTGTTGACGGCGAAGTGCCGGTCGAAGCTCTCGACGGTGGTGTCGAGCAGGCCGGAGTCCACCGACTCGCAGTGGCTCATCACCAGCGCCGTGACGGGACCGAGCCGTCGCTCCGTCTCGTCGAAGACCCGGGCCGGGGTCCCGGGGTCGGCGAGGTCCGCCTCGATGGCGGCGGTTGCCGCGCCCCGCTCGGACAGGGTCCTGCCGATCGCCTCGGTCGCGCCGGGCTCGGCGCCCCAGGCCATGCGGGCGTCGTAGGGATTCCAGAAGGTGAACGCGATGTCCCACCCCGAGGCCGCCAGCCGTCGCGCGATACCGGCGCCGATACCGGCGGTGCGGCCCACGCCGGTGATCAGGGCGATGCGGCGGGCGGCGGCGGGCGGCTCTTCGCCAGGAGTGGTCACGGGGCAGGATCGTTCACGAACGACGGCGAACCGACAACCGCTTTTCCTCATCGAACGGGATCACGCGTACCGCGGGAATGCTGAAAAATGCTCAACTCTGGCACATCCGCGAGGCCCTGACGTCCGCTTGGCCGAAACTCGCCTGCATGTGACTAAAGTTCAACAGCACGCTCGGTGAGTTCATCGCTTACCCCCGGTAATGCCTTGCTTTACCCGATCCCCAGCCGTAACCCTTCCTCCACAACCAGCCATGGCTCTGGGGGGAGTTGGCTTATGGAAGGCACGGTCGACGGGTTCCGCTACGGCGCGGTGACCCCGGTCGCCGCCTATCTCATGGCGTGCCTGGGAGGGGCTCTGGGGCTGCGCTGCATCGTGCGCACCCTGCTCAGCACGCAGTCGTGGAAGGCGGGCTGGCTGGCGCTCGGCGCCGCCTCGATCGGCTGCGGCATCTGGACGATGCACTTCATCGCCATGATCGGCTTCCAGGTCGTGGAGACCCGGGTCCGCTACGACGCCGGACTCACGGTCCTCAGCCTCGCAGTGGCGATCGTCGTCGTGGGCATCGGCGTGTTCATCGTCGGCTATCGCGGGGCCAGCACCCTGAACCTGTCCTTCGCGGGCGTGATCACCGGGCTCGGCGTGGCGGCCATGCACTACCTGGGGATGGCGGCGCTGCACCTCAACGGGACGATCCGGTACGACGCCGTCGCCGTCGCGCTCTCCGTCGTCATCGCGATCGTCGCGGCGACCGCGGCCCTGTGGGCCGCCGTCACGATCCGGGGCTTCGTCACGAGCCTCGGGGCCAGTCTGATCATGGGCGTCGCCGTGACGGGGATGCACTACACGGGCATGTCCGCGGTCAGCGTCCATGTGCACGACAGGACCGGTGGCTCGTGGGCGGGTGACTCGCCCACCTCGCTGCTGCTGCCCATGCTCCTGGGACCGGCGATCTTCCTGCTACTGGCCGGAGTGGTGGTCATGTTCGACCCGCTCCTGGTGCTCGGCGAGGGCGACTGGAACCGCCCCTCCGCCTCGACCGCGCGCACCGCACCGCCGTCCGGCTCCCTCTTCGAGGGCCAAGAGGATCAGGAGGGCCAGAAGGGCGGGAAGGGCCGGAAGGACCAGGAGGCCAGAGTGATCCACGCCCGCGCACCGCAGGATCCGCAATGGGCGGCACCGCACGGCCCGCGCAGGTGAGAACCGCCCCCTGGAGTCCACCCGGATCCGGTGAGGTCCGGTCGGGTCGCTGCCGTACAGCACTCCCCCTTTCCGGCCGACTCTAGATCGTTGTTACGGTGCACCGGTGTCTGACTCCTCACGCGATACCGCCGAAGGCGCCGGCTGGGGCTCCAGCCAACTCGGCGAGTACAAACGGCTGATGCCGTCCAAGGTCGAGAAGATCTCGTGGCTGAACCCGAAGACGCTGTGGGCCGCCCGCAACGGCGTGGTGGCCTCCTGGTTCGGGGATCCCACGGGCCGTACCCGAAGCCGCTGGGTGGCCCAGCGCGCGGCGGCCGGCGCACCCGCCGACAAGGTGATCCGGCGGGCGGATCCGGAGCGCTTCTCGTTCATGGTCATCGGCGACACCGGCGAGGGCGACGATCCCCAGTACGCCGTCGTACCAGGGTTTCTGAAGATCAGTCAGGACACCCGGTTCGCGGTCGTCGCCAGTGATGTGATCTACCCGGTGGGCAGCGCGGACGACTACGGCTCGAAGTTCTTCCGGCCCTACCGGGACTATCCGGCGCCGATCTACGCCATACCCGGCAACCACGACTGGTACGAGGATCTCGGCGCCTTCATGCGCGTCTTCTGCGACGACGCCCCGCCCCTGGATCCCGAGCCCGCGCCCCGCCCCCTGACCCGCGCCTGGCTGCGCTCCCTGCTGTGGCACCGACCGCGGGCCGCGGACGGCCAACACCTCGACGAGGCACGTCGGTTGCGTGCGGAGCCGACCCAACAGGCGGTCCAGCCGGGCCCGTACTGGGCCGTCGACGCCGGCCCGTTGCGGATCATCGGCATAGACACCGGGCTGCTCGGGACCATCGACGCCGAACAGGGGGACTGGCTGCGCGAGGTCTCCCGGGGCCCGCGCCCCAAGATCCTCATCACGGGTTCGCCCCTGTACGTGGACGGCGAGCACCACCCCTGCGCCATCGAGGGCGGCGGCACGGTCGACGACATCGTGCGCGATCCGGGGCACCACTTCGTCGCCGCGATAGGCGGCGACATCCACAACTACCAGCGCTATCCGGTCGACGTGGACGGCCGCACCATCCAGTACGTCGTCTCGGGCGGCGGCGGCGCGTTCATGCACGCCACGCACACCATCCCGCAGGTCTCGATCGCGAACGTCACCGAGAAGGACTTCCGCTGCTATCCCCTGCGCGGCGACTCCCTGGCCTTCTACAGCAGGCTCTACGGCCGCAGACTGCGCCTGCGCCGCTTCTTCACCCTCACCGAGGTCGAGGCCACCGCGGTGATCGCCGAGCGCCTCGGCATCCCACCCACGCGCCTGCCGGGCGAGCCGGCCCGCGTCACCTTCCGCACCCGCCTGGTCGCAAGCCTCCTCGGCGCAGGCGGTCGCCCCGACCGCACCTCGCGGTTCCGCCTCCCGGTGCGCAAGATCTACACGCAGCTGTTCTCGCCGAGCTCGGCGACGTACAGCCCGCCGTTCTTCAAGTGCTTCCTGCGGCTGGACGTCACTCCGGAGGCGGTGCGTCTGCGCTGCTTCGCGGCCACCGGCAACCTCGCCCAGGAGATCGACCCGCCGGTCGAGGACGAGGTGATCATTCCCCTGACCCGAAATTGACCCACCGGACCCGACGAACGGGGCTGAGAGACCCCGCCCGTCCACGTCGCCGCCCCACCGGGCCGGGGACCCGATGGGTGAGAGGCTTCGCCGGACTAGCGGGCGAGCGAACCGTTCTGGGCGTCGGACGCGGACTGCCACGCCCGCATACCCGCTCGCGACGCCTCTTTGGCCTGCTGCCACTTCGCGGCCGCCTGCTGGGTCGGGGGCACGTCCATGTCGCGGATCATGCGCCGGCCTGCCGTGAACACAGCCAAGGCCCCGATTGCCATGCCGGCGCTCGCCACCACGGCACCGGCCGCGGTGAGCACGGCGCCGATCCTGACGAGCCGGGTATTGATGTCGATCGTCCGATGGGACTGCTGGTGGTGATGGTCCATGACTCCACCATCCAACGGGTGGAACCGCCTCGCATCCCGACCAACGGCTCAGGTCGCCGTATGCGATCGGGTAGGCATCGCCAGGTTGTCGGCGGCACGCTCGGGCCGACGCGGAACAGGCCCTGGGCGCGTACCCCTGCTGAGCATGCTCGCGTCAGCCGGCAGTCGTACGTGTTCACGGACCATCGCAGCATCGGACCACGCCGCTCGCCCAGGAGAGCGTCGCCCGGCCGCCGACGGTACGGCATCACCGGTTCCGGTCCACGGGCTCGGTCCTGCTGATCCTCTTCGCGGCCTTGCTCTCGCTGCTGTCGGTCGTCACGGTCCGGAGTACGTGAGGGCTGTCGCAGGAGCTCGGCGGCCTGCGTGACGTGGCGATGTCGGGAGGCTTCGCCCGGGGGCGGTCGGGCGGTTCGTGCACCGCTACAAGCGGTGGCCCGGGGCCGCGATCGTGGACCGCGGTGATCGTGCTGGTGGGCTTCGCGATACGTGAGTTGCTGGACGCGGGCTCCGCACCCTATCCCGACTTCCCTGCAGCCGAAGCTTCCTGACGTATGGCCAAGGAAAGCCGTCGCGTGGGAACCGGGCGATCGATGCTCCGAGCCGCTAGCAGTACCGAACCAAGATATATTGTACTTTAGCTGGTTATTTCTTACGGGCTCGGCGAGATCGGAGCACGCTCCGGGCACGGCGACCGTATGGAGCGGTCGATCCTCACTGACCGCCGTCGCCGACGCTGTGGGCCCCGCCGACCACCCCTTGGAGCGGCACCATGACCCCAAACCACCTGGACGGATACTGGATACGGGACCACACACCGCAGGAGCGGGCCTCACTCGGCAAGGCGGCGCGGGCGACCGTACCCCGTAGTAGTCACGCGGAGTTCGCCCCCGGACCGAAGCGGCCGGACCCGTTGGAGATCATCGAGAAGCAGTCGGCGACCCGGTTGCCCGAACTCGTACCGATCCGCTACGGCAGGATGACCGAGTCGCCCTTCCGCTTCTACCGGGGGGCAGCCGCCATCATGGCCTCCGACCTCGCGGACACGCCGCGGACGGGATTCACCGCGCAGTTGTGCGGCGACGCGCACATGCTGAACTTCCGGCTGCTGGCCTCGCCCGAGCGCCGCCTCATGTTCGACATCAACGATTTCGACGAGACGCTGCCGGGCCCCTGGGAGTGGGATGTCAAGCGCCTGGCCGCCAGTTTCGTGATCGCCGGCCGGCTGAACGGCTTCAGTACCAAGGAGAGGGCCAGGATCGTACGGTCGACCGTGAGGTCCTATCGAGAGGACATGCGCGCTTTCGCCGGAGTCGGCAACCTGGCCGTCTGGTATGCCCAGTTCGACGTGGACCGGATACGCGAACGGTTCGGGGCGGACCTGTCCGCGCGGGGCCGAGACCGCTGGGCGCAGGCCACGGCGAAGGCCCGTTCGCACGACACCCTCCAGGTCTTCGACAAACTGACCCACGTCGCCGACGGCAAGCGCGTCATCACCCCTGACCCGCCCCTTATCACTCCGCTTCAGGACCTCATGCCGGATGCTCAGCGCGACAATCCGGCGCAGCAGATCCGTCGGCTGGTCGAGCGTTACGGCCAGACCCTGCCGTCGGACCGGCGCTTCCTTCTGGAGCAGTACCGGGTGGCCGACATCGCGCGCAAAGTGGTCGGCGTGGGCAGTGTGGGGACCCGCTGCTGGATCGTGCTCCTGCTGGGCAGGGACGACGAGGACCCGCTGTTCCTCCAGGCCAAGGAGGCCGACGAGTCGGTGCTGGCGCCCTACGTCGGGGGCAGCGCGTTCCGGTCGCAGGGCGAGCGGGTCGTCTCCGGCCAGCGGCTCATGCAGGCCACCAGCGACATCTTCCTGGGCTGGGAACGGGCCGAAGGGATCGACGGCCGACGGCGGGACTTCTACGTACGGCAGCTGCGGGACTGGAAGGGGGTCGTGGTGGCCGAGGACATGGTGCCGCGGGGTATGCGTACCTTCGGCGCGCTCTGCGGCGCGACCCTCGCCCGCGCCCATGCGAGGTCCGGCGACCGGATCGCCATCGCCTCCTATCTGGGCGGCGGCGACTCCTTCGACCGGGCGCTGGTGACGTTCGCCGAGCGCTACGCCGACCAGAACGAGCGCGACCACCAGGTACTCGTCGACGCCGTCCACAACGGTCAGGTTGCCGCAGAGGCGGCCTGAGCTGAGGAGATCCGGCACACGGGAAGGGCGGGGCTTCGGCTCTGAGGTCACGCCCCTGCACGATCGCGCGCCGGCGCTCGTGCGGCAGTCAGTGGAGGATCTTCTCCTTGGGTCGCCGGAACTCGTCGTCGGAGATGTCGCCCTGGAGCGGATCTCGGAGAGCTTCGCGAGTTGCTCCGCCTCGGGCGCGGGCTCAGCACCACCGCGAGCGGTCTCGCGGATGTGGTCGTAAAACGCCTGCTGACGGGGCGTAGGCATGCCGCCTCTCGCGCCCGCCCATGTCGTTGCCGCGTCGGCCGAGGGCAGCCCGGACGTTTGTCCAGGACGACCGCTTCCGACCACGGTTCCTCACCAGTCCGGGGCCCGAAGGACCTGCTCACCCTCCTCGGCCGGCCTGTCCACACCCCGGGCCGTCAGGGATCCGCCTCGCCTACTTCACCCACGACGCGCACACTCGGAGATACAGCACTAGGTGTTGCATATCGCCCAGGAAGGGTGAAATCTCATCATGGTCACGACCACGACCCACCACCGCTCAGAGACGGCCGCGGCAGGTGCAGGCGGACTGGTGACGTTTGCCGGCGTCATGCTGTTCATCGCCGGTGTCCTCGACCTGTTCCGGGGCATCATGGCGATCGCCGACGACGACGTCTTCGTGCACACCCCGAACTACGTCTTCAAGTTCGACCTGACCAGCTGGGGCTGGATCCAGCTGGTCCTCGGAGTGATCGCCATGAGCGTGAGCGTCGGCCTCTTCTCGCGCGCCACCTGGGCCCGGGTCGTCGGAGTCGGCATCGCGGGACTCCTACTCATCGCCAACTTCCTGTCCATCCCGTACTACCCCGTCTGGTCGCTCACCCTGATCGCGCTGTACGCCTTCGTCATCTGGGCCCTGTGCGTCGTGCGACCGGAAGACTAGGCGGAGTGCCGAAGCGGGCCGCCCTCGGTGAGAGGGAGGGAGGACATGCTCGTCACCCTGATCGGCGTCGACCTTCTGGTCCTCGTGGCGCTCCTGGCGGCCATGCTCCGGCACCGGCTTGCCCGCCAGCCGGGTGCGTTCCGGGGTGACAACGGGTCGTAGAGGGCGAGCCGAGGGGCTGCTGAGGCGGTGGAGGGTCGGCTACGGCCGGTGGTCCGGGACGTCGTCCGACCGTCAGTTCCGCTGCTGCGGACCGAGTTGCCGCCGGTGCACGTAATGATCGCCGCGCGCCTTCTCGGATGCAGGAAGGTACGGCGCCCGCGCGCCCTCCCCGAAGTGGCCACATACGGCACGGCACGGCACCGGCTCGCTGTCCGCCCGTGACACCGAGCGCGGCTGCGGACAGGCGCACCGGGCTTCCCGGCTGCGACGGCCCACCAGTGGACGCTCAACTGACGGACTGCGCCGTTCGTTTCTCTGCGCTGCGGTCCATCCGGTGGGGCTTTGAACCATTTTCGCGGGCCTAGTAGCGATATGGAGCGATCTGCTGGGTAACCTCGCGCTGCTACTGGCCCAATCGTCTCCAGCAGACTCAGGAGAAGCGCCATCACTGAGCAGAAGTCCGGTGAGTCTGGGACCGCTCCGGGAAACCAGCCCCAAGAAGCCGACCAGTTGAGGAACATGCTGCGCCGACCGGAGTACCGGCGGGTGTTGGTGTTCTGCGCCTTGATCGGGATCCCGGTGTCGTTGGTCGCGTTCTGGTTCCTCGTCCTGCTCCATGAGCTGGAGAACCTGATCTGGGCGGACTGGCCGCACGATCTCGGGTGGACGGATCCACCGTGGTGGTGGCCCGTTCCCCTGGCTCTGGTGTCAGGCGCGGTCGTCGCCCTGGTCGTCCTGCGGTTTCCGGGCCGAGGAGGACACGTTCCGGCGGCGGGCCTGCACTCCGGAGAGGCGTCGAAAGCCACGGTTCCCGGTGTGGTCCTCGCCGCGTTGGCCAGCCTGCCGCTGGGCGCCGTTCTCGGGCCGGAGGCACCGCTGATCGCCCTCGGCGGCGGTCTGGCGCTGGCTTGCCGGGATCTCGTACGCGCTCCGGCGACCGAGGCGAGCACCGCGCTGCTCGGTGCAGCCGGTGCAGCGGCAGCCATCGCCGCGATCTTCGGCAGTCCGCTGGTGGCGGCCGTGATGCTCATGGAGGTGGCGGGGGTCGGCGGACCGCAACTGTTCGCCGTCATGCTGCCCGCCCTGCTGTCCAGCGGAATCGGCGCCATCGTGTTCACCGGCTTCGGCCACTGGACGGGGCTGAAGACCGGGAGCCTCAGCATCGGGCTGCCGGCTCCGCCTCTCCTCGACACCGGGGACGTGGTGTGGTCGGCGCTGATGGCGCTCATCATCGGGGCGGCCGTCCACTGGATCATGGTGGGCGGGCGGATCGCCGCGCGCTTCGTCATCGCGCATCCGTTGCGCAACACAGTGGTCTGCGCACTCGGCGCGGCGGGCTGCGCGGCTCTCTACGCAGTCATCACCGGCCGTTCGCCGGCCGAGGTCTCCCTTTCCGGCCAGGCCGCCCTGGCGCAACTCGCCGGACACCCCCATGCGTGGTCGGTCGGCAGTTTGTTGGCGGTCCTGGCGTTCAAGGGCGTCGCGTACGCGCTCTGTCTGGGAAGCCTTCGCGGCGGTCCGACCTTCCCCTCCTTGTTCCTGGGCGGAGCGGTGGGCGTCCTGCTGTCACCCCTGCCGGGACTCGGCGTCGTAGCGGCCATGGCGGCGGGTATGGCGGCGGGTATGGCGGCCGCGTGCGCCGCCGCGCTGCGGCTGCCCGTCAGTACGGTGGTGCTGGTCGTCCTCGTCGTGGGCAACTCGGAAACGGTGCCCGTGATCGTGCTGGCCGCCGTGGTGTCGTTCGTGACCACAGAGCTGCTGCCACAGGGACCGGGGATTCCTGCGTTCAGGCCGCGAGTCGGTCGAGCACGTCGTCCAGCGTCACCGCGGCCGTGACGAGAGAGACCGGGTGTTGCGCATGAAGCCTCTGCGTATGGGACCGGGGGAGAGAAATCATGACGCAACGACAGGTCCGGGCCTTCCCCGGAGACTGGCCATGAGGATGTGCAGGCTGACGACAAGTGCCCACATGGGGAAGACCAGCTCGGACCAGGCGACAGTGCCCGACAGGAGCAGCAGAGTCAGGGCGACGAGATAGCCGACAACGGAAAGCCAGCGCGGGAGGACTCCGAGCCGTTGCCCGATGGTGGAGGTCGAGAAGGTGAAGACCGCGGCCATCCGCATCGCGTAGGTCGTCAGAAGGGTGTAGGTCACGTGACGGCCGAATGACCACCCTTGCAGTTCGGGGCCGGCCCCGGACACATCGGCCGTGACCAGTAGGCCGCCGGCCGCCGCTGCGGCGCCGAAAAGAGTCGCCACGAACAGCAGACCGCTGCCCAGGAAGACCATGGCGAAGAACTGGTCCTCGGCCTCCCCGATGCGCGCGCGCACCGCGCCCATGAACCACAGGAAGAAGATGCCGGCGAAGGGAACGAGGTTGAGCGCCGTCTGTACGGTACGCCGACGCGAGGGATCGGTGATCCAGGCGTTGCCCACATTGCCGGGCGCGTCCGGCACCGCTACGCGGACCAGGACGATGGCCGTGCCGAGGAGCAGGGCGAAAAGGATCCCCACCAGTCCTGCGGCTCGTGGAGTGCGCAGCGCCTGAAGCTTCCTCTCCATGGGCGTCTTCGCTTCCTCTCCCGGCCTGTGTGTCCCCGTCCGGTGACGGTCTCTTCCCGGTCCGGTGGCGGTGTCGGTGGGCAAGCCCGGAGGGCGCGGGGGCCGCCCGGCGCGTCACCGATCGGACGGGCGGGGCGATGCGGTCTCGCCCGGACGCCCGGCGGGCGGCTGAGACCAGCAAGCACCGGTGGACGTCGACGTGCCACTGGGACTGTCCATGCGGGTGACGTGTGCGGGGGCGGCAGACGAACTTCCCACCAGTGAGTCGGGCCGTTTGAGCCACGGTCCCCGGTACGGCCCGCAGGCCCCGCTGGGAACGACACGCTTCGGGCGGCGGCAGCCGACGGCCTGCCTACCCCGGCGGACTCTCGGTCCCCCGTCGGCTCGGGGCCAGCAGGACGACCGTGTCCCCCGGCCGCGGCAGTGGTGTACTGCCTCCCGTGACCGGATCGAGGCGGCCGTCGCGGCGTACGAGGAACAGCAGATCGCTGCCGGGCGGTAGGGGCTCTCCGGCGGGCTGCCCGAGAACAGCCGCCCCCTCCTCGTACCGGTGAGCGAACGTCGGCCAGGTCAGATCCGGGCCGAACAGAACCTCGCCGCCGATGAACGGCGCCACCGCGCCGTGGCTGTCGGCCGGTTCGTTGAGGCGGTGGACCGTACCCTCCACGCTGCCTCGCAGAAGCACCGCCGCCAGTGCGTTGAAGTCGTCTTCGGCCGTGAGGAAGTACACCGCCGTGATGCCCTCCAGCTCGGCGGCCTCACCCGTGGCGGCGCCCAGCAGCTCACCGGGAGCAAGTTCGACTCCCGCCTGCCGGATACGTTCGCGCTGTTCCTCTTCCCCCGCCCACATCAGCACCTCCAGCCCAGCCGACTTCAGGGCCACGCCCAGGTCGACCACCCAGGGGTCACCGCCGACGAGCAGGGGCCGCGAGCGGGACAGGCGCACGACGCCCAGGCGCCGGGCGACGGGCGAGGCGGTCAGGCCGTAGAGCGTCACTGTCGCGACGATGACCACGAACGTGGCCGGAAGGATCTTCGACGCACCACCGATCCCTTGCGCCACCAGGCCGGCCGAGAACGTCGAAGCCGTGGCGGCCGCGACGATGCCGCGCGGCGCCATCCAGCCGATGAAGCGCCGCTCACCGCCTGTCAGGTCGGTGCCGACGGTGGACACCAGCGCGACCAGCGGCCTGACGACCAGTACCAGAAAGGCGGCGAGCCCAAGCGCGGGGAGCCACACATGGCGCAGCGAGTGCGGGGTGACGGTGGCCGAGATCGAGATGAAGAGCAGGCCGAGGATCAGACTGACCAGGGTCTCGAAGAAGGGCCGACGCGCGGGTACGTCCATGCTGGGGAGGTTGGCCACGGCCAGGCCCATCACCACGGCGGCGATGAGCCCCGTGTCTTCGCGCAGGACGTCGCAGAACGCCGCCACACCGATCACCGCGGCAAGCTGCGCCGTGGTGCCGAGGACCTCGCCGAGCCGCAGCACCCGGAACAGCACCCACAGCAGAGCCGCCCCGGCCGCTCCTCCGGCCACTCCGATGCCCATGCTGGCGGTGAAGCGCTCCATGCCACTGCCGAGGTGGTGGCGGGAGCTCGCCACGACCGCGTGATAGACCAGTGCGCCCAGGACACCGCCGACCGGATCGATGAGGGAACCCTCCCAGATCAGGATGCGTTGGAGCCGGTCCTTCGGTCGTACGAAGCTGAGCAGCGGTCCGACGACCGTCGGCCCCGAGACCACGAGGATCGCGCCGAGCATGAGGGCCGCCCGCCTGGAGATGTCCAGCAGCGGCGCGGCGAGGAGCGTGCCGAGCAGCCCGGTGATCAGGACGCCGAACCAGAGCAGCCGGACGACGACGCTGCGGGTGTGGCCCTTCAGCCTCGCCAGGTCCAGCCCGAGGCCGGCGTCGTAGAGGATCACGGCGACGGCCAGCGACACCAGCGGTGAGAACGCCGCTCCCAGCAGTTGCTCGGGGTCGATGTCGTCGATCAGCGCGCCGGCGGTGAAGCCGACCGGCAGCAGGACGATGAGGGCGGGGATGCTCAGGCGGTCGGCCAGAATCTGCGATCCGACGGCCAGGACCAGGATCAGGCCCACACCGATGAGCACCTGGTTCGTCGTCACAAGTGGCCCTTTCGATGCGTGGTGGTGGGAGGGCGAGGCGGCGGTGGTGATCCCGGCCTGCACGATCACGGCAGCGGCTGCGGCGAGTCCCCAGGAGGTCCGCGTTGCGTGATGGACCTCGGCCCGATGAAGTTCAGGTCGGGGACCGTGAGGGCGCTGTCATTCTTCCCACGGTGTGATCCCCCAGCGAACGGTGTGCTGCTCGCCGGGGTCGAGGGTGACCAGCCCGGTGCCGCTGCGGAATGCGTCAGGCGGGCAGGTCATGGGCTCGACGGCGACCGCACGACGGCGCTCCTCCGGCGGGAGGGTGTCGCCGGTGTAGAGCTGCACGTAGTCGGCGCCTTCGCCGAGCCACACGTCCGTACCGAACGCACCCGACGGATGGGCCAGGCGCACCACGGCACGGCCGTCCGCGTCCCGGTCGAGGTCGCCGAACGGAGTGTCCAGCCGGAGCGCGCCGACAGCTCGTGGCGTACGCAGGTCGTACTCGGTCCCGGCGACCGGCTCGACGGCCACCGGCAGGCCGCGCTGATCAGTACGCAGCCATGTGCGTGCGGGCACGGTCAGCACCGCCTGGTCGACGGCGGCGGTGCCCGCGGTGACGTAGGGATGCTGGCCGAAGCCGTAGGGCGCGGCGCTCGAGTCGAGGTTACGTGCGGTGACGGCGACTTCGAGCCCGCTCTCGCCCAGCGCGTACTCGGCGCGGACGCGGAGGTGGAACGGGTAGCCCGGCTGCGGCCACAGCGGAACCTCCAGGACGGCGCGGCTGTCGCTCGCCTCCACGACCCGCCACGCCACCCACCGGAGGAGCCCGTGGATGGCGTTACCGCCGGCCGGCTCATCGAGCGGCAGCTGCAGATCCTGCCCGTCCCAGGAGTATCGGCCGTCGCGGATCCGGTTGGGCCACGGCACCAGGATCTGGCCGCGCCCACCCGTGATCGGGTCCTGTTCGGCGAATCCGTCGACCACGGTGCGTTCACCGACCGCGTACGACCGCAGGGCCGCTCCCAGTTCGACGATGACGGCACGGTGTGTGCCGTGACGGAGGGTCAGTTGCCTTCCGGTTCGGCTCTCCTGCACGCGTGGCCTCCTCGGTCCGCCCGGCCGGCGTCCTCGGACGCCGATGTGGTGGTGGCCTGCGCCACCGTCCCTCCCGTCGGGAGCGTGCGGCCCCTCGTGGACCGGTCAAGCGCAACACGTTCTGTCCGCGCGATCCCCGGGCAGGTTCGCCCGCCGGGGCCACCGGATGTGGCGGGCGGCGGTCGACGCACGGGCTCCCGTGGCGTCTCCCGTACGGGGACGGCGGCGTCACCCGCTGCCCGGACGCCTGCTGCGAAGGCCGATGCGCCGCCAGGCAGCGCGTTGGAATTTGATCATCAGTACGCCCACCAGGATCAGCAGCACGATGTTGAGCAGAAGTTGGACCAGGGATCCGCGCGCCTCGCTCCAGCTGGAGAACGCGCAGGAGACTCCGATGTCGGCGGCGGCCGGGATGGTGGTCACCGAGATGAAGACGCCGAGCAGCGCGCTCGTTCTGGCCTGGGTCAGCGACATGATCCCGACGATGCCGGCCAGCACCGCGACGACGACGGAGAAGACGTTGGGGGCGTCGATCAGCGTGGAGACCGGCCTGAAGCCCTGCTCGAACGCCTTGGGTTGGAGGTCGAGACCCCGGATCGCCCACGAGAACAGCAAGGTCACCAGGACGGCCAGCAGGAATCCCACGGTCAGGGCGAACAAGCCCTGCCGGACCCTGGTGCCGTTGCCGCGGTCGATGCCCAGCGCGACGCTGGTGATGGCACCGTACTCCGGTCCTACGACCATCGCGGCGACGATCAGAATCTGGGAGTTGGTGATGATGCCCACCGCCCCGATGACGCCTGCGATGACCAGGTAGATGTAGAAGCTCGGCCGGTAGGTGCCCTCGGTGCGAATGCGCGCTTCGACCTCTTCCCAGACCGGCGCGTGCGCGAGCGCCCCGAGTTGCTGCTGCTCCGCCGCGGCTGCGGCGCCGGAGAAGGCCATCTCGACCTGCTCGATGACGATGGATCCGCGACGTTCGAGTTCCAGCTCGCGCAGACCGCGCAGCACGCCGTTCGCCGCCCCCGCCAGGATGTCGCACACGATCGCGTCGCCGTCGGGGTTGCGTGCCAGTTCGGGTAGGACGACCAGGTTGAAGACAAAGCGGTCGTCGGTCAGCAGCCCGACCGCCCGGGGGGTGAGATCAGGGGGGCTCACCAGCCGGACGTGGATCATCTCCATACTTCACGACCTCCATCGCTCGGCCGACGGACCCGCCGAGACGCCGCGGCGCACGAGAACCGGGCTTTCTGCCTACGATCGACCGACTCCAGCCAGTAACGCCCGACGGGCAGGGGTCGGCAAGCCGGGCGCCCCGTGCACCTCAAGCGCCACCGGGCATCCGCCGCCCGGCCAGGACCCGTTGCTCAGGCCGACCTGCGACACCGTTGCGCCGTCGGAGTGGCTGGTGCCAGTCAGTGGGTGTCGTCACCGGTTGCAGTGGGCGAGCGCCGTGGACCGTTCCGACGCGCAGGGACCACCCGAGTGGCCGATAGTGGACGTAGGGGTCTACCCGAGATTTCGGAGCTGTCATGGACCGCTACCCTCCCATCGCCGAACACGGCCTGGTGGGCGACCTGCAGACCGCCGCGCTCGTCTCGTCGCAGGGTGTCGTGGACTGGTTCGCCGCTCCCCGGTTCGACTCGCCCAGCATCTTCGCCGCCCTGCTCGACCACGACGGCGGCGGTTACCTGCGGCTGGCCCCCGAGCACCCCGACGCGGCCTGCAAACAGCTCTACTATCCCGACACGGCCATATTGGTGACCCGCTTCATGTCACCGGACGGGGTGGGTGAGGTGGTCGACTTCATGCCTCCCGACCGGACTCGCACCGCCACCGACCGTCACACCCTGATACGCCTCGTACGTGCCGTGCGGGGCACCGTCGACTTCGCGCTCGAATGCCGGCCGCGCTTCGACTACGGCCGCGCCGAGCACCAGCTGGAACTCGACGAGAACACCGGCCTGTTCCGGTCCCCGGGGATGGACGCGCACCTGCAGGCCACCTTCCCGCTGGAGCGGGACGGCGAGGACGTACGTGGCAGGGTGACGCTGAAGGCCGGCGAGTCAGGCGGCGCCGTGTTCACCGTCTGCGCGTCCGGAGGCGAGGCACCCGCGCCCCTCACCGTCGACGGGCTCACCGCACAGCTCGACGACACCAGCCTCTTCTGGCAGGCATGGTTGCGCCAGTCCCGCTACCGGGGCCGCTGGCCCGAGCTGGTGCACCGCTCCGTCATCACCCTCAAGCTCCTCACCTACGCACCCACCGGCGCCCTCATCGCGGCGGCCACCATGGGTCTGCCCGAGCAGGTCGGCGGAGAGCGCAACTGGGACTACCGGTTCACCTGGGTGCGCGACAGCGCGCTGTCCGTGCGCGCCATGCTGGACCTCGGATTCGCCGAGGAGGCCACCGCATTCCTCCACTGGCTGGTCGAGAGGCTGCAGGAGCGCGAAGGGAAGGAAGAAGAGCCGCTGCAGACGATGTACCGGGTCGACGGCAACCCCGACCTGCCCGAGGAGACACTCGAACACTTCGAGGGCTACCGCGGCTCCTCCCCTGTCCGCATCGGCAACGGAGCCGCCGACCAGCTCCAGCTGGACATCTACGGTGAGGCCCTCTACGCGTTGTCTCAGGGCCGCGCGATCGCGCAGCAGGCCACCTACCGGGGATGGAAGACTCTGACCAGGACACTGGACTGGTTCGCCGAAGCCTGGGACCGGCCGGACGAGGGCATCTGGGAGACCCGCGGCGGCCGCCAGGACTTCACCTACAGCCGGGTGATGTCCTGGGCCGCCTTCGACCACGGGCTGAGCCTGGCCGAGCACTTCCGCAGGCCCGCCGACGTGGAGAAGTGGCGCAGCGCCAGGGACGCCATCCTGGAGCAGGTCATGGAACGCGGCTGGAGCGAGCAGGAGGGCGCCTTCGTCCAGCACTACGGCGGCGACGTCCTGGACGCTTCGCTGCTGCTCATGCCAAGGGTCCAGTTCATCGCCCCCAAGGACCCGGCCTGGCTCTCCACGCTCGACGCGATGGACCGCAAGCTCGTGTCCGACAGCCTCGTCTACCGCTACGACCCGGCGGCATCGCCGGACGGGCTGCGCGGCTCGGAGGGCACCTTCAGTCTGTGCACCTTCCTCTACGTCGACGCCCTGGCCCTGGCGGGACGGCTGTCCCAGGCCCGCTACACCTTCGAGAAGATGCAGACGTACGCCAACCACGTCGGGCTCTTCGCCGAGGAGATCGGTCCGAGCGGGGAGCAACTGGGCAACTTCCCCCAGGCGTTCACCCATCTGTCACTCATCATGGCGGCCACCACCCTCGACGAGGCGCTCGACGCCGAGCAGGGACGCTGACCCATGGTCACCCGTGCCCGTCCGGCAGGACCGCCGCGGCTTAGCGAGGACGAGTTCGGCGTGCTGTACCGGCGCCTGCTCTCGCGCGCCGCCTGGGCCTCGGGAGACCGGGGAGCTCTGGACGCACTCACTCCTGCCCGAGTCGTGGCCGCCACCCAGGAGGTACGGACCGGCCGCACGGTGACGCTCGCCGCGCCGGTGGAGACGCTGCCCGGCCCGGACAATCCGGAGCCCGCGAGGCACCGGATGAGCGGGCAGCCGGGCGAAGACGCCGCCGGCGGGCTCCACTTCGCGCGGGACAGGTTCGCGATGAACGTGCACGGTGACGCCGACAGCCATATCGACGCCCTGTGCCATGTGATCTACGACGGCACGCTGCACGGTGGCGTGTCCGCGAGCAGTGTCACGGCGGACGGGGCCACGACGCTCACCATCGAGGCGGCACGCGACGGGATCGCCGGACGCGGCGTGTTGCTGGACATCCCGCGGCTGCGCGGCGTGCCCTGGCTCGAACCGGGTGACCACGTGACCGCCGACGACCTCGCCGCGGCCGAGACAGCCCAACGCCTCCGCGTGGGAGAGGGCGACCTCCTCTTCGTCAGGGTGGGCCACCGCCGACGCCGCGCCGAACTCGGCCCGTGGCACGCGGCACGTGAGCGCGCAGGGCTCCACCCGTCCGCGCTGGAGTTTCTGGCCGACCGGCGGGTCGCCGTTCTCGGGGGCGACGGGAACAACGACACCGCCCCGAGTTCCACCGAGGGCATCGAGTTCCCCGTGCATGTCCTGGCGGTGCATGCCATGGGCCTTCACCTGCTGGACTACCTGCAGTTCGAGGACCTGGCACCGGTCTGCGAGGCGGAAGGACGCTGGTCCTTCCTCTGCGTGATCGCCCCGCTCAGGCTGCCGGACGCCACCGGCTCACCGGTCAACCCGATCGCCGTCCTGTGATTCCGGTGCCCACGGTCGTGGTCGTCATGGGCGTCTCGGGTTCGGGCAAGTCCACCGTAGGACGACTGCTCGCCCAGCGGCTCGCGGTCCCTTTTCTGGAGGCGGACGACCTCCATCCGGCCGCGAACCGCGCCAAGATGGCCGCGGGCCACCCACTCGACGACGAGGACCGCCGGCCCTGGCTGTTGTCCATCGCCGAATGGATCCGGGCGGCAACCGACGCCGGCCGGGGCGGGGTGGTGGCGTGTTCGGCCCTCAAGCACGAGTACCGGCGTCTGTTTCTTGGTGCGGGCGCAGGCTTGTGGTTCCTGTATCTGGCGCTCGACCGCGGGACAGCCGGCCGACGGGTCGCAGGCCGTGCGGGCCATTTCATGCCCGCCCGGCTGGTGGACTCCCAGTACGCCACCCTCGAACCGCTGCGGTCGGACGAACCCGGCCTGACCGTCGACGCGGTGACCGACCCGCAGACCATCGTCGACCAAGTGGTGCGCGCCGTCCGGGCAACGAGGTGACCGCGCATGCTCGACTCCGTCCGGTCGCCGCCCCTCGTCCCACCCGATAGTTTGGTAATTGGCGCTGAATGTCCCGATTGCGCGAGTGTCCGTCCGGAACAGCACAGCCCGGAGGCCCCTGGACGGGCGCTACGGCCAGGACAGCCGACGACTCCTAGAACGGGACCCCCTCATGGCCGACGATCAGCACTACGACGTCATCATCATCGGTACGGGAGCGGGCGGCGGTACGCTCGCCCACCGGCTGGCCCCCACCGGCAAGCGGGTCCTGATCCTGGAACGCGGCGGCTACCTGCCACGGGAGCGGGACAACTGGGACTCCACCGCCGTCTTCGTCAAGGGCAAGTACCGTGCACCGGAGTTCTGGTACGACAAGCACGGAAACCAGTTCCCCCCGGAGGTCAACTACTACGTCGGCGGCAACACCAAGTTCTACGGCGCCGCGCTCTTCCGGCTCCGGCCCGAGGACTTCGGCGAACTGCGCCACCACGATGGGATATCTCCGGCGTGGCCGATCCGCTACGAGGATCTGGAGCCGTACTACACCCAGGCCGAGCACCTCTACCTGGTGCACGGCCGGCATGGTGAGGATCCCACCGCAGGGCCGACCAGCGCGCAGTATGCCTACCCGCCGGTCGAGCACGAGGCGCGTATCCAGCAGCTCAGCGACGATCTGGGGAAAGTCGGCCTGCACCCCTTCCACCTGCCGATCGGTGTGAACCTGGCCCAGGACGAGAACGGCCTGGCCACCCACGACAGCGTCTGCATCCGCTGCGACCGGGTCGACGGCTTCCCCTGCCTGGTGGGCGCCAAGTCCGACGCGCAGGTGATCTGCGTCGACCCGGCGCTGAAGTACGACAACGTCACGATGGTGACCGACGCGAACGTGCGGCGCCTGGAGACCGACCCGACCGGACGCACCGTCACCAACGTCGTCGCAGAGTTCAAGAACGGAGCGACCGAGCAATTCAGCGCCGACATCGTGGTGGTCGCCGCCGGAGCGGTCAACTCCGCCGTCCTGCTGCTGCGTTCGGCCAACGACAAGCACCCCGGCGGCCTGGCCAACAGCTCGGACGTGGTGGGACGCCACTACATGCGTCACAACAACCTGGCGCTGATGGCGGTGTCGAAAGAGCCGAACCCCACCAGGTTCCAGAAGACCCTGGCGCTGAACGACTGGTACCTGGGCGCGGACGACTGGGAGTATCCGCTCGGCGGCATCCAGATGCTCGGCAAGTCCGACGCCGACCAGATCCATGGCGAGGCGCCACGCTGGGCCGGCGCTGTCATGCCCGACATGCCCTTCGAAATACTGGCGCACCATGCCGTCGACTTCTGGCTGTGCGGCGAGGACCTCCCCCTGCCCGAGAGCCGGGTCACCCTCGACAAGGACGACGCCATCCACCTGTCCCTCGACGAGAAGAACAACATCGCCGGGTTGAAGCGCCTCCAGCACAAGCTGCGGGGGATGCTCGGGCACCTGGGTATGCACGAGCACCACCTGCTCGATCACAGCATCTATCTGCACAAGGGCATGCCGATCGGCGCCACCGCGCACCAGGCCGGCACCGTGCGGTTCGGCGACGACCCGCGAAGTTCGGCCCTCGACGTCAACTGCAAGGCCCACGACCTCGACAACCTCTACGTCGTGGACACCAGCTTCTTCCCCAGCATCGGCGCGGTGAACCCGTCACTGACCGCCATCGCCAACGCCCTGCGGGTGGGCGACCACATCGCCGACCGGTTGAGCTGACGAGGACTCCGTCGCTCGGTGAACCGGCTGAGCGCAGCTACAGGTTGTCGCCGGGCGCCCCGGCGGCCCGGGTATCGGCGTCGGTCAGTTCCTCCAGCTCACCCATCGTGTCGAGCCGGTAGAGCAGCACCAGCGCCGGACCGACCAGCACGATCGCGATGCCCGTGACGATCACCAGCCAGCGCAGGGTGTGGGCGGCCCCGGCCGCCTCGGTCACCGTCAGGGAGGTGGGCAACAAGTAGGGCCGCTGCGCGCAGCCCCAGGCGCCGACGACCAGCGCGACGCTCGCCACCGAGGTGTACCGGGACCCACCGTACGACCGGCGCCACAGAAGCAGCACCGTGGCCAGACCACACGCCGCGGCCAGAATGATCAGCAGCAACCCCAGGCCCCCGGTGAGGCCGTCCCAGACGTACCGGGCGTCGTCGTGGGTGACGGGCAGGGCGATGAGTGCGAGGACGACGACCGCGGCGAAGGCGGTCATCGCCCGCGCTCGAAAGTAGTTGACGAGGTCGTCGGCGCCGAACCGCAGGGCGTCGGAACAGAGGAAGACCGCCCCGAGGAACGCGGTGGCGGCGATGGCCAGCAGTCCCACGAGGACGGAGGTTCCATTGGCCCAGGCGTCCGCGGAGGCGATCGTGCCGGGCTTGACCCGACCGGAGGCGATGCCGCCGAGCACCGCCCCCAGGAAGAACGGTGTGAGCAGCGACGAGATGGCGAAGACCGCGCCGTAGATCCGTTGTTGGGCCAGGCGGCGGGTCGGCTTGCGCAGGGCGAAGCCGGCGCCGCGGAGAACCAGGCCGACAGCGGCCAGGGCGAGCGGCAGCCACATCGCGGAGAAGACGGCCTGGAACATCGTCGGGAAGCCGGTCCACATGATGACCAGGACGAAGATCAACCAGACGTTGTTGGCCTCCCAGACCGGTGCCATGGCGTGGTCGATCAGCCAGCGTGGCCGCTTGCCGCGCTCCGCGCCGCCGGCCAGGAGGTCCCAGAAGCCCGCACCGTAGTCGGTGCCTCCGGCGCAGGCGTAGGCGGCGATCGCGAGCACCAGCACCCATGCGATGAAGTCGGCCATCACGACTCACCGCCGGAGGTGTGGCCGGACCCGCCACCGGGCGCGGCCCCGGAGGTTGTGGGCTCGGGCTCGCTTCTGGGCCCGTACGGGGTGTCGGTCTCCGGCGGCAGTTCAGCGCGCGCGGCGGCTGAGCCCTCGTCAGCGATGCGCCAGCGGATGCGCATCTTCAGGACGACCGCGAGGAACGCGCCGAAAACGGCCACGTACACGACCATGACGACACCGAGCATCGCCCACAACGATCCAGCACGTGTGCTGGTCACCGCCTCCGAGACCCTCATGTGGTGGTAGACGATCCAGGGCTGACGGCCGACCTCCGTGGTGATCCACCCACACTCGACGGTGACCAGGCACGCGACTCCCGCGAGTGCGGCGCAGCGGTAGAACCAGCGGCTGCCGGGGTTGTCCCGATGCCGCCACCAGGACCAGGCGTACCAGAGCGCGAGCAGGATCAGCACACTGCCGATGGTGACCATGATGTCGAAGGCCCAGTGGGCGATGGTGGCCTGGACGGCGGTGGGGCGGTCGGCGGCCGGCACCGACGTCAGCCCGGTCACCTGGGTGCTGGGCTTGAAGCCGGCGAGGATCGAGTCCAGTTGGGGGATCTTGAGTCCGCCGGAGATCGTCCCGTCACTGTTCAGCCGTCCGAACATGTACTCCGGTACGTGCGTGTCGGTCTTCCAGACGATCTCCGTGGCGGCGAACTTGATCGGCTGCTTGTGAAAGACGGCGCGAGCGACGGAGTCGCCGAGCACGAACTGGACCGGAGTGAGGATCGCGGCCACCGTGAACGGCACGGTGAAGCCGAGCCGGTGGTAGCGGTCACGGCGCCCGCGCAGCCAACCGACCGCGTACACACCGGCGACCACGTAGCCGGCGGTGAGGAGCATCGCGACCACGAAGTGCCAGTACTCAGGGCCGAACATCGGTGTGAAGATCGCCTGTTGCACGTTGACGTGGATCGGCTTGCCCTGGGCGTCCAGGCGGAACCCCTGCGGAGTGTTCATCCAGGAGTTGGCCGCGACGATGCCGAACGCCCCCATCAGTGCGGCCAGTGGCAGCGGCACGGCGAGCCAGAAGTGTGTCCAGGGCTTGAGCCGACGCCAGCCGTAGAGGTAGATGGCGATCAGGACGGCCTCCAGGAAGAACGCCCACGCCTCGACGCCGAAGCCGAGGCCGAAGACGTCTCCCCAGCGCCCCATCATGCCGGGCCACAGCAGGCCGAACTCGAAGGACAGCACGGTGCCGGTGATGATGCCGATGGCGAACTGGACCGCCATTACCGCCGACCAGCGCCGAGCGAGTGTGAGGGCGACGGGGTCGTTGCGGCGGAGCGCCCGGTGGTGCATGAGCAACGTGATGAACGGCAGCGCCACGCCGAACGGGACCAGCAGAATGTGCGAGGCCAGGGTGAAGGCCATCAGCTCTCGGGCTGGCAGGAGTTGGGCCGGGGTGCTGTTCGCCAGAAGGGCAGCGGTGCTGAGCATGTACGCCTCGATGGTCTGCCGTGCGGGGGGTGACGGGACTGACGGGGGGACGTCGGCGGGGGCGTTCTCACGAAGGCGGAGGCACCTTCGGCCTGGCTGCCCGGGCCGCCGACACTTCGGTGTCGGGCATGGTGAAGGCGCGTTCGCGGCGCGAACCGGTGGCGAAGGCGACGGACCAGCTGAGCACCGCTCCGAGCCTGCTGCGGAAGCCGGTGAGGAAGGCCAGGTGAATGAAGAGCCAGGCAAGCCAGCCGGTGAAGCCCGACAGATGCAGCGGGCCGGCCTTGACCACGGCCTGGCCGCGGGCGATGTAGGCGGCACTGCCGAGATCCACGTACTTGAAGGGCTTCGGCTGTTTCGTCCTGCCTTCGACGGCGTGGCGCACACTCCGGCCCGCGTACGCACCCGACTGCATGGCGACCTCGGCCAGGCCCGGCAGTTTGTTCAGACTCATCACGTCGCCCGTGACGCGGATCTCCGGACGGCCGGGGACGGTGAGGTCGGGTTCGACCAGGATGCGTCCGGCCCGGTCCTGTTCGGCGCCGGTTGCCCGGGCCAGCGCGGCCGCGATCGGCGGTGCTTCGACGCCCGCCGTCCACAGCACGGTGCGTGCGCCGAACCAGGTCGTCCTGCCGTCGCGGTCTCGTACCGTCAGGCCGTGGGCGTCGATGTCGGTGACCATCGTGCCCAGGTGGAGCTCCACACCGAGCCCCTGCAGGGTTCGGGCCGCGCGGTGGGCCAGCGGAGGTCCGAACGCACCGAGCACCCCGTCGGACCCCTCGAAGAGCAGCACCCGGGCCTTGGCGGAGTCGATCCTCCGGAACTCCCGGTCGAGCGTGTGGCCGGCGATTTCCCGGATCTGTCCGGCGAGTTCGACACCGGTCGGCCCGCCGCCGACGAGCGCGAAGGTGAGCCACCGCTTTCGTTCCCGGTCGTTCGCCGCCGTTTCGGCCATCTCGAAGGCCCGGTAGATCCGTCTGCGGATGTCCAGCGCGTCGTCCAGGGTCTTCATGCCGGGGGCGTGCGCGGCGAACTCGTCGTTCCCGAAGTAGGACTGCCGCATGCCCACCGCGACGATCAGATCGTCGTACGGCAGCACGACGGCTCCGCCCTCGGGGCGCCGGGCGTGCACCAGCCGGGCGCCGACATCCACGTCGGTGGCTTCGGCGAGCACGCACCTCACGTTGTGGTGGCGCCGCAGGACCCCCCGGAGCGGCTGTGCGATCTGCCCCTCGGACAGGATCCCGGAGGCGCACTGGTACAGCAGCGGCTGGAAGAGATGGTGGGCGCGGCGGTCGACCACGGTCACCGCGACCGGTGACTTCCGCAGGGCACGGGCGGCGAACAGCCCCGCGAACCCTCCGCCGAGGATCACCACCCGGCGGGGCGTGATGTGATCCTGCATCCGAGATCAGCCTCCGGTGGCGAAGCCGGGAAAAAGCGTCATTCCGCCGTCGACGTAGAGGGTGGTGCCGACGACGTAGTCGAGCAGATCGGACGCCACGGCGACCACGGCGTTGGCGATGTCGTCCGGGTCGCCCACGCGGCGGTACGGAATCAGGCGCAGGAGGTCGGCCTCGGCCTCGGGGGTGGACCAGGCGTCGCGGTTGATCGGTGTGCGGATGGCACCGGGCGCCACGGCGTTGACCCTGATCCGCTTCGGGGCCAGCTCCTGGGCCAGGGTCTGCATCAGCATGCCCACGCCGCCCTTGGAGGAGGCGTAGTTCACGTGCCCCGACCACGGGACGATCTGGTGGACCGAGCTCATGCAGATGATCTTTCCCGCCGAACGGGAGACCTCCTCGACCACACCGCGCCGGATGAACTCCTTGGCGGCCTCCCGCGCGCACAGGAACTGGCCCGTCAGGTTGACGTCGATGACCTTCTGCCACTGGGCGAGGGTCATCTCCGTCACGGCTGCGTCCCGTTGGAGGCCCGCGTTGGCCACCATGATGTCGATCGTGCCGAACTCCTCGACCATGCGCGCGACCATGGCGGTCACCTGGCCCTCGTCGGACACGTCGGCCTCGTGGGCGTAGGCGCGGACGCCGAAGCTCTCGATCTCCTTGACGACGTTTTCAGCATCCTCGGCGCCGACGACGTAGTTCACCACGACGTCCGCTCCGGCCCGGCCCAGGGCGATGGCGGTCGCCAGGCCGATGCCCGAGTTGGCGCCGGTCACCAGCGCCTTCTGGCCCCTGAGAAGCTGCGCGGACACCATCCCGCGGTTCTCGTTGACGTTTCCTGCCACCACGCTCTCTCCTTCTGCGTTCGGAGGGTCGCCCTCAAGGACCGGGCGACACGCAGGAGGAAGGCTGGGCGTGGGCCGACCCGTCAGGACAGATACGGAGCCGTCGCATACCCGGCCACCAGACGAAAGCACCCTGCGCCCCGGATGGGACAGACCGGCGCGCAACGCAGCCCTACTTCGGCCGGGCACGTCACACGGTCGGTCTACGAGCCGCCGGGTCACCGGCCGTGCGGGACAGCTGTACGGTCGGCTCTCCGGCCCGCCCGGGCCCTCGCCCCGCAGCTCAATGTCTTCCTGACCAGCGGCTTCCGGCCTGCGTGACGCTTCCCCGACCAGGGGTACGACCACGGCAAGTACCCCGTGGCCCGGACCGACGGATCACGGCACCCCCGGGCCGCCCGAACCTCGCGCCCCCTGCGGGGGAGGTGCGCAACACGGCCACCAACGCCAGCGGACCGGATCACGGGCAGCCCGAGCCGCCCGAACCCGCGCCCCCGTGACGGCGGCCTGTCCCGCACCGCCACTCACCCGAACGGACCGGAGCACCCCCAACCAACCCGAGCCACCCCACCGACAGCCGGACCGACAGCCAGGCCGACCTCGCGGTCGGCCGTCCGAGCGGACCGGATCACCGGCGCCTCGAACCTCCGAACCCGTCCGCCCGTGACGCCTCTCCAACCCGACCCACGCCTCACCACCCCACCCGCGTCAACAACGCCCCCACGGTCACCACCGCCCCACCTCGCTCCCCGTGACCCCCTCCGACGGCCCCCCGTCCACCCCCACCGGCACGTCCCCCGCCAGCATCACCCGGTGCATGGTCCGGGGGAAGCCGAGGTGGGCGTTGTCGCCGGGGGCCAGGTGGATGGTGGCGCGGTTGTCCCAGAAGGCGACGCTGCCCGGCTCCCAGCGGAAGCGGACCGTGTATTCGGGGCGGACCGCCTGTTCGAGGAGCATGTCGAGGATCGCCCGGCTCTCGGCGCGGGAGAGGTCGGCGATCTGCTCGACGTAGTAGCCGTTGACGTAGAGGATCCGCTCCCCCGTCTCGGGATGGACCCGCACCAGCGGGTGCAGGGAGGCCACCTGGTGGTCCAGGAGGTGCCGGACGTAGGCGTCGTCGCCAGGGCGGGGCTGGTAGCCGACGCCGAGCCGGTGCTCCACGCGCAGTCCGTCGACGAACTCCCTCATCGGGGCCGACAGTCCGGCGTAGGCGGCCGCGAGGTTGGACCACTGCGTGTCGCCGCCGTACGGCGGGACGGTCTCGGCGCGCAGGATCGTCGCGGCGGGCGGGTCGATCCGCGCCCCGTGGTCGCAGTGCCAGCCGCGCAGCAGGGTGTGCCGGCGGCGTTGCAGCCACTCCTCGTGCTCCATGCCGAACTTCCCGCCCAGTTCCAGCCGGTCGGCGGTCGTCTCGACCTCGGGGAAGTCCGCGGGCGAGGCGCTGCCGCGCTTGCGCAGGACGACCGGTTCGCCGAACCTCCGGGCGAAGGCGACGTGCCCGGTGTGATCGAGCTTCTGCCCGCGGAAGAACACCACCTTCCAGCGCAGCACCGCGGCGCGGATCGCGGCGACCACCGAGTCGTCGAGGTCACTCGACAGGTCGACTCCCGTGATCTCGGCCCCGATGTGCCCGGCCACCGGGTTCACCTCGATGCCCGCGTCCCGCTCCGCCGTGCCCTTGTCCGTCGTCATGCGTGCTCCGTTGATCGCCGGCATCTGTCCGTGGTCCGTGCCCCGGTGGGCACGTCACGCATGGTTGACTGCCCAGCGTGGCCACACCCTCAACTCCCCAGGAGCCCGGTGCCTTCGTACGGCGGCTGCCGACAGGCGAACGGCTGCCCCTGCCCGCCGACTCGGTGGCCGACTGGGAGACCTTCCCCTTCGAGGGCGACCTCCGGGTGAAGCCCCTGCACCCACCTGTCCTGCCCGAGCCCGACCGCTCCGGCGAGGACGGGCCCGAGAAGTGCCGTACCTGCCTCAAACCGGTGACGGAAGCCCTCTGGGCCGACGACCACTGGCGGCTCGACGCGGTCGGCACCGAGTCCCGGCTCCCGGCGGCCGTGATGCTGCAACCGCGCGGCCACTACGACCTGTGCGATCTCCCCGCCGAACAGGCGGCCGAGCTCGGCCCCGTCCTGCAGCGGGCCGAGCGGGCGGTCCTCGGCCTCGACGGCGTCGCCCGCGTCCACGTCAACCGCTGGGGCGACGGCGCCGCCCACCTCCACTTCTGGCTCCTCGCCCGGCCCGCGGGGTTGCTGCAGCTCCGCGGGACCTTCCTCTCCGTGTGGGAGGAACTCCTGCCGCCCGTCCCCGACGAGGAGCGACGACAGGCCCACCGGCAGATCGCCGCCGCCCTGGCCGCGGACGGCGGCACCGCCCACGCCCTCAGACCCTGAACTCCCGTATCACCACGTTCTCGAACACCACCGTGCCGTCGATCGAGAACAGTGCGACGCCCTGGTCGATCAGATACGGGAACACCTCCGAGGAGTGCACATACCGGCCGTCGTCGACGAACATCTCGACCGACGTGCGGTCCACGAGAATCCGCAGCCTCACCCTGCCCCCGGAGAAGGGGCTGTGGCTCTCCTGCCACCGGCCGGTCGCATCCGGGTTCACGGTGCCACGCCGGTTGAGGAAGGCGTAGTCGCCGTAGACGCCGGCGTCGATGTGCCGGCCCCCGTCCGGGGAACGGCGCAACTGAACGCCTGCGCCCGGGAGTTGCCCCCGGTCGAACTCGCAGGTGAGCTCATAGGCGGTGCCCCGGTAGCCAAGGACGCGCGTCCCGTTGACCTCCAGGTCGCCGAGGTCCACCGTGCGGGAGACGTGGTCGTGCAGCGCGGCCACCGGCTGTGAGGCCAGGTAGTACACCCCGGAGGAGTCCCGCTTCAGCGTCATCTCGCGCACGATCGAGTCGGTGCCGTCGAAGCCGTCGCAGTCGATGGTCGGCGTGACGTTCGCGTAGTCCCAGTTGTTCAGCCACCCGATCGCACAGCGTGCCCGCTCGTCGAGCGTGCCGTCCGTGTCCCGCTTCTCGAAGGTGACGGCGCCGTACCAGTCCCAGCCGTGGTCGAGCCACTGCGGTTCGGGGGCGTCGGCCGTGAAGGCCGTGCCGTCGAAGGAACCCGTCCAGTACGCGTACGTGTTCGGCAGCCCCGCGCCCTTCCCGTTGGCGCTCGCCCCCAGCACCCACTTCACCGTGCCGTCCGAGGCCGTCAGCCGGAACAGGTCGGGGCATTCCAGCACCCCGATCCCGTCCTTGACGAAGCCGCTCACGTACCTCCAGGTTTTGAGGTCGGGCGAGTGGTAGAAGCCGATCTTGTTGTTCTCGGCGAGCGCCATCACCCACCGGCCGCGCTCCTCGTCCCGGATCACCTTGGGATCCCGGAAGTCGCGCACCCCCGGGTTCGGAAGCACGGGATCGGTGCCGTGGTTGGTGAACGTACGGCCGCCGTCGGTGGACCAGTACAGGTACTGCGCCTGATCCGCGTCCCCGTCGTGCGGGGACATGGTGGCGAGGACGACGACCGCGCCCGCCCCGAAGCCCGCGGTGTTGCCGGTGTCGACGACGGCGGAGCCGGACCAGACGTCCCCGTTGACCGTCGTGTTCTTCGGTACGGCCACTCCCCGGTCCGTGAAGGAGACCAGGTCCGTGCTGGTGGCCAGCCGCCAGGCGGTGCCCGCGACGCCTGTCGTCCAGTCGGCGTTGTAGAGGTAGTAGTAGTGGTACTCCCCGTCGATCCACACCGGCCGCTGAGGGTCGTTCTTCCACTGGTCGGGGACCGTGAAGTGGTACTCGGCCCGGTAACTCGCGCAGGTGGCAGCCGACTGGGGCCCCGCTGCGACCGGCCCCGCGGGCAGTACCGCGGCCGCGGCCCCCACGGCCGATCCAGTGAACAGCGCTCTTCTGGAGATCTCGCCCATCACACCTCGTTCCTCTCGTGGAAACGGCGGCTCACGGGATCAGGACTCTGGGACCTAACTCGTTAAAGGTCAAGTGTTCGCGGGCCTTGACAGGGCCGCGGCCCGCTTTCCATCATCTGGGGCATCAGACACTGGCTAACACGAGTTAGGCCCTGTTGGATGACCGACTCGCACCTCACCCGCCGCACCCTCATGCGGTACGGCGCCTACGGCGCGGGCGCCGCCGCGCTCGCCGGTACCGCCGCCAGTTGGGACCGGCTCACCGGAGCCGACATCCCCGGCCGCGACGACGGCTCCCTCGTCGTCGCCACCCTCGGCCCCGCCTACGGCCCGGAGGCGATCCGCACGCTCACCGAGGGCTTCAAGAAGGTCCACCCCGACATCAAGCTGCGCGTCAACGCGGTGCAGGCCACCGACTGGTCGGACTTCTTCGCGAAGATCCTCACCCAGATCGCGGCGGGCACCGCCCCCGACCTCGTCTATGTCGCCACCGAGGGCGTCCAGCTCTTCGCGCAGCGCCTCGGCGTCGCCCTCGACAAGTGGGTCAAGCGGGACGCGGCCGAACTGCGCGAGTACTTCGCCGACGTCCACCCCTCGCTGGTGGAGTCGATGATGTACGAGGGCAGCCTCTACCAACTGCCGGTCGAGTTCAACGCGGCCGACATGTACCTGAACAGCCAGGTGCTGAAGCGGGCGGGCGCGGGTTTCCCGGCGGCCGACTGGACCCGCGACGACTTCACCGAACTCCTGCGGGACATGAAGAAGTCCAGCGGCTCGCAGTTCACGCCGTACTTCTGGACCAACCGCCTGTGGGGCGGGGTCGTCCCGTGGCTGTTCGCCAACGGCACCAATCTGCTCGCCGAGTCGAAGGCGCCGGGCGGGGCGTGGCTGTGGGACAACTTCTACCCGAGCGCCGAGCGCCGGGGCCGTGGGGGCGGGTTCCGGTGGACCACCCCGCAGGCCACGGACGCGCGCGTCGAGGAGTCGTACGACTATCTCGCCTCCCTGATCCAGGAGGACCTGTGCACCCGCCCCGAGGGCGGCAACGGCCAGAACCTCATCGGGGTGTTCTCCACCGGCCGGGTCGGCGTGACCCCCGCCGGCGGCTTCTGGGCGGGCGGTCTGCACCTCGCCGGCATGCGGCCCGGCAGCTTCGACGTGCAGTACTTCCCCCGCTGGCGCACCCAGCGCATGCAGTTCGGGGCCGCCGGCTACGCGCTGCTGCGCACCTCGAAGAAGCAGGACGAGGCGTGGGAGTTCATCAAGTTCGCGGCCCGCAGGGACACCCTGATGCGGCTGTTCGAGACCAACCAGACGACCCCCGCCCGCCGTTCGATGCTGACCGCGGACCGCTACCGGGAGATGGGGCCGAAGCACTGGCAGGTCTTCTACGACACCCTCGACAAGTTCCCCGACACCGGGCCGATCCCCGCGCCGCCGCAGGTCGCCGAGGTCGAGCAGGTGCTGCTCAAGCACACCGGGACCGCCCTGGCCTCCCGGCGCTCGGTGGGCCCCGCGCTGCGCCGGATGCAGAGCGATCTGGAGAAGGCCATGGAGCGTGACGTATGACGAACACCCAGATTCCCGCCGTACGACCGTCACGGCCCACGGCCGCCCCCGCCACCGCAGCCGCGCGGCCCTCGGCCCGTGACCGGGGCACCCGGCTGCTGGCCACGCTGTTCCTGGCGCCCACCATCGTCGGCATCGTGATCTTCACGGTGGTGCCGATCGTCGGCTCGGTCGTGCTGAGCCTCTTCCACTGGAACGTGATCGATTCCCCGAGCTGGGCCGGGGCCGCCAACTACCGTGAGGTGTTCAGCGATTCGACCGTCCTGGTCTCCTTCCGCAACACGCTCGTCTTCATGGTGCTCGCGGTGGCGCTCCAGCTCCTGATCGCCCTGACCCTGGCGCTCGCGGTGAACGGGCGGATGCCGGTGTGGCTGCGCTCGGTGTTCCGCTCCGCGTTCTTCTTCCCGCTGGTGCTGTCGGCGGCGTCGATCTCGGTGGTGATGAAGTACCTGTTCAACCAGGATTTCGGGGTCGTGAACTGGGTGCTCGGGCAGGTCGGGATCGCGCCGGTGCCATGGCTGACGTCCGAGAACTCGGCGATGGCGGCGGTGATCCTGGTCTATGTCTGGCAGCAGTTCGGCTTCTCGTTCCTGCTGTTCGTGGGCGGGCTCAACAACATCCCCAAGGAGATCCACGAGGCGGCCTCCCTCGACGGGGCGACCGGGCTGCGCAAGCACCTGCACGTGACGCTGCCGCTGCTGTCGCCGACCCTGCTGGTGGCGACCGTGGTCGGGGTCATCAACGCGCTCCAGGTCTTCGAGCAGCCGTACGTCCTGACCAACGGCGGGCCGGGCGACTCCACCCGCACCGTCGTGATGGTCATCTACGAGTCGGCGTTCGAGCAGCTGCGCTTCGGCGAGGCGTCCGCGGTGGGCGTGCTGCTCTTCGTGCTGATCATGGCGGTCACCGCCCTCCAGTTCCGGCTCAGCCGGCGTTTCGTCCACTACCAGTGAGCCGGGTGAGCCCCTTGAGCCAAGCGACCCTGAAGACCAGCCCCGCGCCCCTGTCGATGAGCCGTGCGCGGTACTCGCTCGCCCCCTGGGCACGCATCGCCGGCCTCGCGGCCTGTGCCCTGCTCACCCTCGGCCCGGTCATCTGGACGGTCTCCACGTCCCTGCGCACCCCGGCCGAGTCCTTCGACCTGCCGCCGAAGATCATCCCGACGCACCCCACGGTCGAGTCGTACCGCGGGGTCTTCGACCAGATCGACGTGTGGCTGCTCGCGCTGAACTCGACGCTGGTGACCGCTCTGATCGCGGTCGGCCAGATGATCACCGCGGGGCTGGCCGGTTACGCGTTCGCCCGACTCGACTTCCGTTTCAAGAAGCCGCTGTTCGGTCTGGTGCTCGCGACCATGATGGTGCCCTTGCAGGTCACGATCGTGCCGGTGTTCCTCGTCCTCAAGTCGATGAGCCTGACCGACACTCTGCTCGGTCTGATCATCCCGGCGTTCCCGACCGCCTTCGGCACCTTCCTGATGCGCCAGTACTTCCTGGGCATGCCGAAGGACTTGGGCGAGGCGGCGATGCTGGACGGCGCGGGTCCCTGGCGGACCTTCCGTTCCGTGTACGCGCCGCTGGCCACGCCCGGCCTCGCGATCGTCGGTGTCCTGGCCTTCAACTACCACTGGAACGAGTTCTTCCGGCCGCTGATCCTGGAGACCTCCGGTCAGAACTACACCCTGCCGCTGGGCCTGGTCTCGCTCCAGGGCAACCTGGGCACCGGCTCCATCTCGGTGGTCCTCGCCGGTGTCGTGCTCTCCATGATCCCCGCCGTCGGCGTGTTCCTCGTCGGCCAGCGCCCTCTCCGCGAGGGCATCACCTCCGCAGGAGTCAACCGTTGAGCCCTGACACCGACGCCCCGCGTTTCCGGGTCCGTCCACCCGCCAACTGGATCAACGACCCGAACGGTCCGTTCCGTTGGCGCGACCGCTACCACCTCTTCTACCAGCACAACCCGGAAGCCCCGGTGCACGCGAACGTCCACTGGGGCCACGCCTCCAGCCCCGACCTCGCCCACTGGGAGCACCATCCGGTGGCGCTCACCCCGACGCCCGGCGGTCCGGACGAGTCGGGCTGCTGGTCGGGGTGCGTGGTGGACGACGACGGTGTACCCACGGCCGTGTACACCGGGGTCGACCGCACCCACGCGGGGCTGGGTTCGATCTGCCTCGCGGTGGCGGAGGACGACGATCTGGTGGCGTGGAAGCCGGTCCCGGTCCCCGTGGTGTCGGGTCCGCCGGCGGGTCTGGACGTGACGATGTTCCGCGACCCGTTCGTCTTCCGCTTCGGCGGACGGCGCTGGGCGGCGGTGGGCGCCGGGCACGCGGACGGCACGCCGTCGGTGCTGGTGTACGACTGCGAGGATCTCCACGACTGGCGGTTCGCCGGGGTGTTGCTGGACGGCCGCGACCCGGTGGCGGCCGAGGCCTTCGGCCCGGGGGCGACCGGCTGGGAGTGCCCGCAGCTGGCACGGACGCCGGGGGGCGAGTGGGTGCTGGCGGTGGCGCTGTGGGACGGCGATCCGCGGGGGACGGCCTATGTGACGGGCCGGCTGACCCACCTCCCGGGCGGCGGGCCGAGGTTCGTCCCCCGGCTCGGCGGCCCGCTCGATCTGGGACGTGACTTCTACGCGCCGTCCATCCTCCAGGACACGGAGCGGGACCGGGCGCTGCTGTGGGGCTGGTCCTGGGAGGCGCGTCCGCAGCCGGAGGTCGACCGTGCGGGCTGGGCCGGTGTCCTCACCGCACCCCGCATCGTGGACGTGCACGAGGACGGCTCCCTGCGCATCGCGCCGGCGCCGGAGCTCGAACTGCTGCGCTCCACCGAGCCGTTGGCCCCCGGTCCGCTCCCCGAGGCGTACGACCTGACGGTGACCGCGCGCTCGCCCGCCACCGTGAGCCTGCTGCGGGCGGCCTCGGGGGCCGAGCTCACCGTGCGGCTGGACCCCGCGGCAGGCACGGTGACGCTGGACCGCTCGGGGTGGCCCCGGTCGAGGCCCGACGGCTCTGATCCTCTGCTCGTGCGGGTGCCCGAAGGACCACTGACCGTGCGCATCCTCGTCGACGGCTCCCTGCTCGAACTCTTCGCCGGGGAACGCGCGACGGTCACCGAGCGGGTCTACCGACAGCCCGGGGACACCGCTGAGCTGACGGTGTCGGGGGACGGGACCGAGATCGAGTGCCGGGCTCTCGTGGCCGACCGATGAGGGCGGCGGCGGAGGGCGGCATCGGAGACGGGTGAGCTCGGGGTCGAGGTGAACGGGTCGAGGTAGACGCGGGGTCGGGGTGAGCGCGGTGAGGCCGGTCGTGGACACGGTTGCGCCGGAGCACTCCCGGCAGGGACACGTCTTCGGCCGGCAGGGCGTCACCCCGGGCTGGGGAGCAGCGGCCCCCGCCGGTCGGGCGGCCCGTATTACCTGCCTCGCGCCGGGGTGGACATCATCCCCGGCAGCAGCGCGACTCCCTCCGCCCTCACCCCGTCGGCGCCGGACCCACCGAGCCCCGGCCGACCACCGGGCAGGCGATGCGCCGTACGGTGGCGGCCGGTGTGCGGCCGGTGTCGATGGCGTCGAGGAGGAGACGGGTAGCGGTCTCTCCCATCTCCCGGTGCGGCAGCGCGACGGTGGTGAGGGGTGGGAAGAGGTGGGCGGCCATGTGCTCCTGGTCGTCGTAGCCCACCACCGACAGTTCGTCGGGCACCGTGATGCCGAGACGTGCCGCGCAGTGCAGGGTGCCCGCCGCGACGCGGTCGTTGTAGCAGAAGATCCCCGTCGGGCGCTGCGCGGCGGAAACGCCCTCCAGCAGGCGGGTAGCCCCCTGGTAGCCGCTGGAGATCTCGCCTCCGGTGCGCACCACCCAGTCCTTGGGCACGGTGACGCCCTCCGCGCGCAGGGCGTCCCTGAAGCCGCGGAGCCGTTCGACGGAGGCGATGTCCTGCTGCCCCCCGACCAGCGCGATCCTGCGGTGCCCCTGGTCGAGGAGCAACCGGGCCGCCGTACGGCCGCCGGCCCGCTCGGCGGGGACGACGGACGGCAGGGAGTCGTCGTCGGGCAGGCAGTTGGCGAGGACCGAGTGGGTGCGGTGCAGACCTTCGGGGACGCGGACGCGGCGCAGGGACATGGCCGCGTAGATGATCCCGTCCACACGTCGGTCGAGGAGTTCGGCGACGGCCGCGTCCTCCTTGGCGCGGTCGCCGCCGGAGTCGACGGTGAGGACGAGGTGGTCGCTGTCCCAGGCCGTCTCCATGGCGCCGCGCAGCAGCCGGCCGGCGAACGGCGAGGAGGCGATCTCGTCGGTGACCAGGCCGATCACAGCCGTACGGCGACTGCGCAGGCCGCGGGCGACGGGGTCGGGGCGGTAGCCGAGCCGGACGGCCGCCTGCCGGATGCGTTCCTGGGTGGCGGGCGAGAGGTTTCCCTCGGCGCGGCCGTTGAACACGAAGGAGACGGCGGTGTGCGACACGCCGGCGAGCCGGGCGACGTCCCGTGACGTGGGACGCCCGGATCCCGCCGACCGCTTGTCCTCGGTGCCGCCCATGCCGTCCGCTGCCCTCGTCCCCGCCCGTCCGGTTGATCATTGCTCACCCTATCCGTGAGGCTGGGGGGACGACACTGTCAAGGGAAGGTCCGGACGTGATCAGCATCCCGACGCACACGCTCAACGACGGTACGAAGATCCCCGCCCTCGGTCTGGGCACCTGGCCGATGGACGACGCCGAGGCGGAGCGGGCGGTCGCCACCGCACTGGAGAGCGGCTACCGGCTCCTCGACACGGCGACGAACTACCGGAACGAGACCGGTGTCGGCCGTGGTGTGGCCGCAGGCGGCGTCCCGCGCGAGGAGGTCCTCGTGACGACGAAGCTCCCCGGCCGGCATCACGGCTACGAGGAGACCCTGGCCTCCTTCGAGGAGTCCCGCGCCCGTCTCGGCCTGGAGTACGTGGACCTGTATCTGATCCACTGGCCGCTCCCCCGTGTCGACAAGTACGTCGACTCGTGGAAGGCCATGATCAAACTCCGCGAGGACGGCCTCGTCCGGTCGATCGGGGTCTCCAATTTCACCCCCGCGCACATCGAGCGGCTGGAGAAGGAGACCGGGGTCCTGCCGTCCGTCAACCAGATCGAGCTGCACCCCCTGTTCCCGCAGGACGAACTGCGCGCCTTCCACGCGAGCAAGGGCGTCGTCACCGAGAGCTGGAGCCCGCTGGGCCGCGGCTCGGACCTGCTGGACGACCCGGCGGTGGCGGCCGCCGCCCAGGCGCACGGCGTCACGCCCGGCCAGGTGATCCTGCGCTGGCACATCCAGCTCGGTGCTCTGCCGATCCCGAAGTCCGGCGACCCCGAGCGGCAGCGCGCGAACCTCGACGTGTTCGGCTTCGAGCTGAGCGAGTCCGAGGTGGCGGCGATCGGAGCCCGCGAGCACCGGCGCCTGGGCGGGGATCCGGAGGCGCACGAGGAGTTCTGAGCACCGGGAGGGGTACCCGGGATCTCCGGAAGGAGCCGCAGGTGAGTGAGCGACTGAGCAACTACCACGGCAAGCGGGACTTCGGACGGACACGTGAGCCGGAAGGGCGGCGGGCACCCACGGGTTCCGCGCCCCGGTTCGTCGTGCAGATACACGACGCGAGCACGATGCACTTCGACTTCCGGCTCCAGGTCGGGGACGTGCTGAAGTCCTGGTCGGTCCCGAAGGGCCCCTCCGGCCTCCCCGAGGACAAACGCCTGGCCGTGCCGACGGAGGACCATCCCCTGGAGTACGAGGACTTCGAGGGCGTGATCCCGCGGGGCGAGTACGGCGGCGGCACGGTGATCGTGTGGGACCGCGGCACGTACGAACCCCTGAGCCACGACCGCCGGGGACGCCCCGTCGACTTCGCGACGTCGCTGGAGCAGGGGCACGCCACGTTCCGGCTCCGCGGGACCAAGCTGCGCGGCGGGTACGCCCTCACCCGCTTCCGCGAGGACAACTGGCTGCTGGTGAAGACCGCCGAAGGACGGACACGCGGACCCTGCACACCGGATCCGCGCCGGGCACGCTCGGTACGGACCGGCCGGACACTGGCTCAGGTCGCCGACGAGGAGACCTGAGCCGGAAGATCCACCGAACACCGCCCAACCAGCCTTGCGGGCCTCTATGTTCACAGCTGCGTCCACTGCGACACGTCGTCGCTCAGGCACACGAGTCAGGAGGCCTTCCGTATGCGCATCGCGCTCCGTACCGCCATGTCCGCCGCGGTCGTCACCGCCACCGTCTTCGTCGGCGGCACCGCACAGGCGACCCCGCCCGGCCCCGGAGTGACCGGCACGCTGATCGCCCAGAAAACCGTGGGCGACACCGACTACGTCCTCAGGGAGATCACCGTCCCGCCGGGTCAGGCGACCGGCTGGCACTACCACGACGGTCTCGTCTACGGCTACGTCAAGCAGGGCACCCTCAGCCACTACCACGCCGACTGCGCCAGTGACGGCGTCTACCCGAAGGGCACCGTCGTGCGCGAGCCGGGCGGCCCCGGCGACGTCCACCTCGGCCGCAACGAAGGGGACACCCCGCTCGTCCTGGAGGTGCTGTACGTGCTCCCGCACGGCTCGCCGTACTCGGAGGACGTGCCGAACCCCGGCTGCTCCTTCCAGTGAGAAGGATCAGAAGTCGGGGGGTTCCAGGGACTGTTCGGCCCAGATCGTCTTGCCGCTGCCGGTCTGCCTGCTCCCCCAGCGCTGGGTGAGCTGGGCGACCAGCAACAGCCCGCGGCCGCCTTCGTCGAAGGCGTGGGCGCGCCGCAGGTGCGGTGAGGTGGAACTGCCGTCGGAGACCTCGCAGATGAGGGTCCGGTCCCGGATCAGCCGTAGCTGGATGGGCGGTTCGCCGTAGCGGATGGCGTTGGTGACCAGTTCGCTGACGACGAGTTCGGTGACGAAGGACGCCTCCTCCAGCCCCCAGGCGGCCAGTTGCTCGGTGGCCGCCTGGCGGGTCGCGGCCACGTGCGCGGGGTCGGGTTCGACGTCCCAGGTGGCGACCCGGTCCGCGCCGAGAGCCCTGGTACGGGCCAGCAGCAGGGCCACGTCGTCACCGGGTTCTTCGGGCAGCACGGCCTTCAGGACGGTGTCGCACAGCTCGTCGAGGGTGTCGGTCCTCGCGGTGAGCGCGCGGCACAGTTCGTCGGTGGCGTGATCGACGTCGCGGTCCCGGTCCTCGATGAGACCGTCGGTGTAGAGCGCGACGACGGCTCCCTCGGGCAGTTCGATCTCGGTGGCCTCGAAGGGCAGTCCGCCGACGCCGAGCGGGGGCCCCGCGCTCAGGGGGACGAGGCGCGCGGTGCCGTCGGGCAGCACGACGGCGGGCGGCGGGTGGCCGGCGGCGGCCGTGGTGAGTCGGCGCGAGACGGGATCGTAGACGGCGTAGAGGCAGGTGGCGCCCAGCTCGGCGACCTCGTCGTCGCGGTCGTCCGAGGCGAGGTGGGTGACCAGGTCGTCGAGGTGGGTGAGGAGTTCGTCGGGCGGCAGGTCGACGTCGGCGAGGGTGCGTACCGCCGTGCACAGGCGGCCCATGGTCGCCGAGGACGGGATGCCGTGGCCGACGACGTCGCCGACGACGAGGGCGACGCGGCTGCCGGAGAGCGGGATGACGTCGAACCAGTCGCCGCCGATGCCGGCCAGCGAGCCGGAGGGAAGATAGCGGTGGGCGACCTCTACCGCTGCCTGTCCGGGCAGGCCGCGCGGCAGGAGGCTGTTCTGCAGGGCCAGTGCGGTGGTGCGCTCGCGGGCGAAGCGGCGGGCGTTGTCGATGCAGACGGCGGCCCGGCTGGCGAGTTCCTCGCCGAGGACGGCGTCGTCGCCGCCGAAGTCGTCGGGGTGGGCGATGCGGACGGCGACCACGACACCCAGGGTGGTGCCGCGGGCCTTGAGCGGCACGGCGAGCAGGGAGTGGACGCCCTTGCGGTAGGAGCGGCCGGCCGGGGCACGGGTGTTGCGTTCGGTGACCCAGCGCATGAAGTCGGGTTCGCCGGCCTGGCTGAGGGCGGCCCGCCCGTCCCGCAGGGCCCGCGCGGGCGGCGAGGAAGCGGGGTAGACGTCCGTCTCGCCGAGGTGGACGGCGGCCTCGGGGGTGCCCTCGTGGGCGGAGCCGTGGGCGACGCGGCGCAGGGCGATGTCGCCCTCCAGGACGGTGGGCGGTTCGTCCGCGCCGAGGACCCATTCAAGGAGGTCGACGCTGGCGAAGTCGGCGTAGCGGGGCACGAGGAGGCCGACGAGTTCCTCGGCGGTGCGCACCACGTCGAGGGTGGTGCCGATGGTGGCCGCCGCCTCGTTGAGCAGGGCCAGTCGCTGCCGGGCCCAGTACTGGTCGCTGCTGTCGAAGGCGGCCAGGGCGACGCCGATCGGTTTTGTGGAGCCGTCGTCGCGGACGGGCCACATCTCGCAGGTCCAGGCGTGTTCCCGGTTGAGGGCGGGCGCGCCGGTGAAGCTCTCGTAGCGGGCCGGTCTGCCGGTCTCGGCGACCTGGCGCAGGTTGGCCAGGAACCCGCGGCTGTGTTCGGCGTCCTCGACCGTCTCCGCGAAGTAGCGGCCGAGCAGGGTTTCCTCCGTCACCCCCATGACCCGGCAGGCCACGTCGTTGAGGCGCAGATAGTGCTGGCGCGTGTCGAAGACCGACATCGACATCGAGGCCTGCTGGAAGGCCTGTCCGGCCAGGGTCGACTCGGCGGAACCGGGGCGTCGGCCGGTGATCACGTACCCGGCCGGCGTGCCGTCTTCGCCCAGCACGGGGCAGGCGTCCAGGACGAGGGTGAGGAGGGAACCGTCGCGGTGCCGCAGGACGACGGTTCCCTTCAGCGCCGCCACGGCCGGTCCCGGCGGGTCCTCGGCGAGCAGTTCCCGTGCCGCCCGGCCCACGACCTCCTCGGCCGTGCGTCCCGTCAGCCGCCGGGCACCCTCGCTCCACCCCGTCACGACGCCTGCGGCATCGGTGACCGCCGTAGCGGAGACGTGCTCCATATCGTCCAGGATGGTCCCATTGTCGGACCGCATCAACCGAAACGGGGCAACCGGGCCCCGTCCCCGTCACGTGCGGTGGGCGCGCAGGGCTTCCAGGGCGCGGTCGGCGTGGGTGTTCATGCGCAGTTCGCTGCGGACGACCTCCAGGACGGTGCGGTCCTCGGCGATGACGTAGGTGACCCGCTTGGTGGGTGCCAGGGAGAAGCCGCGCTTGACGCCGAACAGCTCGCGTATCTTGCCGTCGACGTCGGACAAGAGGGGCATGCCGAGGGTGTGGCGGCCGGCGAACTCCTGCTGGCGTTCGACGGAGTCGCCGCTGATGCCGACCGGCTGGGCGCCGACGGCGGCGAACTCGGCGGCCAGGTCACGGAAGTGACAGGCCTCCGCGGTGCAGCCGGCGGTCAGGGCGGCGGGGTAGAAGAAGAGGACCACCGGGCCGCCGGCGAGCAGCTCGGACAGCTTGCGGCTGGTGCCGGTCTCGTCAGGGAGTTCGAAGTCCTCGACCGTGTCGCCGATCTCCATCGCCTTGCTCATGCCTGGCCCTCCCCGTTCTTCGCGATGCTGCGCGCCCACAGCACGAGCGGCAGTTGCAGCGGCAGCCGTCCGAGGGCCGCCGTCTTCTGGGGTGTGGGGCGGTGGCGCCAGTCGACGGCCATCTTGGCGTTGGCGGGGAACACCCCGACGAAGAAGGCGGCCGACGCCAGTGCGGCACTCCGCCGGGTCTTCGGCAGCGCCAGACCGGCGGCGAGCGCGAGTTCCACGGCACCGCTGGCGTAGGTCCAGGTCCGGGGCCTGCCGGGCAGGGCCTCGGGGATGGTCGCGTCGAACGAGCGCGGTGCGGCGAAGTGGGCGACGCCCGCGGTGGCCAGCAGGCCGGCGAGCAGCAGGGGCGAGCGTGGGGACCGTGGCACGGTTCCTCCTTCGGGGGGCTGCCGCGCACATTACTGGACGGTACAAGCACCTCGTACGGCGGCCTCCGCCCCTACCGGGTACGGCGGTTGTGGGCGCCCGGGGTGTAGCCGAAGGAGCGGCGGAAGACATCGATGAAGGCGCTCGCGGAGGACCAGCCGCAGCGGTGGGCGACGGCCGTGACGGGGACGTCGTCGGCCAGCATGCGCAGGGCGTGGTAGAGGCGCGACTGGGTGCGCCACTGCGGGAAGGTCATACCGAACTCGCTGCGGAAGAGACGGCTGAGCGTGCGTTCCGAGGCGCCGGTCGCGGCACCGAGCGCGGCCAGGGTGCGCGGGTCGGCGGGGTCCGCGTGGACCAGTTCGCAGACCGCGGCCAGGCGGTGATCGGTCGGGGCGGGCAGCCGCAGGGGCTGCTGCGGCGAGGCACGCAGCTGATCGCGCAGCACGGCGAGGAGGCGGAGGCGTTCGGGGCTGCCGTCGGCGGGGTCGCGGGTGTAGGCGAGGATCAGCTCGCGCAGCAGCGGCCCCACGGTGAGGACGGTCGGGGCGTCCAGGCCGAGCGGGTTGTCGTCGGCGGGCAGTCCGACCAGGTGCAGGTCGAGGTGTCCGTGGGCGCGGTGGGCGTGGACGGTGCCCGCGGGGACCCAGATGGCGCGGGTGCCGGGCGCGAACCAGGTGCCGGCGTCGGTGGTGACCGCGAGGACGCCGGAGCCCGCGTAGACGATCTGGTGGTCGTCGTGCCGGTGGGCGTCGATGCGCTCACCGGCGGCGAGGCGCTGGGCGCGGGTGGGCGCCATCGACGTATGGCGGATGTTCGACACAACTGGGCAGCTTATCGAAAGCGGGACAGGAGCCGTCCGGGCGAGGCTCGGTTGCGTGTCCAAGAACCGTTCCCTCACGTTGATGTCGCTCGGTCACGCCTGCGTGGACGTGTACCAGGGGGCCGTAGCCGCCCTGGTGCCGTTCTTCGTCGCCGAGCGGGACTGGTCCTATGCCGCCGCGTCGGGCGTCGTCCTGGCCGCGTCGCTGCTGTCGTCGGTCGTGCAGCCGTTGTTCGGCGCGCTCACCGACCGCTGGGCGATGCCGTGGCTGCTGCCGCTGAGCGCGCTGACCGCGGGGGCGGGTGTCGCGCTGAGCGGCGTCTTCGGCTCCTATCCGCTCACCCTGGCGGCGGTCGCCGTGTCCGGGATCGGGGTCGCGGCCTATCACCCGGAGGCAGCGAGGGCCGCACGGGCCGTCGCCCCCGGCGGCAACAGGGGGATGGGGTGGTTCTCGCTCGGCGGCAACGTCGGCTTCGCCCTGGCCCCCCTGCTGGTCGCCGTCGTGATCGCCACCGGCGGTCTGGGCGCTTCTCCGCTGCTGGTCGTTCCGGCCGCGATGGGCGCGGCCCTGTGCGCGGCGGCGGTGCGCGCGTCCCGGACCCGCCCGATGACGGGATCTTCGGCCTTGCGTGGCGGAATCGACGACTGGCCGTCGTTCCTGCGGCTCTCGGGCGCGGTGGTGTGCCGGTCGGTCGTGTTCGTCGGCCTGAGCGCGTTCGTCTCGCTGTACGTCCGTGAGCGCGTCGGCGGCGGGGACGTGGCCGGTACGGCGGCGCTGTGCGTGCTGTACGCGGGCGGCGCCGTGGGCACGGTCCTCGGGGGCCGGCTCGCCGACCGGTACGGTCGCCTCACGGTGGTGCGGAGGGCGTACGCGCTGACGGTGCTCGCCGTGGCCGGGGTGGTGCTCGTCCCCGGCCCGGCGGTGTATCTGTTCGTGGCCCTGACCTCGGTCGGCCTGTACGTGCCATTCTCCCTGCACGTCACCCTCGGCCAGGACTATTTGCCCGGACGCATGGGCACGGCGAGCGGTGTGACGCTGGGCCTGACGGTGAGCGTCGGCGGGCTGGCCGCGCCGGCACTGGGGGCGCTGGCCGACGGCACGTCGCTGCGGACCGCGCTGGTGCCGTTGATCGTCCTGCCCGCGCTGGGCGGTCTGCTGCTGCGCGGGCTGCGTGAACCGGCTCCCGTCGAGCGGCTCGTCCCCACCCGGTGAGCCTCAGCTCGTGCCGGCCGGCGCCGCCTCCTCGGTCTCGTCGTCGATGGCGTGCGAGAGGAAGTCGTCGACCATGCGGTGGAACAGCCCGGCGAGTTGCCGCAGCTCCTCGGGCGACCACTCGGCCAGGGCCAGCTGCATACCGCGGGCGCCGACGTCACGGATGCGGTCGATGGCCTGCCGGCCGGTCTCGGTGAGCTGGATGCGCTGGGCGCGCCGGTCCACGGGGTCGGGGACGCGGGTGACGTACCCCGACTTCTGCAGCTGCTGGACGGTGCGGGTGACGTGGGAGGCCTCCACTCCCAGCCGGTTGGCCAGCTCCCCGGGGCGCATCGGCTCGGTGTCGGCGATCTGGCGCAGCAGGGCCACGGCGGCCCGGTCCAGCGGCACCCCGGCCAGGCCCATCAGACGGTCGTGCTGCCGGGCACGGGTGCTCAGGTAGGTGATGCGGGTGAGCGCCCGCTCGATCTCGATGACTTCCGGGGACGCGGGGACGTCGGGGAGCGGCTGTGAGGACATACCCGCCAGTTTACCATCTTGTTGCGTAACTCAAGTAATTTCCGTGCGCACGGTGCCGCGCCAGGCCGCTCCGGTCGCGATGGTCTGACGCCACTGCCGGATCACTTTGGGCGGCATGCCGACCGCGAGGGCACCACTGACGCGGTCGCCGGTGCGGTACGCGGCGACGAACCGGCGCTGCGTCAAGTCGCCCTCCACCACGGCGACTTCCTCGTGCCCGCGCAGGAAGCCGTAGGCCTGGACCTTCATGTCGTACTGGTCCGACCAGAAGTACGGCACCGGAGCGAACGGCTTGCGCGCCTCAGGAGCGGCCAGCAGGTTGCGGGCGGCCGCCATGCCCTGCTCGGCCGCGTTGGTGCGGTGCTCGATGCGCATCGGGGTGTTGAACAGCGGGTTGTACCAGCGGGCGACGTCACCGGCGGCGTACACGTCCTGCGCCGCCGCGCAGTACTCGTCGCAGACCACCCCGTCACCCAGCACGAGCCCGCTGCCCTCCAGCCACTCGGTGTTCGGCAGCGAGCCGATGGCCACCAGCACCTCGTCCGCCTCGATGGCCTCTCCGTCGGCGAGGCGGACGCCCTCCTCGGTCACCTCGGTCACGGTGACCCCGCAGCGCAGGTCGATGCCCTTGTCCCGATGGACCTGGGCCAGCGTCTGCCCGACCTCCACGCCGACCGCGTGGGCCAGCGGCACGGCGGCGGGTTCGAGCAGGGTCACCTCGGCACCCAGGCGCCAGGCGACCGCGGCGGCCTCGGCGCCGAGGAAACCGGCCCCCACCACGACCAGCCGTTGCCCCGGGGACAGCCGCTCCCGCAGTGTGAGCGCGTCGTCGAGGGTGCGCAACACGTGCGCGCCCTCCCCGGGCAGGCGGCGCGGCCGCACTCCGGTGGCGATGACCAGTCCGTCGTACGGCACCTCGGAGCCGTCGGCCAACCGCACCGTGCGCGCGACGAGTTCGAGGCCCGTCGCCGCGACACCGAGCCGCAGGTCGAGGTCGAGCGCGGCGAGGTCGGCCGAGGTGCGCAGGGCGAGCCGGCCGGCCTCCCACTCCGCGGCGAGGAACTGCTTGGACAACGGCGGGCGGTCGTAGGGAGGTTCGGGCTCCTCGCCGACTAGGGTGATCGTGCCGTCGTACCCCTCCCGGCGCAGCGTCTCGGCCGCCGCGAGCCCGGCGGCCGAGGCCCCGACGACGGCGATGCGCCTCACGGCCTGACCAGCCGGATGGCCGCGGCCGGACAGACCGCGACGGCTTCTTCGACGTCGCCGAGTCGGTCGTCGCCGACCTCGTCCGTGAGGAGGATCGCGATGCCGTCGTCGTCCTGGTCGAACACCTCCATGGCGGCGACCACGCACTGCCCCGAGGCGACGCACTTGTCGGCTTCCAGCTCCACCTTCATGGGATTCCCCTTGCCTGTCTCGTGGTGGTATGTCGGGTGCGAAGCGGAAGCCGTCACCAGGCCACCGGCAGTTCGTGGATGCCGTAGATGAACGCGTCGTGCTTGAACCTCACGTCGTCCAGGGCGCAGGCGAGCCTGAGGGTGGGGATGCGCCGGTAGAGGGTGCCGTAGACGACCTGAAGTTCCATGCGGGCCAGCGGCTGGCCGAGGCACTGGTGGACGCCGAAGCCGAACGCGACGTGCCGGCGGGCGTCCCGGGTGATATCGAGCCGGTCTGGGTCGTCGAAGACCTGGGGGTCACGGTTGCCGATCTCGTTGACCATGATGACGCCCTCGCCGGCCCTGATGACCTGACCGGCGACCTCGATGTCCTCGGTGACCGCGCGCCGGCGCCCCAGGTGCGTGATGTGGAGGTAGCGCAGCAGTTCCTCGACCGCCGAGGCGACTAGCTTGGGGTCGTCCGTGTCGCGCAACAGGGCGAGCTGGTCGGGGTGTTCGAGGAGGGCGGCGGTACCGAGCGCGATCATGTTTGCGGTGGTCTCGTGTCCGGCGATCAGCAGCAGCAGCGCCATCTCGGTGGCCTGTCCGTGCGTCAGCTCCCCGGCGGCGACGCGTCCGGCGATGCCGGAGAGCAGGTCGTCCTGGGGCGCGGTGAGTCGCTCGGCGAGCTGACCGGCCAGGTATCCGGCGATCTCCCGGGTGGCCGCGCCGCGCTCCTCGGGGGTCGCGGTCGTGCGGACCATCGTCCTGGTGTTCTCCTGGAACATCGCGTGGTCGTCGTAGGGCACGCCGAGCAGTTCACAGATGACCAGCGAGGGGATCGGCAGGGCGAACGCCTCGACGAGGTCGACCGGTTGGGGGCCCGCCAGCATGTCGTCGATGAGACCGTCCACGATCCGCTGCACGGTGGGCCTGAGGGCCTCCACCTTCTTGACGGCGAACGGCGCCGTCACCATCCGGCGCAGCCGGGCATGTTCGGGATCGTCCATCATGATGAAGCTGAGTTTTCCCTCACCCGCCTCGGCACTGGCCTTGGTCGGGTAGCCGGGCCGGTCGGTGTCGGCGCTGACCCGGGCGTCACCCAGGATCGCCCGCTGCTCGGCGTAGCGGGTCACCAGCCACGGCTCGCTGCCGTCCCACAGGCGCACCTTCGTCAGCGGCCCCTGCTCCTGGAGCTGCTTGAGGCCGGGCGGCGGGTCGAAGGGACAGCGGGCGGCACGCGGCATGGGGAATTCGGGGGCAGCGCCCGCGGTGTCGTCCGCGGGACCGGCCAGGGTGTCGGCCATGGTTCTCCTCGGTGGTGGGGGGTGCTCCGCGGGAGGGGCTGCGGAGCGCCGGGGCGAAGTGGTCGAGGCCTCGATGAGCACAGGCAAACAGACGGGGCTGACACCGGCCCGCCAGCAACCTGACGGGGAGCTGACGTGACCGGGATCACATCACCGAAATGGGCGCCAACTACCTTCATGCGCAAGGGAGTTGCCGCGTGGAAGCGGCACCCTGACCCGTAGGGGGCCCGGCTGTCGGCTTTGCAGCCGGGCCTTCACGCTTAGACGTCCACACACCCCAGCCAGTACCCGAATCCGCGACGGGTGTGGATCAGTTCCGGTGCGTCCCGGTCGACCTTGCGGCGCAGTCGGGAGACGAGCTGCTCGATCGCGTTGTCGCCGCGGTGATCCCCCCAGACGTACCGGCCGATCTGTTCCTTGGACAGCACCCGGTGGGCGTTGACCAGGAGGTGGCGCAGCAGCCGGTACTCGGCGGCCGTGAGGTCGAGGGTGCGCGCTCCGCGCCGGGCCTCGCACAGGGTGTCGTCCAGGACGAGGTCGCGGTAGCTCAGCGCGCGGCCCTGGGCCGGCCCCGCACCCGTGCCGCGCAGCAGAACCTGCACCCTGGCCAAGATGTCGGCCACACGGAACGGCTTGGTGACGTAGTCCCGCTCCCCCAGGCCGAGTTCGGGCACGATCCGGTCCAGGGACTCGTAGTCGATCAGCAGCAGCACCGGTGGGCGGCGGACCAACGTCGGCCGGGTGCGGCCCAGTTCGGTCACGTCCGGCCGGGTCGCGTCGACGACCACCAGGTCGAACCGCTCCCGGGTCAGCCGTGCCAGACCGTCGACGGCAGCCGCGACGGCGACGATCCGGTAGCCCGCCAACTCCAGTGTGGCGGAGAGCAGTTCGGCGACGTCCGGGTCGCCCGCGACGATCAGGAGGCGCTGACCGGCACCGCGGGCGAGCGCCGGCCTGTCGCTGGGGGTGCCATGCATGGAAGGAACCCGTTCGTGGGGGGAGGGCGCGCTCCCCACCCTAACGCTCTCCTTGACTAACTCAAGTAATGCCCTTCAAGAGCCGGTCGGAGTAACCGGAGCCGTCCACATGGCGACCACCACGTCACCGAGGCCGGTGGCGGCGTCGTGCCAGCTGGCGCGTGGGGTCGGGGTGTTCTCGGCGAGGGCCCGTTCCCGGTCGGCGGCCATGTGCACGATCAGATGGCGGGCCATCTCGGCGCGCTCGGCGCGGACGTCGGCGGGCAGTTCGGGCAGGCAACGGTTCAGGCCCTCGACGATCTGCCGAAGCGAGGTCGAGGACATGGACTCCTCGACCATGATCTGCTGGAGCACCGGGTCGGTCATGACCTGGGCGCAGAACCGGGCGAACCAGGTGGGGCTGCCCAGCTCCGCGAGATGCTCCGGCACGGGCCGGACCAGGCAGTCCACCCAGTCGCGTACGTCCGTGGAGTCGCGGGCCCCGGCCAGCAGCCGGGCGCGGATCTGCTCGATACGGACGTGGTGCTTGCGGGCGATCGCCCGGACCAGGTCGGCCTTGGTGCCGAAGTGGTAGCCGACGGCGGCGTTGTTGCCCTGCCCCGCGGCCTCGCTGACCTGCCGGTTGGACACCGCGAGGACACCGCGCTCGGCGAAGAGGCGCTCGGCCGCGGTCAGGATCAGCTCCCGGGTCGCGCCGACCTGCTCCTCGCGTACCGTCCTGCCCGCCATGCTCACCACCGCACCGGGACTTCGCTCACCCCTCCGACGGCCAGTCCCTCGAGCCGACCGAGGTCCGCCGACGGTGCGGCGAGATCCAGTGCCGGAAGCCTACGCAACACAGGCCCGGCTCCCGCGATCAGCGCACGACCACGACAGCGGGCCCAGTAAGCTAAGTCAAGCACCTGACTTAACTTTGTCCGGGACCCGGCCCGCTCCCCTGCCCTGGAGGCCCTTTCATGTCCGACGCTCCCGCCGGATCCGCCGACGCGGGTGCCGTGGCCCCGCCGCGGCCGAACGCCGTGGTGGCGGTGCTGGCCTTCGCCGGAATCGTCGTCTCGCTGATGCAGACCCTGGTCATCCCGATCGTCCCGGAGCTGCCCAGGCTGCTCGACGCCCCGGCCTCGGACGCCGCGTGGGCGGTCACCGCGACCCTGCTCGCGGCAGCGGTCGCCACCCCGGTCGTCGGGCGGCTCGGCGACATGTTCGGCAAGCGCCGGATGCTGCTCGTCAGTGGGGTGATGCTGGTGCTCGGATCGGTGGTGTGCGGACTCAGCGACGCCCTGGTCCCGATGATCGTCGGCCGTGCCTTGCAGGGCCTGTCCTCCGGTGTCATCCCGCTCGGCATCAGCATCATGCGCGACGAGCTGCCCGCCGAGCGGCTGGCCGGCGCGACCGCGCTGATGAGCGCCTCCCTCGGCGTCGGCGGCGCCCTGGGTCTGCCGACCGCCGCGCTGATCGCGGACAACTTCGACTGGCACGTCCTGTTCTGGGCGTCGGCGGTGATGGGTGCGACAGCCCTCGTCCTGGTCCTGGCGTTCGTGCCGGAGTCGCGGGTGCGCACCGGTGGCCGCTTCGACGCGGTCGGCGCGGTCGGGATGGCCGCCGGCCTGGTCTGCCTGCTGCTGGCCGTCTCCAAGGGCGCCGACTGGGGCTGGGCCGGCGGCACCACGCTGGGCCTGTTCGCCGCGGCCGTGATCATCCTGCTGGCCTGGGGCTTCTTCGAACTGCGCACCGCTCAGCCGCTGGTCGACCTGCGCACCACCGCGCGCCGCCAGGTCCTGTTCACCAACCTCGCCTCGATCGCGATCGGCTTCTCGATGTTCGCGATGTCGCTGGTCCTGCCGCAGCTGCTCCAGCTGCCCACGCAGACGGGTTACGGCCTGGGCAGGTCCCTGCTGACCGCCGGCCTGGTCATGGCCCCGTCCGGTCTGGTGATGATGGCGCTGGCGCCGGTCTCCGCGGCCGTCTCCAAGGCCAAGGGCCCCAAGGTCACCCTGATGATTGGCGCGCTGATCGTGGCCGCCGGCTACGGGCTGAACATCGTGTTGATGTCCGAGGTCTGGCACCTGGTGCTGGTCTCCTGCGTGATCGGCGCCGGTATCGGGTTCACGTACGGCTCCATGCCCGCCCTCATCATGGGCGCCGTGCCCGCCTCGGAGACGGCGGCCGCCAACAGCCTCAACACGCTGATGCGGTCCATCGGTACGTCGACGGCGAGCGCCCTCGCCGGTGTCGTACTGGCCCAGATGACGATCGACCTGGGCGGCTACGCCCTGCCGTCCGAGAACGGCTTCAAAACCGTCATGGCGATCGGCGCGGGTGCCGCGCTCCTCGCCTTCGCCCTCGCCTCCTTCATCCCGCGCCCGCGCGCCGCGGTCCCGGCTGCGGCCCCCGCACCGGCCTCGGAGGCGTCGGCCGGGACCGCGTCCGGACGCTGAAGCTCCTCCCTGGTGGCCGCGACCAGCGGCCACCGGGTCCTGCCCTGGGAGGACCCGGCGTCTGGCGCCTACTGCGTTCTCAGTAGGGATGATTGTCGGCGGTGGTACGACGACGAGCGGACCCGGTTGCGGGAAGACTGGCGATCCGGACCGCGGCCGTGGGGGACTCCTGCCCAATCGCCCGGGACGGGTCGCGGCCCCGCACCCGGCGTGGCTCGGCCACCATGGTTCCAGGACACGACCGGAGAGCCGATGAGCAACCCCTTGCGGCACTACGCCGACGATCATGTCCGTACGGTCGTCGCCGTCACGGCCGGCCTGCGGTTGCCCGGGCTCCCGTACGGCGGCCGGGTGCGCCCCGGAACCGGCCGGCCGGACCCGGTGGGGCACCCCCGGCTCCCCCTGCACCCCACTGCCCCGGAACGCCAGGAACGGACCCCATGACCATCCGCGTACTGCTCGCCGACGACCAGGCTCTGTTGCGGGCCACCTTCCGGATCCTCATCGACTCCTGCGACGACATGGAGGTGGTCGCCGAGGCCACCGACGGCGCCGCGGCGGTCGACCTGGCACGCGTCCACCGTCCCGACGTGATCCTCATGGACATCCGCATGCCGGGGACCGACGGCCTGGCCGCGACGGAGGTGATCTGCGCGGATCCGGAGCTGTCGGACACGCGGGTGCTGATCCTGACCACGTTCGAGATCGACGAGTACGTCGCGCAGGCGCTGCGGTCCGGGGCCAGCGGTTTCCTCGGCAAGGACGTCACCGCCGAAGCCCTCCTCGACGGCATCCGCGTCGTGGCGGCCGGTGACTCCCTGCTCTCCCCCGGCGCCACCCGCACCCTGATCACCCGGTTCCTCGCGGCTCCGGGGCTCGGTACCCGGCTGGCGGCCGCCGCCGACCTGAGCGGTCTCACCACCCGGGAGCGCGAGGTGATGGCGTGGGTCGCCGAGGGGCACTCCAACGAGCAGATCGCGGAGAAGCTCTTCGTCAGCCCCCTGACCGTGCGCACCCATGTCCACCGTGCGATGACCAAACTGGGTGCCCGGGACCGCGCCCAGCTCGTCGTGATGGCCTATCAGTCGGGTCTGGTGCAGCCGCTGCCGCCCGAGCAGCGCTGATCCCTCATCTCTCGGAGAGTTCCTCCAGCCACTGCTGAAGCAGGGCCGACTCAGCCTTCGTGAGCGTCGGCGGCAGGTCGGCACGCAGCCGGGCCGCGAGTGTGGCGGCCGCTACGGGCACCGAGTCGTCCTCCCGCGCCGCGTCGATGTCGACGGGCCGGGTCACAGAGTCGAGCACCGCGTCACGCAGCCGCTGCGCGAACTTCGCGTCCGTGTACTGCTCGGGCCTGGTCAGCATCGACAGGGCCGCGCCGACGTTGGCGGACATGATCATCTGCGTGGCCAGGGCGGGCGGCACGGTCAGCCGCCCCTCGGCCGCGCAGCGTTCGAGGATGCCGTGCAGCAGGTCGTGCGCCTCCTGGGCCGCGGCCGGGGGCGCGGTCAGCTCGGGCGAGTACATGAGGCGGTAGTGGCTGGGGTGCTCCAGCGCGAAGCGCATGTGGTTGTCCCAGCCGCTCTTCAGGTCCTCGACCGGATCCTCGCTCGGCCGCGCCGCCCGCTTGGACGCGAGGTACCGCTCGAATCCCCGGTCGACCACGGCCGCCAGCAGACCGGCCTTGTCGCCGAAGAGCCGGTAGAGCATCGGCGCGCCCACCCCGGCCTTCTCACACACCGCGCGTGTGGAGACATCGGCGGCCGACGCGCCGGCCAGCAGCTCGGTGGCCGCCTCCAGGATCTTTTCCCTCGCATTCATGCGCCCACCGTACGCCATTCGTAGCACCGATACGAAGTGGAGGTTACCATCGCTACGAATCCGTGTTATCGTCGATACGAGCCAACCGTAGCAGCGCTAACACAGAGGGACGCAGCCATGACCACTCAGCCCCGGACGGAACAGCGTGTCGCCATCGTGACCGGCGGATCGCGCGGCATCGGACGGCAGATCGCCCAGCAGCTCGCCGCCGACGGGTTCGCGGTCGTCGTCGGGTACGCGGGCAACAAGGACGCCGCCGACGACGCCGTGCGCACCATCGAGGAGGCGGGCGGCACCGCCCGTACCGCCCGCGCGGACGTCGCCGACGAGACCGAGGTCGCCGCCCTGTTCGACCTGGCGGAGGCCACGTACGGCGGTGTCGACGTGGTGGTCCACTCCGCGGGCCGGATGCCCCTGTCCCCGATCGCGGAGCTCGACCTCACCGAACTCGACGCCCTGTACCGCACCAACATCCGCGGCACCTTCGTCGTCGACCAGCAGGCCGCACGCCGACTGCGGCCGGGCGGCGCGCTCGTCAACCTCTCCAGCTCGGTCGTCGGGCTCGCCTTCCCCGGGTACGGCGCCTACGCGGCCAGCAAGGGCGCGGTCGAGGCCGTGACCCTGATCCTCGCCCGTGAGCTCCGCGGCCGTGACGTCACCGTCAACGCCGTGGCCCCGGGCCCGACGGCGACCGACCTCTTCCTCGACGGCAAGGACGAGGAGACCGTCGCCCGCCTGGCGGCACAGTCGCCGCTGGAGCGGCTGGGAACGCCCCAGGACATCGCCAACGTCGTGTCGTTCCTGGTGAGCCCGGCGGGTCACTGGGTCAACGGCCAGGTGCTGCGGGCCAACGGCGGCATCATCTGACCCCGCCGGCGCCGAGTCCGGTCCTCGCCGCCTCGTGTCCGCCACTCCCCTACGATGCCCGGATGCAGCCCCACTTCACCGGCACCTCCCTGATCACCGACGACGTCCCGGCGCTCGCCGCCTTCTACGCGCGGGTCCTCGACGCGGAGGTGGAGGGCGAGGCACCCTTCGTCCGGGTGAGAATCCCCGGCGCCGTCCTGTCCTTCTTCTCCACCCGGGGCATGGAGTCGATGGTGCCCGGGTCGACGGCCGCCGCCGCGAGCGGGAACTTCACCCTGGAGTTCCGGGTCACCGACGTGGACTCACGTCATGAACGACTGGCGGCCCAGGGTGTCGAGATCCTCAAGCAGCCGACCACCCAGCCGTGGGGCCGCCGGTCGGTGTGGCTGCGGGACCCGGACGGGAACATCGTCAACCTGTACCAGGAGGGCTGAGAAGACCCCCGGCGGCGCCCGTTCAGGGGAAACCGGTGCGCGGGGCGCGTGGCACCCGGTGCTCGCGTCGACAACTCACCCGTGACCCTCCCGCTGATCCCGCCCATGCTCGCCACCCCCGGCACCCTGCCGCCCGCCGCACAGGACGCGCGCTGGGCCTACGAGACCAAGCAGGACGGCCAGCGGGTGGTGGTCTACCTCGCCGGGAACGGCGACGTGACGCTGCGCGCCCGGTCCGGGGAGGAGATCACCCGCGCCTATCCCGAACTGCGGTCGCTGGGCAGTGCGCTCGGCGCCACACCGGCCGTGCTCGACGGGGAGATCCTGGCGCTGGACGAACAGGGGCGCGCCGACTTCCAGTTGTTGCAGCCGCGCATGCAGTTGTCCCACGCCCCCGGCAGAGCCGCACGCCGGGCGGCCGAAGCTCCCGTCCATCTCGTGCTGTTCGACCTGATGCACCTGGGGAGGCGCTCGCTCCTCGCCCTCCCCTACGCGCAGCGGCGGGCGCGACTGGACGAGCTGGCGCTCACCGGGCCGCACTGGTCGACACCCGCCGCCCTCGTCGGCCACGGCGAGCAGGCCCTGCGCGCCACCCGTGAGCACGGTCTGGAGGGCCTGGTCTGCAAGCGGCTCGACTCGGTGTACGAACCCGGAGTGCGTTCCCGCGCCTGGATCAAGATCCGCAACATGCTCAGTGAGGACGTCGTGGTGGGCGGCTGGCTGCCCGGCAAGGGCCGACTCACGGGCCTGCCGGGCGCGGTGCTGGTCGGACAGCGGGGCGGCGGGCGGCTGCGGTACGTCGGCAGTGTGGGCACCGGCTGGAGCGAGGCGGAACGGACGGAGCTCGCCTCACTGTTGGCCGCCGCGGCGACGGACGTGTGCCCCTTCGACCCAGCGCCACGGGTCCCGGGCGCGCGCTGGGTGCTGCCCCGCCTGGTCGGCGAGGTCCGCTACAGCACCCGTACCCGGGCGGGGTTGCTGCGTCAGCCGTCCTGGCTGCGGTTGCGGCCGGACCTCGCGCCGGAGGACTCCTCGGCCGACCTCCCCGACGAACCGTCATGATCCGGAAATTGGGCGGGCCTTAACCGGAACGACGCCTTCGACCTCTTGGCGCGGACATGAAAAGCCGGGAAGCTGAACTCCCCAGTAACCCCACAGCCGTTGGGCTGCGCCCGGACCACGAGGAGGACGCAGTGGCGTCACCGTCGTTCAAGAAGCACCGCACGAGATGGTTCACCGGCCTGGCCGGCGCCGCCGCCCTCGTCGTCGCCTTCCCCTCCGCCGCATTCGCCGCCCCGCCCAAGGCGCTGCCCGCCAACGCCGAGAGCGCCGAGTACACCTACCAACCGGCCTTCGACTACGACACGGACGGCTGCTACTCGACGCCCGCGATCGGCCCCGACGGCACGGTCAACGGCGGTCTGAATCCCACGGGTTCGCTCAGCGGCGACTGCCATGACGCCTCCGACCTGGACAACACCAACACGTACTCGCGCTACAAGTGCAACAACGGCTGGTGCGCCTATATGTACGGCCTGTACTTCGAGAAGGACCAGGCGGTGGCGAACAGCAGCATCGGCGGGCACCGTCACGACTGGGAGCACGTCGTGATCTGGGTGCAGAACGGCACGGTCCAGTACGTGTCGACGTCCAACCACGGCTCGTTCACAGTCAGCGCGGCCTCCGGCGTCCGCTTCGACGGCACGCACGCGAAGATCGTCTACCACAAGGACGGCGTCCGCACGCACTGCTTCCGGCTGGCCAACTCGGGCGACGAGCCGCCGGAGAACGCCAAGGGCACCTGGCAGTACCCGCCGCTGGTCGGCTGGAACGGCTACCCGTCGGGGCTGCGCGACAAGCTGAGCGCGTACGACTTCGGCAGCGCCAACTTCGGCCTCAAGGACGCCAACTTCGCCGCGCACCTGACGTCGGCCAAGCCGTCGGGGATCTCCTTCGACCCCAACGCCTGATCCGGTGAGACGATCGGGCGCGGGACCTAGGTCCCCCGCGCCCGCGGGTTCCGTCCCGCGCCCGATCCCGGCCGGGCCGCACCCGGCATAACGTCCCGTTCATGGACACGACCAAAGCGAGTGACAAGAGCGGGTACCTCGAAGAAGCCCTGGACCGCGTCCACGCCGCCGGACCGGAGCGAGAGGGCTGGCTGAGCAACCACGCCCCCATGGTGGTCGAGGCGCTCGCCGCACACGGACAGGCCGGCTCGGTGCACCGGTGGCTGGACCTGTACCGGGACAAGCTGGAGGACTTCCCCGACCGCACCGCCCCCGTGACGGACGCCAACTGGCCCGCGGCACTGGGCGATCCGCGCCGGATAGCGGACTGGACGGACCACTTCTCCCGGACGCTCGCCGAGCGCCCCTGGAAGGACGTCCTCGCCGAATGGTGGCCGCGCCTGCTGCCGGGCATGTACGGCGGCGCCACGCACACGGTCATCCGGGTGGGCCACGCAGTCCGCGCCGTGCAGGCCCACGAGAACGCCCCCCGACTCACCGAACTCGCACACGCCCTGGGCTACTGGGCGGCACGGCACGAGCCCGTGAACGGGCTCGTGGAGCTGCCGGGTGCGACGGCCGCCGCGGACGCCCTGGTAGCGGTACCGGCCATCGAGCCGGGGCACCTGGGCTTCCGGAACCGCTTGGCCGCCGTACGGCGACTGCCCGTGTGGGCGCACGACGTCACCGACCCGGACACCGCGAAGGAGCGGCTCACCGAGCTCGTCCGCGCCGCGACCCACCGCTACGCCACCCACGGCCACGGCGAGCCGACCATGCTCGTGCACGCGGCCACGGCCCCCAACGCCGTACTGCGGGCCCTGGATTCCCTCCCCCGCGACCAGTGGGTGCCCAGCCTGCACGCGGCCTGGACGGCGTCGGCGGCGGTCACGGCCATGTACGCGCCGGCGGCACCGGTCGCCTACGTCCCGACCGCGCGCCTCAGTCCCGAAGAGGTCGTGGAACGAGCCCTCGCCCACGGCGACGAACACGTCATCAAGCTCACCGACACGGCCCTGGACATCGGCGACGACCAGGCCCTCGCGGCCGCCCTGCGCTCGGTCGAACTCAGCGAGCCGCTCACCTGAGGACTGTTCGGGGGATCATCCACCCCGCCCCGGCCCCGCCGGAGGGTCAGGCACCGGCCACCACCGCGTCACCGAGCGGCGTCCGCCCGTACAGCACCCGATGGCCCTGCCGCCGCGAGCCGAGCAGGCCCGCCTCGCGCAGGACCGACAGATGGGCGGAGACGGTCGAGGGGGCGAGGCCGTGCCGGCGGGCCAGATCGGTCGTCGAGGCCGGGTCCTCGAGCCCGGCGAGAACCGCGGCCCGCTGCCGCCCCAGCAACCGCGCGAGCGCCTCGGGCGGACCCGGCACCTCGTCCCCGTGCAGTGCGCCCATGCCGCGCGCGGGATAGATGACCGTCGGCTGCCAGGGTCGCGCGAAGCCGCTCACCACGTCCGGCCACACGAACACACTGGGCATCAGCAACACGCCCCGTCCGTCCGCCCGTTGGGCGTCCGTCAGGTCGCCCCGCACAGGGAGGGTGAGGCTTCCGTCGGCCCAGTCGACGTCCGGGTGCAGACCGGTGAACAGCGCGTCCAGCCCGGCGTCCGCCACCTGCCGGGACCGGTGCGCGATGTCGGCCTCCAGCACCGCCCGATGGCGCGACCAGTCCGGGGCGACCAACGCCTGCCAGGCCTGTTCGGTGAGGTCGGCGAGGCGCCGCACGGCAGCGGCCGGGTCGTCCAGCGCGGCCCGGCCCCGCGGTGACTCGGCGAGCCCCGGTGAGCAGGCGAGCGAGCGGGCCATCTCGGTGCGGGCGAGGGCGGGGTCGGTGGCGCGTACGCGGGCCAGTTCTTCCTCGAAGCGGGGGTACGGCTCCTCGGGAGGCGGACCCAGGAAGTCGGGGGTGTAACCGCCGGCCGGCGGGATGAACAGCCACAGCGGGGACAGGTCGAGCCCGGCCACGGCGGGCGCGGCACGGCGCAGCCACGCCCGGTGGTAACCGTGCCGGGCGGACCGGCGCAGCATGCGCAGCGCCTCGTGGGTCTGGCACAGCGGGGAGACCGCGAACCGGCACCGTCTGAGGTCGTCGTTCCCGAGACGCAGGGTCAGCGGCAAGACGGTCCCCCCGGTGCTGGTCGATGATTCGTCCTGGACCGAAAGAGTAGAGCCGTGCGCGTCGGCACAGCACGCTTGCCGTCCCTCTCCCCCACCCCGAAAGGCAGTTGGATGGGCAGCGTACGTCCGGCCCCCTGGCGCAGGGCCGCCGTCGTCGCGGCGCTGATGCTGGCGGCGTTCACCTTCAACACCACCGAGAACCTCCCGGTGGGTCTGCTGTCCCTGATGGCGGACGATCTGCGGGTCTCGCTCACCGCGGTGGGCGCGCTGGTCACCGGCTACGGCCTGACGGTGGCCGTCGGTTCGCTGCCGCTGGCCCACGTCACCCGCTCCGTGCCACGCCGGCATCTGATGACGGGTCTGCTCACGGTGCTCGCGGCTGCCAGCTGGATCTCCGCGCTCGCCGCCGCGTCGTACGGCCTGCTGCTGGCCGCCCGGGTGGCGACCGCGCTGGCGCAGGCGCTGTTCTGGGCGGTGATGGGGCCGACCGCGGTCGGGCTGTTCCCACCCGAGCGGCGGGGCCGGATCATCGGGCTGCTGTCGGTCGGCGGTTCGCTGGCCACGGTCGCCGGGGTACCGGCGGGCACCTGGCTGGGCGGCCACAGCGGCTGGCGGGTGCCGTTCGCGGTGCTCGGCGCGCTCGCCGTCGTATCTCTGGTCGCGGTGGCCGTGCTGCTGCCGACCTCTTGTCCGCGGGAGAGTCCTGCGGCGTACGGGGCCGCCCCCGACCGGCGCCGGTTCGTGGTCGTCCTCGCCACCACCGCGCTCTCGGTGACGGGGGCGTTCACCGGGTTCACGTACATCGTGGCCTTCCTGGACGAGGTGAGCGGGTTCGGCCGCGACACGGTGAGCGCCGTGCTCATGGCGTTCGGGGCGGCGGGGCTGGCCGGGGTCACCGTGGCCGGACCTCTGCTGGACCGGTATCCGCGGGCCACACTGACCGTGCCGGTGACGGGGCAGACCGTCGCCCTGGTCGGCCTGTACGTGGGCGGCAACAGCCAGGTCGCGACCGTCGCCCTGCTCATGGTGCTGGGCGCCTCGGTGGGGCCGGCGTTCATGGCGACGCAGAGCCAGGTGCTGCAGGTCGCCCCCGGGCGCACCGAGACGGCTCTCGCGGCCAACTCGGCGGCGTTCAACGTGGGCGTGGCCGTCGGCGCCCTGCTCGGCGGGGCGCTGCTGCCGCTGACCGGGATCCGGGGCACGTTCCTGGTGGGCGGGCTGTTGACGGCGGTGGCGCTGGTGGTGCTGAACTGGCCGGAACGGGCCGTCTCGCGGGCGGCGGTGGGCGCGCCGGAGCCCGGCGTCCGATGATGGCCCGATGGATCTTCACGAGGAACTGCCCGCCGCCGTCGACACCGAGGCCCTGCTCGCCCTCGCCGACTCCCACCACGCCCGTCCGGTGCGGCCGTTGGGAACCAAGGAGGCCGCCGGCCACCTGGTGAAGGTGTACGCGCTGGAGGCGCCCGGCCGTTCCGTGTCCGACCAGGACGTGGAGGCCGGGCTGCGGATCGCCGCGGGCCATCTCGAACTCGGCCCACTACGGGGCTCCCTGGGGCTCGCCGTCCTGATCGTGCACACGGGCGGGGACGGCGACTACGTCCTGGTCCACAGCTGGATCGAGGGCGACATGGCGGACCTGGCGATCTTCGCCGGTCCGGTGGGCAAGCCCGACGCGCTGCGGCCCGGCCGGGCGGGACTGGCGCCCTGCGTGTGGGAGGCAGCCGTACTCGCCCACGAGCGGAGCGCGTACTCCCGGCACGTCCTGGGCGGCACCGGACCACTCGCCGACCGTCTCACGGCCTGGGGCGCGGACACGATCACCGGCGACGTCCGATGAGCGACGCTCCCCTCGTCCGGCACGCCGAGCGCGCCGACCTGCCCGCGGTGGCCGAACTCGCCGCCCGGCACGCGGAGTACGAGCAGGCGGCCGCGCCCCCGAAGGATCTGCCGGACAGGCTGGCCGCGCTCCTCTTCGACATCCCGGCGCCCCGCCTGCGCTGTCTGCTGGCCGAACTCCCGGACGGCGAACCCGTCGGCTACGCCACCTGCTCGCCCGAACTCTCCACCTGGGAGGGCCGCGAGTACCTGCACATGGACTGCCTGTTCCTGCTTCCCGGGCATCGCGGTCTCGGACTCGGGATGCTGCTCATGGACGCCGTGACCGCCGAGGCCCGCGCGCTGGGCCTCGATGAGGTGCAGTGGCAGACACCGGCCTGGAACGACGGGGCGATCCGCTTCTACGACCGGATGGGTGCCCGCGCCAGGCAAAAGGTGCGCTACTCCCTACCCGTGGAGCCCTGAGCGTCAAACACCGAACGTCCGCAGGGTCTATCGTGTCCCGCATGTCCCTCCCGGAACTGATCCGCATCGTCTCCCGTGACTCGCCGATGGCGCTGGCCCAAGTGGAGCGTGTCAGAGGCGAGTTGGCCGCCCTGTATCCCGGTGTGCGCACCGAGGTCGTGCCGGTGAGGACGACCGGTGACAAGTGGATGGGCGACCTGTCGGCCGTCGAGGGCAAGGGCGCGTTCACCAAGGAGGTCGACGCCGCGCTGCTGGCCGGTGCGGCGGACCTCGCGGTGCACTGCGTGAAGGACGTGCCCGCCGACCGGCCGCTCCCGGCGGGCACCACGTTCGCGGCGTTCCTGAAGCGGGACGACATCCGTGACGCCCTGATCCACCCGGGCGGCCTCACCCTGGACGAGTTGCCGGACGGCACCCGCATCGGCACCTCCTCGGTGCGCCGCGTGGCCCAGCTCGCCGCCACCCACCCGCACCTCGAGTGCGTGCCGTTCCGCGGCAACGCCAACCGGCGCCTCGCGAAGCTGGCGGCCGGCGAGGCGGACGCTCTGCTGCTCGCGGTCTCCGGACTGGAACGCATCGGGCGCCAGGACGTGATCAGCGAGATCCTCTCCCCCGAGACGATGATGCCGCCGATCGGCGCGGGCATCCTCGCGCTCCAGTGCCGGGAGGGCGACACCGAGCTGATCGACACGGTCAGCGCGCTGGGCGACCCGGACACCTTCCGGGAGGCGACCGCCGAGCGCATGTTCCTGCACGTCCTGCAGGGCCACTGCAACAGCCCGATCGCCGGGTACGCGCGCATGGACCTCGGTGGCGAACTCTCCCTGCGGGCCTGCGTGTTCACCCCGGACGGCAAGACCAGGCTGAACGCCCACGAGTGGGCGGGCCGGCTCGATCCGGCCACGCTGGGCACCTCGGTCGCCGTGGCGCTGCTGCGTCAGGGCGCCCGCGAGATCATCGACGGCATCCCGCACTGAGGCCCAGACGGGATCAGGCAGTGCCCTCTTCGGCCTGGTCCCGCAGGAAGTTGCTGATCTGGCAGGCCAGGCCCTCGCGGCCGGCGACCACGTGCGGGGCTCCCTCGTCGAGGCCGATGCCGCCCGCCCACAGCCGTCGGTCGGCCCACTCGTCGTCGACCCGCAGCTGGATCTGCACATCGATCTGGCCGAGGCTCGCCTCCGGTCCCGCCGCGAACAGCACGGCGGTGACGCGGCGCAGCGGGTAGACGTCGAACCCCTCGATGAACTGCGAGTTGCGCCAGTCGATGAAGGCGCTCTCGCCGTCGGGGCCGAGCCGCACGTCGATCTGACCGTCCTCGAGGTGGACGGTCGGATGACGGTCGCCACGGTTCTCGACGGTCACACGGACGCTGAAATACGTGAGCCCTTCGGCGGCGTCGTCGCGTCCCCGCGGCGGCTCGGCCGCCTCCAGACGGTGGACGCGGACACGCAGACCGGCATGCTCGTCGTACTCCTGCCAGTCCCCGACCACGTTGGGCTCGTACACAGTGCACCTCTTCGACCTCAGAGAGCTGCTTCCTATCTGTGTGCTCGATGCACTGTCAAATGAGCAGAATGCGCTGTGGCCAGGGAATTCACCCCCTTTGATCGCTGATCAAGCCGTGCGCAGGAAGAATCCGCCGAACGGCCGGAAAAACCCTTCCGCGGGCGTGCCGCACATCACGTTCCGCGCGCATGATCAACGGGCCAGCCGGCCGAGGAGCGAGGAGGCCGCGGTGATGCCGAGTGCGGCGGCCACGGCCAGCACCCCGAAGTCGAGCGCCAGATGGGCGGGCGTGCCGAGGAGGAGACCGCGCAGGGCGTCGACTTCGTAGCTGAGCGGGTTCACCCTGCTGACGGCCTGAAGCCAGCCCGGCATGACGGACAGCGGGTACAGGGCGTTGGAGCCGAAGAAGAGCGGCATGGTGATGGCCTGCCCGATGCCCATCAGGCGGTCCCTGCTGAGCACGATGCCGGCGATGGTCATGGACAGGCAGGAGAAGAACGCCGAGCCGAGGATCACGATCGCGCCGACGCCGAGGAGTTTGAGCGGGTTCCAGGTCAGTGACACCCCGAGCAGGGCGGCGATGAGGATGACGACGACGGCCTGGATCAGCGATTTCACTCCGGCCGCGAAGGCCTTGCCGGTGGTCAGTGCCGAGCGTGGGGTGGGGGTGACCAGGAGTTTGTTGAGGATGCCCGCGTCCCGCTCCCAGATGATCTGGATGCCGTAGAAGATCGCGATGAACATCGCCGACTGGGCGATGATGCCGGGGGCCAGGTAGTCGATGTAGGGGATGCCCTGGGTGGGGATCGCCTTGATGCGGGTGAAGGTCTGGCCGAAGATCAGCAGCCACAGGGCGGGCTGGACCGCTCGGGTGTAGAGCTCGGTGCGGTCGTGGCGGAGCTTCTGGAGCTCGACGGCGCACATCGCCACGACCCTGGCGGGCAGCAGGCGCCAGCCCGCGCGGGGCTCCGGCGGGCGGAGCAGCAGGCTGATGGAGCCCGGGTCAGCCGACGCGGTTCGCGGTGCGGCGGGTGCTTCGGACATCGCGGAAATCCCCTCCCTCGTCTTCGAGTCCGCTGCCGGCGACGTCACGGAAGACGTCCTCCAGGGTCGGCAGGGTGTCGGTGCCCCGCTTTTCGGCCAGTCCCCGCCTGAGTTGGTCGGGGGTGCCGAGGGCGCGGACGCGGCCGCGGTGCATGAGGCCGACCCTGTCGCAGTACTGGTCGGCCTCGTCCATGTAGTGGGTGGTCACGAGGACGGTCATGCCGGTGGCCTCGCGTACGGCGTTGATGTGCTCCCACACGCCGGTGCGGGCGATCGGGTCGAGGCCGATGGTCGGCTCGTCGAGGATCAGCAGCCGGGGCGCGCTGACCAGGGCCTGGGCGAGCTCGAGGCGGCGGACCATGCCGCCGGAGTAGGTGCCGGCGAGCCGGTCGGCGGCGTCGGTGAGGTCGACGGCGGCCAGGGCCTGGGCGACGCGCTCGGCACGTTCCTTGCGGGCCACGTCGAAGACCCGGGCGAACAGGGTGACGTTCTCCCGGCCCGTCAGGTTCGCGTCGGCGGACAGCTGCTGCGGGACGTAGCCGAGCAGACGGCGCACGGCCATCGCGTCGTCCGCGGTGTCGCGGCCGAAGACGTGGATCATGCCGGCCGGGACGGGGAGGAGGGTGGTGATGCAGCGGATGGCGGTGGTCTTGCCGGCGCCGTTGGGGCCGAGCAGTCCGAAGACCTCGCCCTCCTCGACGGTCAGGTCCAGTCCGGCCACGGCTTTCGTGTCGCCGAAGGCGTAGGTCAGGCCCGTACAGGAAACAGCTCCGGGTGTCATGCGTCCTCGGCCTCCTCGTGCAGATTGACGGCGAGCGCGCGCAGGGCGGGGAGCGCGGCGCGCAGGGCCTCCTGATCGGCCGCGCCCAGCCGGGTGACGTGCCGGCTCACGAGCGCCACCCGCCGCTGCTTCCAGTCCCTGAGCCGCGTCCGGGCCTTCTCGGTGAGCAGCAGCCGGGCGGCGCGCCGGTCGGCGGGATCGGTCTCGCGGACCAGGTGGCCCTCCGTGACCAGCTGGTTGACCAGGGTCGAGACGGAGTTCCCGGCCAGATGCAGCTCCTTGGCGGCGTCGGAGACGCCGATGCCGGGCCGCGACTCGACCAGGCGCAGCAGTTCGACCTCGGCGCCGCGCAGCCGCGGCACGGCCAGTCCGGCGCGCAGCCTGCGCCTGAGCAGCCGCTGGACGCCGACGAGCACGTCGGCCAGCTCTTCGGGGAAGGTCTCTTCGTCCACACCGCCGAGATTACCTCTGACTCAGAGGTATCTCACCCAAGGCTTGGTCAAACACATAGGTGACGATCTATGTAATTTGTTTTATTTCACCCAGAAGCGGGAAACTACTCGATAGTGCTTCGGACAGGAGGCACGTCCGTGGGAGCCCCGCCGAGCGGGTTCCGGATGATCCCCTGTCTCCTCAGGGTCCGAGTGCGTGCCCGCCTCCCACGGTGTCTGTCCATCCAGCACCCGCTCAGGGAGGTGCGCGACATGTCCGTCGCCACCAGAACGAAGCCGCATCCGCACGACGACGCCCCCGACACCAACGCGGCGTTCGAGCGGCTGGCACAGCTGCCCGAGGGGCCGGAGCGCAAGGCCCAGCGGGACGAGCTCGTGGAACTCTGGCTGCCCATGGCCGAGCGGATCGCCGTCCGCTTCCGGGGCCGCGGGGAGTCCCTCGAAGACCTCTACCAGGTGGCCGCCCTCGGGCTCGTCAAGGCCGTCGACCACTACGACCCGGCACGCGGCAGCGCCTTCGAGGCGTACGCGGTGCCGACCGTGACCGGCGAGATCAAGCGGCACTTCCGCGACCACATGTGGACGCTGCACGTGCCGCGCCGGGTGCAGGATCTGCGCAACCGGGTCCGGCAGGCCTCGAAGGAGCTCGCGCAGACGCCCGGGCGGGCGCCCACCATCGCCCAGATCGCCGAGCTGGCGCATCTGACGGAGGACGAGGTGCGCGCCGGCGCGGAGGCGCTGGAGTGCTTCTCGGCGCTGTCGCTGGAGGCGGAGATGCCCGGCACCGACGGCTACGCCCTGGGCGACGCACTCGGCGGCCCCGACCCCGGCTTCGACGTGGTCGTCGACCGGGTGGCCGTCGGGCCCTGCCTCAAAGCCCTGCCCGAGCGCGAGCGGACCATCCTGTACCTGCGCTTCTTCCGGGGCATGACACAGAGCAGCATCGCCGAGGAACTCGGCATCTCGCAGATGCATGTCTCCCGGCTGCTCAGCACGTGCTTCGCGCAGCTGCGCGAGGAGGTCATGGCCGACGCCCGCTGAGTGAACCCCCGGCGCGAGTCACTCGGACGGCGCCCCCGGAATCTGCCTCGGGCCGTAACGGTCGAGAGCCTCCTCGAGCTCGACGCGGATCTCCGGGGGGATCTCTCCGGACCGTCCCCAGATGAGGATCAGCTCAGCGACGTTGCGCAGTTTGATGTTCGTGTGCTGGGAGACGTCCTTCAGCACTTCCCAGCCCTCGTCCGGGGTGATCCTGCCGAGCGCGACGACCATGCCGATGGCCTGGTCCACGACCGCATGGGAGGCGACCGCTTCCTTGAGCTGGCCGATCTCCTCCTGCAACGCGAAGATCCGGTCCGACTCGTCGGCGGGTTCGTTCGGTACGACTGACACGCCTCCATCCTGTCACTCGGGCGGGTCCACGCCACCGGACGGAGGCGAACGGGCCACCGTTTCGGCGCCGTCCCCGGGGTACTCGGCAGGCGCCCGAGGCGGTTCCGGACGGACACTGGTGGAAGACCGCCCGGTGGCCGCCGGCCGACGAGAGCAGGACGCGACTGCCATGAACCACGATCCGAGACATCCCACCGCGACCGCGGACGTCGTCTCCAGCCACCATGTCTTCGGCGCCCCCTGCTGGGTGAGCCTGACCAGCCGCGACCAGCAGACCACGGAGGACTTCTACGGGGCCGTCCTCGGATGGGAGTGGAAGCCCGCCAAGCTCGGTGAGCGCTTCCGGGTCGCGCTGGCGGACGGGACGCCGGTCGCCGGCATCGCGGCGGTGGCGTCCGTGTGGCAGATGGCGGTGGCCTGGACCCCGTACTTCGCGGTGCCCAGCGCGGACGAGGCGGCGGCCCGCGTACAGGAGCGCGGCGGCACGCTGGCGGTCGGCCCGATGTCCTTCCCGCCCGGCCGGGCGGCCCTGCTCTCCGACCGCGACGGGGCGACCTTCGGCGTGTGGGAGGGCGACCTCGTCGCCAACTGGGAGGTGTGGCGGCGCGCCCAGCCGGCCTTCGTCCGACTGCACACCCGCGACGCCTTCGACGCCGCCATCTTCTACGGCGAGGTCCTCGACTGGGCGACGGAGCGCCCCGGCTGCTGCGAGGTCCGCTACGAGGGCGGCGAGGTGGTGCTGCGGTGCGGGGGCGACGTGGTGGCGCGCATCGAGTCCGGGGCGCTGGGCTCGGCCCCCGATCCCCGGATCCGGCCGCACTGGCAGGTCCACTTCGCGGTCGCGGACGTGGCGGCCTGCGCCAAGGCGGCGGAGGTCCACGGCGGCAGCGTTCTCTCGCACGACACCACCGAGGCCGTCCTGCGCGACCCCGACGGCGCCCAGTTCACGGTGACCTCGCGCCGAGCCCGCTGAGGGCGGGGCCCAGGGGCCCGGCCCTTCATCATTTCGCCCGCTCCGGGCGGCACGGACCCCCGGGCCAGACAGCTGGCGGGCGCCGCGGGCGTGGGCGGCCGGGACGCCCCATACGACCTGACGCCGAGCGCGTGAGGAGGCCCTGGGCCCCGCCCTCACCAGCCCTCCCGCTCCAGCGGCAAGGATCCCGGACCGAACGGACCCCGGCACCGTTGCCGTGGGCGGCCGAGGGGCCCCATGCACCCTCGCGCCGAGGGAGAGCCCCTGGGCCCCCCGCCCTCATCGCCCCTCCCACCCGGCGGCACGGATCCCCGGATGGGACGAAGGCCGGCTGCCGGTGCCGTGGACCGCCGGGGCGGAGGTAGGCGGCGAGGCCTGGCTGACGCGGGCCGCCGAGCGGGCGTGGTGCGCGGCGGGCGGCAGGTCGGCGGCGGCGGCCTGGACGCCTTCACGCCCCCGCGCGGGACGGTCTCGACAGCAGCACCAGGCTGCGCGCCTCGACCGTCATCTCCGTGCCGGCCTTGTGTTCCGCCTCGTCGGCGCCCCGGGGCTCGGTCGTGTCGAGCACGGTCGTCCAGCGTTCACCGTAGGCGGGGTCCGGAAGCCGGAAGTCGACGGGTTCCCAGTGGCCGTTCAGCAGGAGCAGGAAGGAGTCGTCGACCACCCGGTTTCCACGCGGGTCGGGTTCGGCGATGGCATCGCCGTTGAGGAAGACACCGACCGCGTGCGCGTCGGAGCGCTGCCAGTCCGCCTCGGCCATCTCGCAGGCGTCCGGCAGCAACCAGACCAGGTCGGGCAGCGGCTGCCCCGCGTGCGTCACGGTCTCGCCCCGGAAGAACCGGCGCCTGCGCAGCACCGGATGCGCCGCGCGCAGACCGATCACGTACCGCGTGAAGTCGGCGAGATCACGCTGCTCCTCGGTCAACTCCCAGTCGATCCAGGAGACTTCGTTGTCCTGGCAGTAGGCGTTGTTGTTGCCGCCCTGCGTCCGGCCGAGTTCGTCGCCGTGACAGAGCATCGGAATGCCCTGGGAAAGGAGCAGCGTGGCAAGGAAGTTGCGCTGCTGGCGGGCCCGCAGCTCCAGGACCGCCGAGTCGTCGGTCTCGCCCTCGGCCCCGCAGTTCCAGGACCGGTTGGTGCTCTCGCCGTCCTGACCGTCCTCCCCGTTGGCCTCGTTGTGTTTGTCGTTGTACGAGACGAGGTCGCGCAGGGTGAAACCGTCGTGCGCGGTCACGAAGTTGACGCTGGCCCGCGGACGCCGCCGGCTGTGCTGGTACAGGTCGGAGGAGCCGGTCAGCCGGGAGGCGAACTCACCGAGTGTGTGCGGCTCGCCGCGCCAGAAGTCCCGTACGGCGTCCCGGTACTTGCCGTTCCACTCCGACCACAGGGGCGGGAAGTTGCCGACCTGGTACCCGCCCTCCCCCACGTCCCACGGCTCGGCGATCAGCTTGACGCGGCTGATCACCGGGTCCTGCTGGATCAGGTCGAAGAACGCCGACAGCCGGTCCACCTCGTGGAACTGCCGGGCCAGGGTGGCCGCGAGGTCGAAGCGGAAGCCGTCGACATGCATCTCGGTCACCCAGTACCTGAGCGAGTCCATGATCAGCTGGAGCACGTAGGGGTGCCGCATCAGCAGGCTGTTCCCGGTGCCTGTGGTGTCGTAGTAGTGCTCCCAGTCGCCGTCCACCAGCCGGTAGTACGAGGCGTTGTCGATGCCCCGGAAGGAGAGGGTGGGCCCCTTCTCGTTGCCCTCGGCGGTGTGGTTGTAGACGACGTCGAGGATGACTTCGAGGCCGGCCGCGTGCAGCGCCTTCACCATCGCCTTGAACTCGGTGACCTGCTGGCCGCGGGTGCCGTGGGCGGCGTAGGCGTTGTGGGGCGCGAAGAAGCCGATCGTGTTGTAGCCCCAGTAGTTGGCCAGGCCCCGGTCCTGGAGCACCCCGTCGTGCACGAACTGGTGCACCGGCATCAGCTCGACGGCGGTCACACCGAGCGAGGTCAGGTGGTCGAGTACCGCGGGGTGCGCGAGACCGGCGTAGGTGCCGCGCAGTTCCGGCGGGACGTCGGGGTGGGTGCGGGAGAGGCCGCGGACGTGGGCCTCGTAGATCACACTGTCGGCGTAGGGCCGCCGTGGCGGCCGGTCGTCGCCCCAGTCGAAGGCCGGATCGGTGACCACACCGAGCATGGTGTGCCCGGCACTGTCGGCCTCGCGGGTGTGCAGCGAGGGGTGGCTGTCCACCTGCCCGTCCACCGCCTTGGCGTACGGGTCGAGGAGCAGCTTCGCCGGATCGCACCGATGGCCGAACGAGGGCTGCCAGGGTCCGTGCACCCGATAGCCGTAACGCTGCCCCGGCCCGACGCCCGGCACGAAACCGTGCCACACGAAGCCGTCGACCTCGGTCAGCGGGACGCCGGTGTGGGCGCCCCGCTCGTCGACCAGGACGAGTTCGACCCGCTCGGCCACCTCGCTGAACAGCGCGAAGTTGGTGCCCTCGCCGTCGAACGACGCGCCCAGCGGGTAGGGGTGCCCGCTCCAGGCCGGCACCCGCTTCCCGCTCTTGACCTGCTTCTTCCTGGACGACGGCACGCTCAGCTCCCGCCGTCGACAGCGGCGGCGGCCAGGGCCGCGACCGGCATCTCGCGCGGCACCTGGAGCACCTCCCGCAGGGTGGGGGCGGGTGCCGTCGGCACGAGCGGGACGCGCTCGCCGGCGCGGGCCCGCTGCGAGAACCAGATGACCTTGCTGCCGGTGCCGGTGGCACAGCAGCCCCAGCCGTCGCTCATCGCGGCGATGCGCTCCAGGCAGGCGCGCAGATCCAGATCCGGGCGCAGGTCGCAGTCGTTCTCGGCGACGGCGGTGATGAGGTGCTGACCGTTCCACCACAGCTCGATCGAGGTGTTCTTGTCCGTCGCGTGCTCGTCGATGGCCTTGAGCAGCAGTTCGGTACCACGACAGACGGGCTCGACCAGGGTCTCCAGGTCCCAGAGCCGTAGGTGGGCGGCCAGGATGCGCCTGACCTGCCCGACCCGTTCCGGGCTGACCTCCACGTCGAGGTGGTAGTAGCAGGGCACTGCGGTCTTCATCGTCGCTCGCTCCTCACCGCGAAGCTCCCGCTCCTCCCGGCCCCCGCGGGACCGGACCCCGAAACACGGAGCGTGAGTGCTGATCGCTTCAGAGTGACTCCAGAGTGGGAGTCGTACGCCATTCGTGCAACACGAGCGCCCCACTGAGGTAGTTGAAGAACCAACAAGACGTTGGGTCGTCCCACGTGCACCATGAGTGAAGATCTCTTGAATCCCGGAGCTTCCTGAGCCCTGGATCTTCCCGAGCCCGGATTCTTCCGCGCCCTGGATCCTCCCGAGTCCCGAAAGGTGAACGGCGCCATGCTGCTACCGGCCAAAGCCGAAGTCGCCCGGCAACTGCGGCGCTATCGCGCCTGGGAGCGCGTCATGCTGGCCTCCCCCGCCGATCGCGATGTCCGGGCCACGTTCGAGGACTCGGGTTACACGCTGTGCGTACTGATGGGCAAGCGCTGCGCGCGTGAGGCGGCCGAGGCCGCCGAGCACTATCTGCGCAGCAGCGTGGTGGCCTACCTCCAGGAGCAGAGCGACCTCCCGCGGGCGGGCGACGTCGCGCGACGCGGTCCGCCGAGATCCGCGGAACGTTCCCCCGCCGGGAGGTAACACCCCGCCGGCGCAGCTTCGATCCCCGGCCGGGCGCAGTCAGCGCCCGGCCTCGAGCACGGCGGAGGCGAGAGCATGAGTTCCACCCCGGTCATCGGCCGCATCCCGGTACGGGACGTCCGCCCTGCCGTGGAGTCCGGCAGGCGCCCGGCGAAGGCGGTCGTGGGAGAGACGTTCGAGGTCACCGCGACGGTGTTCCGCGAGGGCCATGACGCGGTCGCCGCGAACGTCGTCCTGACCGACCCGGAAGGGCGGCACGGCCCGTGGACGCCGATGCGGGAGCTGGCCCCCGGCAGCGATCGCTGGGGCGCGGAGGTCACCCCGGACGTCGAGGGCCGCTGGACGTATCGCGTCGAGGCCTGGAGCGATCCGGTCGGCACCTGGCGTCGCATCGCCCGCATAAAGGTTCCTGCCGGTCTCGACACCGGTCTGGTCCTGGAGGAGGGCGCCGAGCTCTACACGCGTGCGGCGGCGGGCGTCCCGGAGGGACCGCAGCACGCGGTGCTGCTGACGGCGGCGAAGACCCTCGCGGACGACTCCCTGCCGGTCGCGACCCGTCTGGCGGGGGCCCTGACGCCGGAGGTGGACGCGGTGCTCGCCCGCCATCCGCTGCGGGAGTTGATCACCGCGTCGGAGACGTTGCCGCTGCTGGTGGAGCGGGAGCGGGCGCTGTTCGGGTCGTGGTACGAGTTCTTCCCGCGCTCGGAGGGCACCCCGGAGCGCCCGCACGGCACGTTCCGTACGGCGGCCCGCCGGCTGCCCGCGATCGCCGCGATGGGCTTCGACGTGGTGTACCTGCCGCCGATCCATCCGATCGGCACCACCTTCCGCAAGGGCCGCAACAACACCCTGTCCGCGGGCCCGGACGATGTGGGGGTGCCGTGGGCGATCGGCTCGCCGGAGGGCGGCCATGACGCGGTCCACCCGGACCTGGGCACCATCGAGGACTTCGACTGGTTCGTCGAGCAGGCCGCGGCGCAGGGTCTGGAGATCGCGCTGGACTTCGCGTTGCAGTGCTCGCCGGACCATCCGTGGGTGCAGAAGCATCCGGAGTGGTTCCACCACCGCACCGACGGGACCATCGCCTATGCGGAGAACCCGCCGAAGAAGTACCAGGACATCTACCCGATCGCCTTCGACGCGGACCTGGAGGGTCTGATCGCGGAGACGACCCGGGTGCTGCGGCACTGGATGGCCCACGGGGTGCGGATCTTCCGGGTGGACAATCCGCACACCAAGCC